>JANMAA010000256.1:0-25014 GCA_031359215.1 Acidobacteriota bacterium | reverse complement strand
CTTTCATCCTTCCTTTTTATCATTTAAATTTATTTAGAAACTAAATCGCATCTGTAATTCAACCCGACGATTACCGGAATCGTTTCCGCCCCCGCCGCCGCCCCGGAATCCGCCGAATCCTCCCGAAGTGGAAACGGATTGCCCGAAACGGCTGGAATTCAGGCTTCCGATCGGATTTGCCGGATTAACCGTGTTAAAAAGATTATTGACATTTATTCCTAAATTCAAGTTATATGGCTTTCTCGTATCACCGCCGCCAAAACCGCCGCCGCCGAAGCCACCGCCTTGACGACCGCCGCCGCCGCGTCCTTCTGCACCGGGAAATCCGCCGCCGCTTTGTCCACCTTGGTTATCTGCTCTTCTTGGTGAATCGGGCGATTTCCCAAAGCCGAAAGTCCGGTTCAATCGCAAATTAACCGTGAATGAAGCCGGACCTCTGCCATAATTTCTCGGAATTATTTGATTCAAATCCGAAACGCCTGAAGTATCGCAGAATGAATTGGTTAAACCTATTTCATTACAACGGTCGAATAACTGTGCATAAGTCGGACGCTCGTTAAATAACGAATCTGCGTTAGTATCGAAACCGGTTGTAATATTAAACGGTGTGCCTGAACGGGCAATAACAAACGGGCTGAGACGAATGCCCCACGGCACGCCGAATGAACCGCCGATGATAAAAAAGTGTCTGATGTCGGAACTCGCATTGCCGTATTCGCCATTTAAATCATAGCTGTAAGCCGGAAAACTGTTCGTCCCGTCAGAATCGCTTTTGGTTGTTCCGAATCGATAATTGCCGAATAATGTAAAATTGCTGTTCAGAATCGATCTGAAGTTTACATTCAGACTTTGCTGATTAACATATCCATTTGATTCGTATTCATAGATTGGACCTTGTGTCGGGTCGGGACGCGGCACGAGATTGCAGTTTGTAAATGTCGGGCAAACCGGAGCGTTGACATTGCGCGAACGAAGTTGATGAAGCGTTCTCGAACCGATATAACTAACACTCAGGTTGATTCGTGCCGGTAACTGCCGATCAACACTAAACACCGTTTGTATCGTATAAGGTGATTGCAAGTCCGGCGAAAACAGACGAATCGTGTTAGTTAAAGGAGAAAGTTGGCTGACTGCCGGAACATTCGACACGCCGTTCAGAGTAAAAACCGGTTGACTCAAGACTCCGATTCCCTGTTGCGTATTGCCGCTGACGACATAACTAAATTGCTGGATTCCGTCAAAACGATTGATATTAAGCCTCAGATTTTCGTTGATGCGGTCGTAAAAAATACCGGCACCGCCGCGAAATACGGTTTTAGGCGCACGCGCTCCACCGGCTCCGGGTGAGTAGGCAAACGCCAATCGCGGCGCAAAGTTGAAATTATCGCTGACGTTGGTTTGATACTCATATCGTAACCCGCCGCTAAGAGTTAAACTCGGATTCACGCGCCAATCGTCCGTGATAAATAAACCGACATCGGTTTGTGAAACTTTTGCAAGCGGATTTCCGGCGGTAATTCTGAATTGACTCGGATTATAGCGAATATCTGTCGCCCCAAGAACTTTTGCGCGGTATTGCTCGATTGGTGAAACAATTCCGTCATTGTTTAAATCGAACGGATCGTTTACAGCAAAAAATCCCGAAAATTGAAATGTTCCGCCATAATTTGATTCCGAGCGATTTTCCAGCGAGTTACTGCGAACTCTGACCCCGAATTTAACTGCGTGTTCCGAACGCTTACCGAATGATGTTGTGGTGTAATTCTGCAACTCGATGCCGCTATCATTATTAAAATTAAAACCAATTTGTGCACCGCCGCCGGTAAATGCCGAAGGAACACTAATGGTCGGCATAGAATTATCGCCCTTTTGTTCACTACGATCATTGCTATATTCAAAACGGGTTTCGTTGATGGTTTTGGGGTTAATAATCATCGTTTCCGTCAATCTGAATTCGTGTTCCCGGCTCGAACTTTCATAAGCGCGACTTGGCAATGAAGTATCCCCGACACCTTGATTTTCCGAAGTGTTACGCGAAAAGCTGTAACGTGCAACTAACGTATTTTTATCATTTATTTGATAATCGAATCGCGGACTGATCTGAAAACGACGAGTCGGCACGGTAAATTCCTGATTTATGGAAGCGATATTAAATGATGAATCGATTATTTGAGCGTTAACCAATGCGCCATTATCGATTTGACGATTGCTCACGTCAATAAAAAAAGATGATTTGCCTTTTTTAACCGGACCGCTGACACTTCCGCCGAAAAAGCGGGTTTGACTTGCCGCCCGATTTAGTGCGAATGGATTACGCGAATTCAAACTTTCGTCATTAAAATTAAAAAAAGCCTGTCCGCGAAATTTATCCGAACCCGGTTTGGTCAAAATCTCTATGCGTCCGAAACCCAACCGATCAAATTCTGCCGAAAAAGGATTCTGATTGATACGAATCTCACGAATCGATTCCTTTGGCGGAAGTTGTCCGCCGGTGAAACCGTCAATGTAAATTTGTCCCCCGTTGGGTCCTGCCGAAGGTCCTGCCAAAGCCTGTAATGCAGCTTCCAATTCATCAGGGTCGTCGGGCAAAGCATCCAAATCAGCTTCTTTCAAAACCGTTGCACTCAAATTGTTATCGGGATCGGTTGAAACCTGATTGCCGTTATTGACCTGAACTTGTTCTTCAATCGCCTCGACCGACAATGCTACCGTCAACTCTTCACGCTTTCCCGATTCGATTACAACTTCCTTATTTTCATATAGCCCGAAGTTAGGCGCGACCACCCGAACCGTATATTTTCCCGCAGCGAGATTGTTGATGGAAAATTCTCCCTGTTTATCCGTTGTCGTGTTTCTTTCTTTGTTTAGTGAATCTACAGCAATAACAGTTGCACCGACAACCGATGCACCGAGCGAATCAACTACTTGCCCCCTTAATCCGCCCGCCTGTTGTGCCAACAAAGTTGTGCTTCCAACTAAAATAATCAATCCGATAAATATAAATGCTTTAAACTTTCTCATATAAAAATTTGTCAGAACCGTTATGAACAGTTTGAACGTCAATGGAAAAACAAAGGGGGAAATTTAATCTAATAATCAAAAATCTTCCCTAAATCACTAATGCTTCTAGTTAAGATTTCTATGGAAATTCTGTTCCTTCGAGTCCTGGAATACTGAAACCCGAATCTTGTCCGCCTTGCCCGTTTCGGCGACCACCCGCCGAAGTTGGCGGAGTTTTTAGAAACGGTTCAACTCCTGATAATAATTTTATTGCCGTGATACGTTCCGTATTTGCACTTTTGGTGCTGGAAGCGGCGATTATCTCACCGACTTTCAAATCTGCAACGGTAATATTTGGAAACCGTTCCAACATATCATCAATACTTCCACCGCCGCCGCGAAATCCGCCGCCGCCTTGTCCACCCGGCGCATTACCTTGCGGTGGGCGTGTTCCGCCACCTTGCCCACCGGGTTGAATCCCGCTTGCTTGGGCTAGTTGAAATTGTGCCATTCTTTGCGCCATTTCCGCTGGAAATTGTTTTAAGATTGAATTTTTGCCGACCGCGATGGTTATATCTTTTTTAGTTTGCAAATTAGTGATAGTAATCTCGTTTTTCTGAGTATCGATCGATTTTATTGTTCCGGCAATCGTTTGAAACGAACCCGTAACTAACTTTTCCGCTTTAAAGGTCGTTCCATCCTCATTTTTGTCGCCAAGTGCGCGAAGCGAATCGCCGACTTTAATTTCACCGAAGGCACTCGTTGCCGCCTCGTTATAGTCAACTGAATCCGGCGCATAGCGAAGGATTTTCGCATTTTCCTTTGGCGAAACGACGACATCCTTTGAACCGGCAATACTTCGGACTGAAACCGTTATTTCTTTTGTAATAGGGTTTACTAACTTGATTTGTCCTGTGATTCCACGAGTTTTCCAAGCCTCGCGTTCTTTTGACTGTTTTTGTGCTATGTCGGATTTCGTAAGTAAATAAACGGTTTTGGAAGATATTGTTTTTTTGTCGTCCGAAACTTTGCCGGAAACGAGAAGTTTGTCGCCAACACCGATTTCCGAAAAACTCGAAGCTATTGCCGCAGGTAAAGTCGGATTTTCAGGTGGAATGCGTTTATATTCGGTTTTAGCCGACAATAAGACTTCTATCGTTCCGTCTTTAGTTTGCAAGACTATCTTATTTGCCTCAACCAACGTAACTTCACCGGCAGCTAAGGTATTCTTAATTCCAATATCCGCCGATTGCGCCCACAAATTAGTGATTCCAATCAATAAAAACAAGCCTATATAAAATAATTTTTGCATTCTTTTATTACTCTAATCTGAATAAATTTTTATACCTTTATTTACAAACGTCAAACTGGTTGCATTCTTTTTGCAACTATAAAGACGTTAATTATACAGAAAAGGTTTTGTTTATTTTGTAAAGAATTGTAAATAAATTGCTTGCACCTATTATGCTTTGTGCCAATCAGGAGTTGAACGAGCAGTTAAAACCAATCCCAAACTTGATGATAATAATGTCAATAGGGCGAGAATCCAGAGATACGGAATAGAAAGAAATATTGTCCATAAAACTACACCGATTAAAATTGCAATCGTTTCTGACTGTTTTTTTTCAGGCAAAAATCGTTTTTGCAACCGTTTGCCCAGACTAACCTGTAAAGCTACGCGTCCGAAAACATATCCCAACATCAACAAAACAAATCCCATCAAACTGATAATTGCGCTTAAATAATTTGGCAAAAAACTCAAACTTGCAATGACTGATATGGTCGTTAAGATAAACACCGCTAAACCGACGGCTATGATTTTTAGGGTTGAAAGCTGAAAACGCGCAGCCGCTCGACTAATTGAACCGGGTGCAAGTGTAGTGAATACGAGAGTTATAATAAACCAAAAAAGTATGGACAAAACACGTTGAGCAAAAAAAGCCCAAGTAAAAGTCGGCGAGAATAGTTGACTCGGGTTATTTGCAAAATTGCGAAGTTCTTCTTCAAACATCGCTACCATTACAGTTTCTTTGCCTTCATTACGAAGCGGCGACTGACTTTTGGCACGATAAGTTCCGCCGAAAACAATAATATCACCACCGATAAAACCATTTTCTTCTTGAATAATATTTCCACCGATTATTGCCACATCTCCCTCAACCTTCCCTTCGATAATGACATCTCCACCAAATACCAAAACACCTTTAGCTTGTTTTTTGATAATCACGGTTTTGCCGAATGAATAGATTTCATTCTCCTTTGCATCTTCAATAGTGAGGGTTTTTCCGTCCGGCGATAAAGAAATGTTTGATTGAGCGTAGATTGTGAAAACAGCAATAGAAATAAAAAAAACTCCCATCAGCAATTGCCGTAAAGAAGTTTGAAGGTCTGAAAAAATATCCGTTTGTTTAATCGTATTAATCACTTGTTTGAGCTTATCTCAGAAGATTACGGGCGATCATATCGAACAACAAGGCGTGAAAGTGCAAATAAAGCCGTAATAAAGAATATAACCAGAACACCTTCAGCTACCGCCGAGTTAAAAACGATTTGATGACTTATAGAACGTAGAATAATGGATATTCCAACCGCAAAATCATAAATAAGATGGAAGGCAAAACTACCGACGGCAAAAGTTTGTTCACCAAATTTTCCAAAAGTTTTAATAACCGTTTCGGTTTCGCTGCCAAGCCCTATAATTACCACTAAAAATAAGGATGCACAAATAAATAATGCCTTGAATCTTTCTTGCGGTTGCCGTAAACCGCTCACATTACTTTCCGCATTAGCAATAACAACTTTTGTAAAATTTACCGGAAGCTCGATCAAATTGTCGGCTTCCAGAGCGAAATCCAAAGCGCACAGCATTTTTTTTTGTTCATTGAGTTTCGATCTGCAACCCGCACAACCGGCGAAGTGAATTTCTAAATCGAGTTCTTCCCTAGACGAAAGTTCGCCGTCAATATAAGCGGCAATTTCATCTTGTGGGCAAACTTTTTCAGTTTTTGCTGTTTGCAAAGTCATTTACTTTAAAAACTTAATTGTCAAAGGATATTCCCAAAGCTCACCGTTATTTGCCTTTACTCCGCCGATAATCGGAAAAACAATTCCCATTATTACCAAAGCCAACATTCCTAAAAAGCCTATCAAAACAATCGCTAAAATACCGCTCACGACCCAATAAATTAGCGATGAAATCAGCCAATTTGCGACCATTTTACCGTGTGCGTCGAGTGCCGGTGTTTCATCTTTTTTCATTTGCCAAATGACAATTGGAACAACTACTCCTGCTAATGGAATAATCATATTTAGCAGTTGAGACAAATGTAAAAACATACCCGTTTGTTTTTGTTCAGCCGTTTGCAATGACATCTGCGGCTGATATTGCATATTTTGATTCATCTTTTCTCCTTAGATTCCTGTAAAACCACGTTCGACAAAAATTTCGCGCATCATTTCACGCGCTCTGAACAAGCGATTTTTCACCGTTCCAAGCGGCAAATTCGTTATTTCGGCAATTTCGTCATAACTCAAATCCTGTGAATGACGCAATAAGATCAATTCCCGATAAACTGTCGGTAAACATTTCACTACCGATTCTATTTCCTGCCGTATTTCGGTTCTCTCGCGCTCTTGTTCGGGTGTCGGATTCGGACTTTCGATCTGTAATTGATAACTTCCATCCGCATTTTCCGTTTCGATACTTTGCGTATAACCCGAATTGCGTCGCATATAATCAATCGCGGCATTGTGCGCGATGCGATAAAGCCAGGTCGAAAATTTATATTCGGAACTATAACGCGTTAGCGAATTATAAACTTTTATAAAAACTTCCTGCGTAACGTCCAGCGAAGCATCGTAATTATTCAACATTCGATAAACATAACCCGTAATCGGGCGTTGGTAACGGCGCACGAGTTCTTCAAAACCGTCTTCGCGTCCGCCAATGGCTTTTTCAATCAATTCGCCATCGGTTAAACTTTTTGTATTTTCTAATGTAATTGCTGTGGTCATCATAGATGCAAAGTTATTACGCCTGTGTTTTTAAAATGTTTCAAACAACGGGAGAAATTAGCATTATTCTATTTCTCCCGTTGTTTATTTATTTCCAACCTAAAGAGGCAAGTCCGGCAGGTGCCGCGAGATCATCAAAACTCAGTGTATGAACGGGCATATTTAATCCGACATCTTCAGGACGCAAAATATCGAGCGTTCTACCGAGAGCTTCCGCGGCAATTTCTTTTAAACGGGAAGGTGAAAATTCTTTTCCGACGGCGAATAGTTTTTCAAGAAAATTTTCGCTCGATTCATCCCCGAAACGATCGCGGTAGAACATTAGCAGACGAAATATTTCATCATCTCTTTCGTCGTTAGTGCAAGTAACCGAACGCACAACTGCCGGTTCGTCGCCGCGTAATAAAAATGCCACGAATCCGTCCGTTTGCGAACTTATCAAAAGCGAATCACGCTGCTTTTTCTTATCGATTAACCAATTTGATTCGCACACCGCGCGCGGCAAGATCAAACCCGACTGCCAGCCTTGGCGTTCAAAAAGCGTTTCATATTCGTCAATCACACTCAGTTTAACCGCTGTGGCAAAATACCGCGCTCTGCCTTCTGCGTCAGGCTTGATCTTTTGACGTGAAATCCGCATCTCGCCCGATGGCGCACCAAAAGTATTTTCGGCTTTCCAATCTAAAATTTCCGTTAATTCTTCCTTTTTAGCAGGCTCGTTTTCAAGTGTCAAAATCGCCGTCCGTGCCGTATTGCTCGGCAGAGAAACCGACCAACGCTTTTGTTTTTGTAATCCGGCATTGCCAACCACCTCATCGAGCATCACCAACATTTCATCGATACTAGATATATTTTGCTCGGTAAAACTCGGCGTAAGCAGATGTTCGGGCAATTCGACTGTCGAGGCTTGTTTGATTCCAAAACGTCCTTTGCCTTCCTTTTCCAAAGCTACGGCTGTTACGTTTTCCTTTTCCAAACCAAGAGCCGCACGCGGATAATTCGGTTGAGTAATTGTTTCTAACATTTTTTTGATTATGTGCAAAAAGAAAAAGTGAAAAAGAAAAAAAGTTGGTTATCACCTGACTTCTAATTTTTCACCTTTCCACTTTTACCTTTTTCACTTTACTAAATTAATAATCTTCGTATTTCTTGCCATCGCTATCAACACCTTCGGCAAGACTTTTAACATTTTTCAAAACTTGTCCGCCGTCGGGCGAAAGTGTATCTTCTTCTTTAATTTCATTCCATTCGGCTTTTTCGGTAATCGGGTCAATCGGCATTTCGCGCAAGTATTCGTCTTTTACCAAATCGTCCAACGATTGCGGAAATTTCCCTTTGTCGGCGGCATATTGGTCAATCGCACGATCCATCTGCCACAGATTTTCCCGCAAAACAGTTTCGCGGGCGTGTTGGACGCTCCTCTGATAGGTCGGAAGCGCAACCGATAGCAAAATTATCATAATAAACATTGCTATCATCAGTTCGAGAAGCGTAAAACCTTTCTCCATTTTGGATTTCGGATTTCGGATTTCGGATTGGTCTTCGGTCTTTGATCTTTGGTCTTTACCTAGACTTCGGACTTCGGAATTTAAACTTCTAACTTGTAAATTACCAATCACTATATTTCTCTCCATTTAAAGCTTCTTCCTTTGAATTCGAATGAATATCAAAAACATTGATTTCATCCCAATTTCCGGCATCTTCGGTTTGATAGGTAGAGCGCAATTGCCAATCGGATTCGCCCGTCAGAGGGTCAACCGGAAGTTCGCGCAGGTAAATCTTGTTAAGTTCCCTGTTCTCGTTAATCTCCGTCGCATTTCTATCATCAAATGCGCCATGTGATTGAATGTTCAAACCACGCGCTCTAACTCTCACGCCTTCCGTCAAAGTTTCTAAAGTCGGCGGATAGCGATCGAGATTATCAACCTCGAAAATTTTACAATCATCGATCACGACGCGACTTCGCGGGTCAGCCGGAATATTTCCGCCTTGCTGCGCCGGGTTGCCGCTGACAAGTGCGCCTTGCGGACAAGCTCCCAAAGTATCACGGTGAAACTCATCTATCGCATTCCGAATCTCCCGCAAAGTCTCCCTCAGACGCAATTCCTTTTCCCGCTTAACCGCATTTTGAGTAAGTGGAATCGTTCCCATTACTAAAATCGAAAGCACAACCAAGGTGATAATCAATTCAAGCAATGTAAATCCGCCGGCGATTTGCAATTTGCGATTTGCTTGCAATGGTATATTCATCTTCTTACTGCAAAATGCTGACATTCTTAAAATCTAACCGCAAAATTCTTTCCTTCGGCAGTTAAGATATTCAAAATATCTTTATCAAAAGCGATTTGTGCCGCACCGTCGCTCAATGCTTCGATTTCGATATAGGCTAAAATTCCCGAACTGTTTTGAGCGACATCTTTTGCGGTTGATAGTGAAACAAACATTTTTCCACCCTCATTAATAAACGGTGAAGCTTTTGTTTGCGCCATATCGGAACCGAAAACGTCTCCGTAACTTACGTTGCGAACTGCCAACTTTTTGTCGTCAAACTTCAAACCCAAAACTGCTGATCGAAAAGCCGTTGCACTTCTGACCATAATCGCAATCTTTGTCTTTTCACCTGCTTTCATTATCGGCAAGGTCGGCAAAAATTGAATATCGGCAAGCGGCGCATTTGATAAAGCAGCTTCGACTATGGTGTTACCGTTTGATTTCAATGCGGTTTCCTTTACGGCAATCGTATTGTCAATCGAATTTCCGGTAGGCAAAATTTGCAATGTCTTAAGGCTGTTACCGATTGGTTTCAGATTAGTTGCAATTGTATTGGAATCCGTATTTGGCACGGTTGTTTGTGCAGTTGTAGTCTCAGTCTTTTGCTCCTCGTTAGTAGTCGGAACAGTGGTTTGTGTCGAACTCGTTTTTGTATAAGTCGGGGCTTCAACCGCTTGATCCGGCAATTGAACTGTTGCGACATTTGGAATACGGCGAGCAGCAGCAAGTTGTTCTTCAACTTCATCCTGAACGATCATTGCTTCCAATGAACCGCTTGTCGGTGTTGCCAAACTTCCTGTCGGACGCTCTTCCTCATCTTCAGGCAGAACCGCCGGAGAGCGAATAACCTTCGGCGTAATCGCAATAACAACATCTACCTGACGATTATCTTTGGTCGGAGTTGAAAAAAGTCTTCCGATAACCGGAATTAAACCTAATAACGGTAAACCCTCGCGTCCGTTACTTTCTACACCTTGGGCAACGCTTGCCAAAAGAAGCGTTTTATTGTTCTGCACGCGTGCCGTGCCTTTAATCGTGCGTTCGGTAAATGTCGGGGTTAAACTGGCTGCTCCGACCACATCTTTCGATTCGATCTCCATCGCCACCTGCACGTCTTGATTCGGAAAGACAATCGGTTTGAATTTCAGCGTCAAGCCGACCTGTTCATAGTTGATAACCGGAAAGCCTCCGCCAAACGCATTATTGTTTGTGCCGCCAGTGTTTCCTCCATTAAAAGGAAAAGCACTTGCCGTTTGAACCGGCACACGCTGTCCGATGCGGGCTGACGAATCTTCATTATTAAAAGCGTGAATTTGCGTTGAAGCAATTAACTTTGTGTCGTTTTTACTTTGAAAAGCAGAAAGTGTGGTTTGGGGAATCAATAATCCGACTCCGAGTGCCGTTGCCGGGTTGAAACCCAAAACATCGGTAAGCGAACGACGATTTCCACTGCTAACAATTCCGCCGCCTGCTCCGCCAAGATTGGTTAAGCCGGCTTTAGAGCCAATCTGATTACCTAATTGAAGCAGATCATTTTTGGAAACTTCATAAATCCGCACGTCCATAACTACTTCGGCACGGTCTTTGTCCAGGGAATTTATCAATTTCCCGATTAGCCGAACATTTTCCTGCGTGTCCCGAACCGTAATGCTATTGGTCGGTTTATCAACCAGGGTAATGGTCGGAGTTCTGCCGGGTTGCGCCGGGATAGCTTGCTGAATAGTTTTTTGAACTTCCGTCGGGTCTGCATTTGCCAGATAAAATGTCCGTAAAACGAGTTGTTGAAAATTTTGACGGCGATTCTGAATGGCTACCAAGATCGTTCGCGGTCCGACTTTTTGGAAAAACAGATTTTGTTGTAAAAAGATGTAATCGAGAGCTTTTGCCGCCGTTACATTTTTCAACTCGATACTGACTTTTTGCGGTGAACGAAACGACTCCGAGTCGAAAAGCACGTTCAAATCCAAATCTTTTGCTAATTCTTTAATAAGAAATTGTAAATCGATTCCGCTGGGAAACGGCACGTCACGCAATTTTTCAAGACGCGGCGGCAAAATAACATTCGGCGGAAGTTGTCTGTCATAACCGGTTTTTACAAATTTTTGAGAACCTTCATTATCTTTTTTACTGCCTGTATTTGCACCGTTTTCCACATCTTGCTGGAGACGCATCATTCGTTCCATTTCCGATTTTGCCAGTTCATTAACCGGATCGTAAGCATACGCTTTGCGAAATGCGAGATACGCACCCGGATAATCTTTCTCGGCAGCGAGAGCAGCACCGCGCTTCATAAACATTTGTGAAGCGTTGAAAAGAGCGCGTTGGTAGTGAAGTCTGTATTCAGGATTTTTTGGCGTTGCCACAATCGCCAGCGCGAATTCTTCGACGGCTTTATCCCATTCCTCAGAAACTTCGGCTTTCAAGCCTTCGTTGAAATGTTTCTTTCCATCATCGCCGAAAGCTAATACCGCTGAGGGCGAAAGCAACGAAATGAGTAAGAATAAGCATAGGGTAAAACGGACAAAAGCAGATTTTTTCATAGTTTCCTCTTTATAGTTATTAGGTTCAGAAATTAAAACTCGTTTTGTTTAGAACTTACGCTTTTAGTGTTGGATGCTCGACAAACGCAAAATACTGCAAAATTTAGATTCTAAACTATATGATTCGCTCGCTTTCTTAAATCGGATGCAAATTTCGTATCCGAGAAACTTACACGCGACACGGTGTGCAAAGTTCCAAAAACATTATAGCAAAAAAATAATCAGAAGTATTTTCTAATTATTTGGCAAAAAAAGCAACCTTTTTTATTTAATTTCCTCAACAAACGTAACCCGATTTATTTCATACAAAGTTGTCGCGCCGGAAAATACTTTTTTTAACGCCGAAAACCGCAAACTCGTCAGCCCTTCTTTTTCGGCTTGCCGCCTGATTTCCGAACCCGGGCGGCGTTCGATAATCATTTCACGAATAGGATCGGACATATCCAAAAGTTCGTGAATCGCCGTTCTGCCGCGATAGCCGGTATGATTGCAAGCATCACACCCGACATTCATAAAAAATTGTTTATTTTTGACTTCCGACCGACCTAAACCGGAAATAGAAAGTTCTTCTTCCGTCGGTTGATATTCACGTTTGCAGACGGGACATAAAAGCCGCACAAGACGTTGGGCGAGAACACAGTTGAGTGCGGAAACAAAGTTATAAGGCTCGACTCCCATATTGATAAACCGCCCGATAACGTCAATTACATTGTTGGCGTGAACCGTGGTAAAAACAAGGTGTCCGGTCAGTGCCGATTGAATGGCGATCTGCGCTGTTTCGTTATCACGAATTTCTCCGACCATTACCTTGTCGGGGTCGTGCCGCAAAATTGAACGCAGTCCGCGGGCAAACGTCAGCCCTTTTTTTTCATTGACCGGAATTTGCATAATCCCGTTAAGCTGGTATTCAACCGGGTCTTCGATCGTGATAATTTTATCTTCGGAATTACGAATTTCATTGAGTGCGCCGTATAACGTAGTTGTTTTACCCGAACCCGTCGGACCCGTTACCAGCACCATTCCATACGGTTCTTTGATATAGAGCCGGAAATGTTTCAAATCTTCTTCGTCGAAACCGACGACTTCAAGGCTCAAATTCTTGAATTCCTCGGAGATTTGTTCTTTATCCAAAATACGAATAACCGCGTTTTCGCCGTAAGAAGCGGGCATAATCGAAACACGAAAATCGACCGTTCTGCCTTTGTAACGCACGCGAAATCTGCCGTCCTGCGGAATTCTGCGCTCGGCAATGTCGAGTTCCGACATAACTTTGATACGCGAAATCAGCGTTTGATGGAAAGAAATATCGATCGGGTCAACTTTTTGATAGAGTGCGCCGTCAATACGGAATTTCACCAGCATTTCGCGGTCGTGGGCTTCGATATGAATATCCGAAGCGCGTGATTCCATCGCATTATAGACGATCGTGTCAACCAATTTGATGATCGGCGACATATCCGAATCCGAAGCCAGCCGATCCAGATCGAGAACCTCTTCGCCGTTGTCCGTTTCCTTGACAAGGGAAATTTTGAACGTCGATGCCGCTTCCTGCAAAACTCTCTGCGTCGCATCGCCTTTTTTCAAAACGACATCGATCGCGCCTTGGGTGGCGACATACGGCACGATGCGGACATTTAGAACATTTTCGAGTTCTTCAAGC
The DNA here is from genome assembly GCA_031359215.1 of Acidobacteriota bacterium. Classification (GTDB taxonomy): domain Bacteria; phylum Acidobacteriota; class Blastocatellia; order Pyrinomonadales; family Pyrinomonadaceae. The sequence continues at coordinate 11,529 of JANMAA010000256.1, read as the reverse complement.
CGTTCGAGATTTGTCGGATCAGCCATTGCCGCGTGTAGATTTCTGCCTTCCCGTTTTAACGGCACGATGTGGTTGCGAAGCATCAGATCAACCGGAATTCTTGCTAATTCCTCGTAATCAATCGGCGATTGCTTATCAGGCGGTAAAAGATCAATATACGGCAGACGATAGCGTCGGGCTATTTGTTTTGCTTCGATAACTTCCGGCGGATCATTTTCCGGCGTATCGGTAACTTTAATCCTCGGCATAGTTGCCGCCGAATTTCCATTAGTTTGATTTTCCATAAATATTTTTACCTTTTTCCGCTAAATGGTCCTGACGAAATTGTTTGAATAATCGGCAGATAAATCGCCAACAAAATGGTGATAACGATTCCCGCCATAAAAACCAATATCATCGGTTCGAGCAGAGTCGTTAGTTGTTCCATTCGCACTTCGGCTTCGGCATCATAAAAGTTCGCCACCTCATCGAGCATTTCACGCAAACTTCCTGATTTTTCTCCAATCCCGATCATATCGAGCGCAAGTTCGGGCAGCCAATTAGCCTTTTCGAGTGCATCGGTGAACAATCTGCCTTCCTGTATCATCGGCAAAACCGCCAGACTTCGGCGGCGCAACTCCATATTGGTAATAGCTTCCGAAGAAATATCCCACGCATCGGGAACCGTTATGCCGCCGGATAAAAGAGTCGATAGCGAACGGGCAAGTTGAGAAGTTGTCATTTGCTTGATGAGCGAACCGACAATCGGTAAGCGAAGCAAAATTTTATGCAAAATCAATTTGCCGCCCGGTGTCCTTTGCCAAATCACCAATGCAAATACCAAAATCAACACCAACGGTAAAAGCCACCAAAAGTTATTTGCAAAGGTGTTTGAAATAGCCAAAACGACAACAGTAACGGTCGGTAAACCCTTATTCGCGCTCAGACTTTTGAAGAGTTCGGACATTCGCGGAACGATATATAGCGTCAGAAACCCGACCATAAATGTTGCCGCCAGCAGCAAAAACATCGGGTAGGCAAGCGCACTTCGTAATTTTCTCGAAACGCCGACACTTCGTTTTAAGTAATTCACGAACCGCGCCAAAACTTCGTCTAACGCACCGCTTTTTTCACCGGCATAAATTGAAGCCGCATAAATTTTCGGGAAAATACCTTGAGCTTCAAATGCTTCCGAGAGCGGGACACCACTTTTGATCTTATCTTCGACATCCGTCAAAACCACTCTCATTGAGGAAGATGCCGAGCGGTTTTTTAGTAAATTGATCGATTGCAAAACAGGGATACCAGCCCGCAAAAGGGCTGAAAGCTGTTGATTAAACATTAGAAAATCGCCTTGCTTGACGTTATTTTTCTTACTTTTGCCGCCCGACAAAATCGCTGATAATCCCTTGTCGGTCGAAGCCACTGCAAAAACCCGAAAGCCTTCGCCCTCCAACCGATTCCGCGCATCTCCGGCACCTGACGCTTCGACGATGCGCGTCAAAACTTCACCGGAAGGCGTTCCTAAACGACAAATAAATTCAGCCATAACTTATACTTTTTTGATTACGAATTTTGGAATTTGGATGGCTCGCAGAGCAATTTTTTAATTTAACTTTCAATTTTCAAAAAGTCTTTTTACTAATTTTCTTTACTAAACAAACTAAAATCCGAAATCGGAAATCGAATTATATCACGCATTTTATCAATAAAGGTTGCAAACAAATTACCTTTATTAAACTATTGACGACAAACAACGCATTTTACAATTCGGTCATCAAAGAAATACCTTGCAGAAATAAAATTCGTTGCTTAGAATATAATAAACCTAAAGGGAGAAATTATGGCTGTGAAAAAATCTTTAACTATCAGCCGCTTGTGCATCCGGCATCAGTGGAATGTTTTAATTTTGGTTTTTCTATTCGGAACTGTAACGGCGATTGCCCAAACCCCGACACCAACTCCCGATCAGGACAAACCCATCTCGATAAAAACAGATTTAGTAACGCTGACATTAACCGTTACCGACCTCTACGGAAGGTATGTTTCAGGCTTGAAAAAAGACGCGTTCAAAGTTTTTGATAACAACAAAGAACAGGAAATTACATATTTCAGTGATGCTGATGCGCCGGTTTCCGTCGGGATTTTATTTGATGTTTCGGATTCGATGAGTGGTGAAAAAATAGGAAAGGCGCGAAAGGCTTTGGGACGGTTTATCAATACCAGCCACCCATCGGACGAATATTTTCTTATCGCATTTAACAACCGCGCCCAACTTCTGCTTGATCGCACCCGCGACGGCGAAGCTATCTTGCAAAAGCTCACTTTGGTTCAACCACGAAACAATACTGCCTTATATGATGCCTGTTATTTAGGAATCGAAAGAGTTACCACCGGAACACGGCAGAAAAAGGCGTTGTTAATTATCAGCGACGGTCAGGATAATGCTTCAAGATACAATTTTGGCGAGGTTCGCCGTTTGATGAAGGAATCCGATGTAACGGTTTATGCGGTCGGTATTCTTGATGGAAGAGACAGTTCGAGCGTTGACGGTCTTCAGGGACAAGCATTTTTGGATGAACTGACCTCGATTACGGGCGGAAAATCTTTCTACCCGCAAACCGATGTCGAACTTGACGAAATCTTCGAACGAATTGCCCTCGAACTTCGTCATCAATATTCAATCGGCTACACACCTAATGATTTTGAACCCGATGGAAAATGGCACAAAGTTAAAACAAAAGTAAACCCGCCACGCGGATTACCGCGTCTAACGATTCGCGGTCGTGAAGGCTATTATGCAACGCCTGGAACGCCTATAACGAACTAAATTTAGAATCGGATTTTTTTTGGAACCAGAAGAAAATGAAAAGAAAAACACAAACTATTTTACTAATTGTTTTTTGCTCCGCTTTAACTTTTGCTTTTTACAATTTTTCAACGAATACAACTGCCCAAACCACGCAAACCAATAATCGCCCTCAACAACTTCCCTCGCCGACACCGACGATATTACCTACACCGCCGCCGTTACCCGTCGAAGATAAAGATGAAATCATCAAGATCGATACTGAACTCGTAAATTTAAATGTTCGCGTAGTTGACCGCAACAACCGCGCGATCAACAATTTATCGCAAAACGATTTCAAAGTTTATGAGGACAATGTTTTGCAACCGATAGAGTTTTTCTCAAAATCTGAAGTTCCGACTAATTATTCACTGGTAATTGATAATTCGGGATCACTTCGACAACAGATCGAAAAAGTCATCGAAGCCAGCAAAATAATCATCAATACAAATCGTCCAAGCGATGAATCGAGCATTGTCAGATTTGTCAGTTCAGACAAAATTGAAATTCAGCAGGATTTTACTACAAATAAAAATGATCTTTTCGATGCTCTCGACTCGCTTTATATTGAAGGCGGACAGACGGCAATTATCGATGCTGTTTATTTAGCTGCGGAAAAAGTTGACAGTTACGAAAAATCCCGCAACCCGAATGATCTCAAACGTCGTGCCTTGGTTCTCGTAACAGATGGCGAAGACCGTGACAGTTTTTATAAAGAACCCCAACTTTACCAGCTTTTACACGAATCGGACGTGCAGATTTTTGTCATTGGTTTTGTCAATGAATTGAGTAAGGAAGGCGGATTTATTAGTAAAAGTCCGCAGGGAAAAGCAAAGGCTTTTCTTGAAAGACTAGCAACCGAAACCGGTGGCAAAGTGTATTTTCCCAATAACTTAAGCGAATTGAACGGAATAGCCCAAGACATTGCCAGCGAACTTCGCACACAGTATTCAATAGGCTATAGTCCGACCAATAAGATTCAGAATAATTCCTTCAGAAATCTTAAAGTCGTCGTTGCCGATGGTGGAAATAAAGAAAAACGCATTGCAATTACGCGCTCCGGTGTTGCACGGTCAGGCAATAATGATAAACCGCAGTTGCAAAAACCGAATCGGTAATAGGATAAAAATATAATTTTTGTCCCAAAGAAAATTGAGACGGTAAAAAGGATAAAGACCACAAAAATGCGGTCTTTATCCTTTTTCTGATGCTTGGATTTTCGATCTTTACTTTTCAGGCACTGAGCCGGAAATTTTCTTGCGCGTCGTTTCGCCAGTTTCGATGACGGAGATGCCGTCGGCAACTTCGTCGTGCGGACGCGGAATAACGTGAACGGCTGTCACCGTGCCGATTCTGCGTGCAGCCGCCGCACCCGCGTCAACCGCTGCTTTAACCGCGCCGACCTCGCCGCGCACGATTGCCGTCACGAGTCCCGCGTCAATTTTTTCGTAACCGACGAGCGTCACATTCGCGGCTTTAACCATTGCATCCGCCGCTTCGATCATCGCCACGAGTCCAAAACATTCAACCATTCCGAGTGCTTGCATTATGCGTATTCTTCCTCTAATTCTTCGTCAAACTCTTCTTCCGTATCTTCCTCTTCTTCGTCGCGATTTGCAAATTCAGCGTCGTCAAATTTCGGCGCGTCGGCGGGAATAACCGAGATTTTCTGATAAGTTTTATCCGTGCGTCCCAACGTATCTTACGTCCGAAAACTCTTTTCAAACCATTGCCGATAACTTCGTCAGCCCGCATTTTCAGATATTCGAGTCGCGGCAAAATTTCCGCCAAATAATCCAAATCCGTCGGAATCAAAACCGTGCGCCAGCCGAGTTCGAGAAATATCAGACAATACCGCGCTTCGAGTTCCGAATCGAATTCAAACGTGCGGCGTTTCGTGTGGATTTTCCAGCCGAAAAGGTCTTGCTCCAACCGCGTCTCGCCAAAATAGGAATAGCCGACGAGTTCGCGCTTTGTAAGTTTTTCGCTTCCTTGCGAGAGAACTTTTTCGGCATAATACGCGCCAATCATCTCCATATTTTTAATCTCCGTTGGTTAATTCTTCGTGGAAGTTTTCAGCAAATGCGCTTCCCAAATTTCCGCCGTTTTTCTTCGACTTTTTCCCGACGCTTTTCGCTTTTTCCAAACGCGATTTTACCAAATCTACGACCGCTTGATAAACTTCCAAATGCTCTTTTTCGCTCAAACCGAGAATATCTCGCAAAACGATTTTATCCAACTCCAAACGGTCAGCTTTGACTTTTTCAAACGAAACTTCGGCGGGCGAATTCGCGCCGAGTTCTTCCAAAATCGAACCAATTGGTCGCGCTGACATTTTATCCAACGCAGTTTCAAGACTTTCCAAGTTTTCCTCATTCAATAATTCCGCTTTCGGAACAAAAAACTTTTGAACTTCATAAACCTGAGTTTTTAACGCGCCCTGTCCTAAACCTGTTCTTCCGCCAATTTCAGAAAACAAAGCAATTATCGAAGAATTTAAATAAGCCAAATATCCGCGACCTGTTGCTTTGTCATTAAAATAAATATCGAAAAGTTCGCAATCCATATAAACTTTCGGCTCTTTATTTTCAAAAGTAATATATCTGTCGTTGATTACATAAATCCAAGCCGCATCGCCAAATTTTCTTGCGCCTAAATCAAACCAATTTTCTCTGGCTTTCAAGGTTGATCTTTTATTTATTTCCGCTAACTCACTTTTTTCTATATGTTTTAGAATATTTTTGGCTTTATTCCCTTTAGGTTGATAAAACAAGATTATGAATGTGTTCTAAAATACTAACCAGTTGTTCTTTGGAAATAAAGGTTTTACCAAGTAAATTATTAGTTAAAATCTTTTCCGGTTCTTGCAGGTTCAGTTTGTAATCGTGATGATGCAGATGTTTTTGCCGAATCAGATGAATCAGGTATTCAGTCGGATTACAAAGCGGTGAATATCTTGGGAAATGATGAAATCTGATGGTTATTGGAAAGTCCGATTTTTGGTAGAAATCGGTTCTCATTTTGTTTTTGTGAGTCGGATTATTATCCAGGAAAATATCTACCGAAGTATAACCTTGATCTGCGAGAGTTTTGACCAGATCAACCATAAAGTGAGCAATCTCGAAACTTCCTGCTTTCGGTTTGGTTTAAAAATAACATTCGGCAGAAAATAATTCGACAGCAATCAGTCTGTTGGTGCGCGTTCGTTTTTTTCATCGGTTTTGACCCGTGGTCGATTGTTGCGCTCTGCCCAGCCGTAATAATTGGTTGGTTTGGTGCTAATTGAAAACTCGTCAAAAGTGATGACCGCATTTTGTAGATCGGAGGCAAGTAAAGTTTGTTTGAATTGCGCGAGAAATTCGCGTTGCTCATTTTTATCGGCATTTTGATAATCCGAATGAGCTTTTTGATGCGAGAGATCGAGGCGGTCAAGCAGATCGTAAATTCCGCTTTGATAGTCAATCGCAAACTCTCGTTTGATCAATTGACGCATCAACTCGCCCGTCCAGAGGTTGCTTTCAAAGGCACATTCGAACGAGTTTTGTGGTTTCGCGTGGTGTGCCGGCAGAGACCTGTGAAACCGTCGGCTTAATAGATTCGGACAAACAAGTAGAGGCTGTTTTTGTTGATTTCGAGTTGCTCGCAGATGACTGAAACTTCGATGTTTTCAGCAAAAAGTTTAACGGCTCGCAGGCGTTTGCGAATATATCCTTGTTGATGGCGACGAAAAAACGTATTCCAAATAATTTCGTCGAAGCCCTTTTTTTCAAGTTCGAGTTTTTTAGATTTCGGCATTACATGATATTACACTTGTATTGCCCTGAAGGGAATAATTTTTACGGCGAATATGATTTTTCAGAAGAAAAACTCAAAAATTCAACCGGCTCTGATCTGCCCGGAATCGTCGGCGGTAAAAAACGGAAGAAAAACGGGAACAAACTATTACTTTATAACCAATTAACTCAGTTGATTATTAAAAATCCTATGAAACATTTTTATCCTTTGGATACTATTAACCTGGATTTCAAGCAATGGATTTATTGACATTTCGATTACGGGTCGTTCAGATTTCGCGCAAATGTGGCGACATCGGTAAAGCTGTGCGCGTAAAATTCGCTCTCGAAACGCCGGCGGACGTGTTCGTCACTAAAAACTCCGCCGCCGAGCAGAATCGGAATTTCGAGTTTTGCCGTTTTTTCTCTGAAATCTTTGTAGTCGCGCGACAGCCGCTCCAGATTATTGATGACGGCGGCGGAAATACACACGAGATGCGGAGCGTGCCGCGCCACCTCGTCAGCCAGCGAATAAAGCGGCGTGGCGGCACCGAAATTTATCACTTCCAAGCCTTCGTTTTCAATCGCCATTTGCGCCAGCAGCGTCGGCAGTTCGTGAAAGTCGCCTTCCATTGCACAGCAGATTGCCAGACCGTTCTTCATATCGGGAACGAGAAGCGCGTTTCTGAGTTTGTAGAGGGCGGAGACGGCGGTGCGCGTCGCCAGATGTTCCTGCGCGACGCTGATTTTACCGCGGTGCCACAACTCGCCGACTTCGCGCATCGCCGGACATACGATGCGGTCAATTATTTCTACGAGCGGTTTGCCTTCCAAATGCGCGGTGATAAAAACATTGGTCGCCGCTTCTTCGCCGCCGTCAATCAGCGATTGGAGAAATGCCGAATCGGAAAGATTTTTTTTATCGCGGGCGCGGCTGGTCGTCTTGACGACTGATTCGTCGCCGTGGCTTTGCTTGAGTCCGAGTCCCTGTTCGCGCTGAAAACGCGCCACTTCTTCGGCGCGAAATCGCCGGTGCCCGCCGCTCGTCCGCTCAGATTTCAAAAGCCCGGCATCCTCCCAACGCTTGACGGTCGCATCGCTCACTCTGCATAAACGCGCCACTTCTATGGTGGTAAAGCCTTTTATATCTGCCATTTTTATTTATAATCGCCGCCAAAGTTTTTACGAACATTGAAAAGCGAGAAGAAAAACCTTTTCGCTTAGACAATGTATAATACACAAACCGCACAAGCCGCACAAGCTTGGTTTAAGAAATATGGCTATTGCGTCGATAATTTCCTTATTTTGCTCATTTTAATTATTAATATGAAAAAAATTATAATATTCGCTTGACAGCAATAAATATTTCTTATAACATCAAAATCGCACAAACCGCACACGGTGGATTTATAATCAGTCGTAAATTTTGCGGAAAACAAATCGGAGGCGCGAACGGCTAAACGATTATCGAGCGCGTCTTCGGAAAACAAACATTAACATCGGGCATAAACGCCCGGTAATTTTACAAGGAGAAAAAACAATGCCAGAAACAGCAGCACAGCGCACCAAAACAGAAGAAGCGCAGAAACATTCGGAAGGAATCGTCGCCCGCACGATTGAGGAACAAACCGCAAAATTGCCGTCGGACATATTTCTCTGGGGTGCGCTCGGCTCGATCGGCATTTCGCTTTATTTTGAGTTGAAAGGCAACGCGGAAAAAAGCCGCTTCGTCGGTCAGTGGGTTTCGCCGTTTCTTTTGCTCGGCGTATATAACAAACTGGTTAAATTAGCGGGTTCGGACCGTGTAAACAAATAACCGGAAAGTTTCCAGCGCAACGGGAAAAAAATACAGGCGCGGTGAAAAAGCGTGAATAAAACATCAATAAAAGTTATCAAGCGAAAGGATGCGGTAGTTTCGGCGAGCGTTCAAACCCGGAATTTAAGTGGATCTAATCAAGCGGCGGCAGCGTTCAGCGAGAAAAAAACCGAACGCGGTTTGCATCGCAAAATGGCAAACACGGTTTCAAACTGGATCGCCGAGCGGCGGGGAAACAACCGGATTGAGCAAATTTCCGCAATTCGCAATTTCTTTGGCGACGAATCATTGTTAAGCAAAACAGCTTGAGCGGATTGCGCTGCGCCGGTTTCTTTAAATCTTTCCGGCAAGTCAAACAAACGTCTGTAGCAAGCATAGGCGCACCGAACGAACAAAGGGCAGAAACGGGCGGAACTTCCGAATACGTTTAGAGATTTCCGTCCGTTATTTACATTTTTCGATCTTTTTTCAATTTTTCAGATTTTTTAGGAGTTTAAATATGTTCAGCAAACCGGATTACATAATTTTAATTGCAGCCTTCGTTTCTTTTTTATTTTCAGTCTCTCTCTGGTTCGGAGTTTTCGGCGCGGATAATAGAGATGCCGGAATTTTTGTCGGATTATGGGTGCCTTCGATTCTCGGCTTCGGTCTTTTCTTTAAGATGAGCGGGCAAGGAAGGCGGGCATAATGACACTTATCATCTTTTTCGTCGGTTTAATCGTCAGTTCTGCAGTTTGTTACGCGCTGTTTGCCTATACGATTCATGAAATGGGCAATAACAGGAAGACAAGCGATGCAAATAGAAAAATTATAAGCAGCGGGTAATATGATTTTAAATTTAAACGATTCGCCCGTCAGACTGATGCCTTGTTCAGCGCAGCGATTTCAAACCGCCGGTGATGAAGAAAATCTATTTATTAAAACCGTCGAGCGCGCCGCCGAAGCGAATTTGCCGACAAAATTCGGCGTGTTTCGAATCATCGGCTATCGTTCGCTCGTATCGGATGAGGAATTTGTCGCGTTGACGCGCGGCGATTTCAATTACGAAAATCCGGCACTCGTCCGCATTCATTCGCAGTGTCTGACCGGCGACGTTTTCGGCTCGATCAAATGCGATTGCGGGCAGCAGCTCGAAGCGGCGATGAAATTGATCGCCGAAGCCGGGCGCGGTGCTATTGTCTACCAGCAGCAGGAAGGTCGCGGTATCGGAATTATCAACAAAATTCGCGCTTACGCATTGCAGGAGGCGGGCGCGGACACGATTGAAGCCAACGAGTGGCTCGGTCTGGACGTAGATTTGCGCCGCTACGAACAATGCGCCGAAATTCTGCTCGATTTGGGAATAACCGGCGTTCGTTTGATGTCGAACAATCCCGAAAAGATTCGCGCGTTAAAAAACTGCGGATTAGAAGTGACAGAGCGCGTTCCGCTTTCAATTGAGTATCACCAAAATCTGATCGGCTATTTGAAAACAAAGCGCGATTTGATGGGACATTTGATAAATTTGCCGAAAGGAGCGTTTGATTGAAAAAAACATTTAATTGAGAAGGTTTTGGTAATTTAAAGAGCAGAAAAAAAACAAAATGAATCTGGAAGGAAAAACCGTTTTAATCGTCGGCGCGGGGCGCGGTATCGGGCGGCGCGTCGCCGAGCTTTTCTCCGAGTCTGACGCTAACGTCGTCATTAGTTCGCGCAGCGAACCCGAATTGATGGAACTCGAATACAAGCTCAACACTCACGGCAACCAAAACGTGCTGGCGTTAGCCGCCGACGCGGGCATCGAAGCCGATGTGCAAATTCTCGTCCGCGAAGCAATCGAAAAATTCGGCTCGATTGATTATCTCGTTCACGCGGCTGGAACGGGTGTCCTTAAACCGTTCGGCGAAATTACGCCCGCCGATTTCGACTATTTAATAAATGCCAACGTGCGAACCGCTTTCAATGTTCTGCAAGCTGTTTTGCCGCAGATGGCGGCGCAAAAGAGCGGGCGAGTCGTAGCGATTCCCGGCATTTTAGGGAAAGCGCCGATGATGCAGGCTTCCGTTTATTGCGCGGCGAAATACGCTCTGACCGGGATGATTAAATGTTTGAAGGACGAATACAAGCGTTACGGAATTCGTTTTTCTCTGATGCACTTCGGCGGCGTTGATTCCACGTTCTGGGACAACATCGAGATGCGAGTTCAGCGCGACAAAATGCTTTCGATTGACCAGGCGGCGCAGAGCATCTTTTTCGCGGCGACGCAGGAAGGCGAAGGCGTGATGTCGGAAATCATCCTCCTGCCCGAATCACACCAGCTCGTTTGACGCACATATTAAATTGGAATTTTGCGAGAAAAATTTTCATAAAAGTATGAAACAAATTAGCGAACGGGTTCAGCTTCTCAACGACAAGACGGAAAACACGGGCGCGAAATATGTGCTTTACCGGATGCAGATGCTCGGTTTTCGGCAAAATACGTTATATGACAATCGGCATCACGGGCAGAAAATTCGACGCTCAAACATACATCGAATGGACAAATCAACTATGAAAAGCCGACGATTTGAAGTCAGATTTTCTCGTTCAATTTCTGATTGATGCGCCGGTTAATTTTAAGGAAATGCGTATTTATATGCCGCTCAAGCTCGCACGTTGACCGATTTCCGGCTACGCTCCCGGTTTCAGGTTAGAAACTGTGATGGTCAACTATTTTTAGACAAAAAACTGTCTCTTGTTTCCTCCATTTTAGTTTGTAATTCTTGTTCAAATTTCATCGGACTTTTATAGCCTAAACTCAAATGTAATCTCGTTCGATTGTAATAGTCGGGTAGCAGAGTGACGTTGCCGCCACTCCGCCCCCTAAGAACCGGACTTGACAGTTTTCCGTCATCCGGCTCAAGCCTTATTTAACGCCTCTTGCAAGACGCGGTTTCACTACTTCCAACCCTTGAGAATGAACTTGTTTATGGCAATTTGGATGTAACAAAACGCGATTGCTGTTTCCGTCCGTTCCGCCGTGAGGACGATAAACGATGTGATGGCTGTGCCAACCCGTCAACTTCGTTATTTTCTCATTGCAGATTGGACAGATGCCGTTTTGTTCTACCCAAAGACGAAGCAATTTCTTGTAG
>JANMAA010000198.1:0-2818 GCA_031359215.1 Acidobacteriota bacterium | reverse complement strand
GTGCGGAAAGGCTGTGCCTTTCCTTTAGAATCATCAAATTTGTGAGAGGCTGAGCCTCGAACATTCGCCGAAGATGAGGCATAGCCTCCGAATCAAAGGGAAAAGTTCACGAAACGGCACAGCCTTTCCGCACATCAGGTGGCACAGCCGCAATCGCTAGATTTAATTTTCAAAGATCATCAGACGTAACTCAAAGCTTCTAGCAGAGATTAAGATGTATTTTCCAATAAAAACTTTGTGTTATAAAATATGCCTTAAATCTTTTCAAATCGCAAAATTATGAACGACCAAAACCTTCTCGAACATCAGCCAATTGCGTGGACACCGACCGCAGACGTGATCGAACGCGCCCAATTGACGCGCTTTATGAAACAAATCGGCGCAACTTCGTTTGACGAGCTTTATCAATATTCAATAGATGATGTCGAAAAATTCACGGCGGAAGTTTTGCGCTTTTTGGACATAAAATTCGATCCGCCCGCCGAAAAGATTCTCGACCAATCAAACGGCGCGGCGTTTCCGAACTGGCTCAAAGGCGCGGGATTAAACATCACGGAAATGTGCCTCGACCGCTGGCAAACCGACGAAATGAAAGACCAGTCCGCGATAATTTGGGAAGGAGAAGAAGGCGAAACGAAAACTTTCACTTATGGAGAATTATGGTATGAAGCAAATCATTGTGCCACAGCTTTACGAGTAAATGGTTTTGGCAAAGGCGATGCAATTGGCATCCATCTGCCGATGATGATTGAAACGATTGTCGCACTTTTGGCAATCAATCGAATCGGCGCGATTGCCGTTCCTGTTTTTTCAGGATATGGAGTTGACGCGATTGCAAATCGGATGAATGCGGTTGGCGCGAAAGCATTATTTACTTGCGAAGGTTTTCCGCGACGCGGAAAATTTTATAAATCATTGGAAGTCGCTGAACAAGCTATTGCAAATTGTCCGACAATCGAAAAAGTAATTGTAGTTTGGCGAACAAATTTGGACTTTACCTATTCGGATTCGAGAATAATAGACTGGCTTGAGTTCACAAATTATGAATATGTAGATACTGGGGAATGGGATTACATTGAACCAACGATTGCCGAAGACCCGTTGATAATTCTTTACACATCCGGTACAACCGGAAAGCCGAAAGGCATCGCGCACACGCATTGCAGTTTTCCGATCAAAGCGGCGCAGGATATGGCGTTCGGCACGGATGTCGGACGCGGGACGCGCATTTCGTGGCTGACCGACATCGGTTGGATGATGGGACCGTGGCTGATTTACGGCGCGTTGATTAACGGCGCGACGATCTGCATTTACGACGGCGCACCCGATTATCCGAACGCCGATAGAATGTGGGAATTTGCCGCGAAACACAAAGTCGAAATCCTCGGAATCTCGCCGACATTGATTCGTTCGCTTGCCACGCACGGCGACGAACTGCCGAAAAAACACGATCTTTCATCTTTGAGAGCATTTGCTTCGACGGGTGAGCCTTGGAATCCCGCGCCGTGGTGGTGGCTGTTTGAAAAAGTCGGCGATTCAAAACTGCCGATCATCAATTATTCCGGCGGCACGGAAATCTCCGGCGGAATTTTGATGAATAATTTCCTCACGCCGATCAAACCGTGCGGTTTTTCCGCGCCGTGTCCGGGAATGGACGTTGATATTTTAGACGAAGAAGGAAATTCGGTCGGCGCGAACGAAGTCGGCGAACTCGTTATCAAACAGCCGTGGATCGGAATGGCGCGCGGTTTCTGGAAGGAACGCGAACGATATTTGGAAACTTACTGGTCACGCTTTGAAAACATCTGGGTTCACGGCGATTTTGCGATGCGCGACGCGGACGGACATTATTTTATTCTCGGACGCTCGGACGACACCTTAAAAGTCGCTGGCAAACGAGTCGGACCGGCAGAAGTCGAAAGTCTTTTAGTCGCTCATCCGTCAGTTGCCGAAGCTGCCGTCATCGGTGTTCCCGACGAAATTAAAGGAACAAAAATGATCGCGTTCGTTGTTTTAAGAGGCAAAGAAACCGACAATCTGGAAACCGAACTCAAACAAATCGTCGCCAAAGATATGGGCAAACCACTCGCGCCGTCAAAGATTCATTTCGTCTCGGCGATTCCGAAAACGCGCAACGGCAAAGTGATGCGCCGCGTTATTCGTTCGGCATATTTGGGCGTAGACGCGGGCGACCTTTCCGCGCTCGAAAATCCGCAGTCGGTTGAGGATATTAAATGGATAAATCAATGATCTTGATTGTCCAAAGAGCGTTTGAAGTTGATTAATCGAATCAAACCAGTTTCGGTTTGATAAAATGTTATCATCGTAAAAGACAACAAAGACAACTTTTGGCACGTTTGGCACGTCTTTTTTATATTGAAACAGACACTGTTAGTTATGAACACCCGAAATTTGCTCAAAAACTATAGATTTTTATTTAGGACAGTTTATTTTATATGACAAAACTTTCGGTCGGAATAATCGGCGGCGGTATCGGCGGAGTAACAACGGCGGTCGCGTTGCGTCATTTCGGGATTGAAGCAACTGTTTATGAAAAAGCCGCACAGATGCGCGAGATCGGCGCGGGAATGATGCTTTGGGTAAATGCCGCGCGGGTTTTTAGCGAACTCGGCTTATTTGAAAAAATTTTGGTGAAAAGCGGAGTAACCGAAAAATTTCAGGTTCGTAAAAGCAATGGCGATTGTTTGATGAATATTTCGACCGGTGATTTTGAAGTTCCCTCAGTCTGTATTCCGCGTGCCGATCTGTTAGCGATTCTGGTATCGGCTTTTCCGTCCGAGCGGATCGAATTGGGACG
>JANMAA010000197.1:0-5425 GCA_031359215.1 Acidobacteriota bacterium | reverse complement strand
CGGGCTTTTTTCTATCTCGAATCGCGCGGTTCGGATCGGGATTGGAATGAGACGGTGTTTTTCGGGTTGCAGTATTTGTTGAAAAATTACTTTCTCGCGCCGTTCACGCAGGCGATGGTTGAGGAAGCAAAAGAAGTTATCGAAGCGCACGGTTTGCCGTTTAATTATGACGGCTGGACGAATTTGATTAAAAAACATCACGGCAAATTACCTTTGCGGATTCGCGCTGTGGCGGAAGGTTCGGTCGTGCCTTTGCATAATGTTTTGATGACGGTTGAGACGACGGACGACGAATTTGCGTGGGTCGGCAGTTGGTTTGAGACACAACTTTTGCGCGTTTGGTATGCCGTGACGGTCGCAACGCAAAGCTGGCAAATCAAGCGCGATGTTTATAAATTTTTGCAGGAAACGGCGGACGATGCCGATGCGGAAATTGCGTTTAAGGTTCACGATTTCGGCGCGCGCGGCGTGTCTTCGCAGGAAACGGCGGCGATTGGCGGCGCGGCGCATCTCGTCAATTTTATGGGTTCGGACACGATGGCGGCTCTGCTGCTGCATCGTAAATTTTACAACGCACCGATGGCTGGTTTTTCGATTCCCGCCGCCGAACATTCGACGATTACATCTTGGGGACGCGAAAACGAGATTGAAGCGTATCGCAATATGCTGAAAAATTTTGCGAAGCCGAACGCAACCGTCGCCGTCGTTTCCGATTCGTGGAACATTTACAACGCCGTCGAAAAAATCTGGGGCGAACAGTTGAAACAGGAAGTGATAGATTCGGGCGCGACGCTTGTGATTCGTCCCGATTCGGGCGAACCCGTCGAAGTCGTCTCAAAAGTCGCGGCAATTTTAGGTGAAAAATTCGGCACGACCATCAATTCAAAAGGTTACAAAGTTTTGAAAAACGTGCGAATTATCCAGGGCGACGGCGTGAATCAAAATTCAATCAGACAGATTTTACAGCGTTTGAAAACGGAAAATTTCAGCGCGTCGAATATCGCGTTCGGCATCGGCGGTTCGCTTTTGCAGAAAATTGACCGCGACACTTTGAAGTTTGCTTATAAGTGTTCGGCAATCGTCACCGACGGCGAATGGCGCGAGGTTTACAAACAGCCGATTACCGATGCGGGCAAAAATAGCAAACGCGGGCGTTTGGATTTAATTTTGAGAGACGGAAAATACGAAACGGTCAAACTCGAAGCGGCTGAAGAAGTTTCCGCAGATTATTCGGCGATGCGCGTCGTTTATGAAAACGGCGAGCTTTTGATTGACGACAATTTGGACGAGATTAGAAAAAGAACTGCCGAACGGATTTAACAAATTGTTTACCGGTAGAATAGACAAAAGCCGCGAAATAATAATTTGTTCGCGGCTTTCATACTCTTTAAATTGTGCATTATCAAACGTCGCTGATGTGAAGTCGTCCGGTTAAGCTGGCGATGACGGTTGTTAATTCGTCGGGTTCGACCGGTTTGGAAACGTGATTTTGAAATCCGCTCGAAAGTGCCCGCATTCTGTCTTGGGCGCGGGTAAAAGCAGTCAGCGCAATTGCCGGAATGTTGCGATTTTGTTCGTCCGGCAAAGCACGAACTTTGCGAATCAGTGAATAACCGTCTTCATCCGGCATTCCGATGTCGGAAACCAAAACGTCAGGATTTTGATCTTTAAGTAATTCCATTGCGTTTTTAGCCGAATCTGCACTGATAACGGTCGCCCCGTGAAAAGTTAACGATTGCACGAGAAGTTGACGTGTGTCTTCTTCGTCGTCAACCACCAAAATCAAAAGTCCGTCTAAACTTATTTCAGGTGCATTTTCTAAAGATGAAGAGGTAGTCGTTTCCGCCTCCTCGCTTTCAGACGGAGAAGTTATCAACGGAAGTTTCACGGTAAAGGTCGAACCCTTTCCTTCGCCTTCGCTGTAAACACTGACTATTCCACCGTGCATTTCGGTAATGTGGCGAACGATTGCCAAACCGAGTCCAAGCCCGCCGAATTTGCGGATGCTCGAAGCATCAGCCTGCCGGAAGCGGTCAAAAACGTGCGGTAAAAACTCTTCTTTGATGCCGACACCCGTATCTTGAACTCTTAGTTCGACAAAATCTTTATCACGTTCGATCTCCAAGGTAACTCTGCCGTCATTCGGCGTAAATTTGATGGCGTTTGAAAGTAAATTCCAAATTACCTGCTGTAAACGGTTCGGATCACCGGAAATGTGGCTGACATCTGAATCTTCTTTTATTTCCAGCGTGATCCCTTTGGCTTCTGCCGCCGGTCGCACATTTTCGAGCGCAGCTTCGACAATGTTAATCGGCTTTATCGTCATCACTTCCAAACGCAGTTTGCCGGAAATAATCCGCGAAACGTCCAACAAATCTTCAATCAAACGATTTTGAGATTCGGCGTTGCGAACGATTGTGCTAATTGCTTTTTCCGTAGTTTTTTCGTCAAGATTGCCTTTTTCTAACAGTCTTCCCCAACCCAAAATAGAATTGAGCGGAGCGCGAAGTTCGTGCGAAACGGTCGCCAAAAACTCGTCGCGCAAACGATTGGCGATTTCCGCTTCCCGGCGGGCGACTTGTTCGCCTTTAAGAAACTTTTCGCGTTCGTTTTCGGCTTCGCGGCGTTCGGTAATGTCCCTTGAAGTTGAAATCAGTCTGGTAGGTTTGCCGTTAGAGTCGAAAACCGGAGCGACCGAAACATCCCAATATTTCAAATTTCCTTTGACGGTTTTGCAAAATCCTTCAAACTTTGAAGTCTTTCCTTTAACCGCATTATGAACTGCCTGATAAGCGAGTTCGTTTTCATCACCTTCCCACAAATCAACCCATTGCTTGCCGACAAAAGGAGAAAATTCGTCAATCTCCATAATGCACAAACCATTAGTATTCATCGCGTGCAAAGTTCCGTCAAGGTTCAAAACCTTGACGCAATCAGGACTATTTTCAAAAATACTGCGGTTAAATTGTTCGCTGTTTTTTAATTCCTGCTCGGCTTTTTTGCGGTCGCTGATGTCAATGTGGGAAATCACCGCGCCGCCTTCAACACCGCGCATTGCACTGACCTGAAGCAGAAACCATCTTTCTTCCTGAGGCGAATGGCACGGATATTCAAAGGCAAATCCTTCTTTTTTACCGCTTAATACTTCTCTTAAATTGTTAATAATGTTTTTCGTGTCTTCGTCAAAAGCATCGGATTTTTCGCAAACCTTGAGATAATTTTGTCCTACGCCGGTTGATTCGATTTGTTCTTCGACACAATTTGCCTGAGCGAAATTTTCCCAGGCTTCATTGACCGCGATGATGTTGCCTGATTTATCCAACACGGCAATATGCGCCGAAAGCGAATCGAGAATCGCACGACTAAAATGACCTCTTTCAATCAATACCGATTCATATTCTTTGTTTTCGGTAATATCGCTACAGTGTCCGACGATGTGAATAAGTTCACCATTTTCATCTAGTTGCGGCTTTCCGATACAATGATTCCAGCGAATCGAACCATCCGGCATTTTTACACGAAATTTAGCATTGAAATTAGCGCGCTCGGTAATTGATTTCTGAAAAAGTTCTTCGATTTGCGGATAATCTTCTTCGTGAATTTGGCTGAAAATTTTTTTATCCGAACCGTCAAATTCTATTGCACTTAGTCCGAAAAGACTCATACTTCGTTCGTCTATCTCAGCTTTGCTATTTTTCGGATCAAGCGTCCAGGTTCCTAGATTTCCGGCTTCGAGTGCGCTTCGGCGACGATGTTCAGCTTGTTCGCGCTGATTGATTTGCTCCTTTAATTCCTCGTTTTTTTCCAAAAGTTCGCGGGTTCTTGTTGCAACCCGCTTTTCTAAATCCTGATTGCTAATGCGAACTTTTTCTTCTGCTTGGCGTAATCGTCCAACCGAGCGATAAACTACAAAATTTGCCAATCCTAAAGACCCTATGCCGGCAGCCGTCCCGAAAAACAATATAAGCAAGGTGGTGTTAATACTTTTCGTCAAATCATCTTCGCGCTTCTTCAAAAGACTGTCTTCTTCATTATTCATCCTTCTGATAGAAAGCCGTATTTCGTCCATCAGCACTCTGCCTACACCGCTCTTGGTTCGCTTGCTTGCTTCCTCTAACCCTTGATTCCGCCGTGTTTCGTTGGTCCCCTTCACAAAATCGAGTTTCTCTGATATTAGTTTTTCGAGTTCCGTAATTTCCGCGATCTGTTTTGGATTGTCTGATGTAAGTTCGCGTAGATTTGATAGATTTTGACTGATTTGCTGATTTGCATTGTTAAAGGGTTCTAAATAAGCCTCATTGCCTGTAATCACGAAACCGCGTCCACCGGTTTCGGCATCAGTTATTAAGCTAAGTGTATCGTTCAATTTTAATAAAACTTCCTGGGTGTGTTTTTCCCAGTTTAATGCTTTATTCACCGTGTTCGCGCTCTGATACGCAAAAAAGCCCAGAGCCAGGAAAAGCATTAGAGCGATGATAAAAACTATTTGTATTTTTCTTTCGAGAACTAATTTCATTTATTTGACACAGCTGACAAAATTTCCGAAGTTTTATTTATTAAACCGCAAATCTATATGATTTCACAAGCAAAAATGGTGAATGTCATTGACTTTCAGGTTAGTGCGGAATATATTCTTCGCATCCAAAAATTAGCAATTGGCGAATAAATAAGCAGAGGAAAAAGAAACGATGACTTTTGAAACAAAAAAAGATGTGCTTGATTGGTATGAAAAACAACCGCGGACTTTGACTAAGAAATTTATAGATAATATTGCGTGGAAAGATATAAAAGACCATCCGCTCGATAAAAAATTCGTGCCGGTTTTGCTGTATATGCGCGATGTCGAAACGCTGACCGATATGTATTACAATGAATTGCGCCGCACGCCGACCGGCAAAGACCCGATTATCAGCAAATTTATGGAGCGTTGGAGCGCGGAAGAACAAACGCACGGCGAAGTTCTCAACCGATTCTTAAACGAAACCGGAATTGATACCGATCCGAAATGGCAGAAACAGGTAATAAATTCGGTTTCGACTTCTTATACCGTGACCAATTATTTGATTACGACACTGGCGAGTCTGATCGGCAAGCGCTTTACCGCGACACATATGGCGTTCGGCGCGATTCACGAAATGTCCACGACGCAGGGTTACCGGCGATTGTCGGAACTTGCCGCGCATCCGGTTCTATCGCAGATTCTGACGGGAATTATCCGCGAAGAGTCGGCGCACACGACGTTTTACCGCAGCGTTGCGCGCATCGAGCTGCAAAAGTCCGAGATTTCTCAAAAAATTTCGCGCTTTATCATCAAACATTTCTATACGCCGGTCGGCGGCGGCGCGAAACCTGCCGAAGAATTAAATTACACGATTGCCACGCTCTTCGGCGGCGAAGGCGGGATGAAATGGATTGACCAAAACGT
>JANMAA010000132.1:0-4710 GCA_031359215.1 Acidobacteriota bacterium | reverse complement strand
GCCGACAAAGTCGTTTGTTTTTCAAGTATTGATAAAACAGTATTCTTGTTTGATGATTTATAAGCGAAAAATTGGACAATTAAAGGCGGACCCAACAGTAAATTAAGACCGTGTTATTTAGGCAAAAGTTTTTTCTTTCTTGCTTTATTTACATCAAGCAGTAATCGTCCGAATCCATATTCGGTTCTGTTGATTTTGAAAGCGAAATAATCACCCGTCTTGAATTTTACATTTTTTCTTTTTGCAGACTTGAAACTGCTTATTTCATTCAAGTGATTTTTCGGCGACTGCTCTATAAATTCTTTAACTATATTTGCAATACTGTTTTTATTACTCTGTCTTTCTTTCTCCCAAGTGGTTGAATAAAAAATAGTTTGAGTATTGTAACTTCCGATTATTAAATCGCCGAAACTAACATTTACATAAATTCCAAGCGGTTGTTTTTGTTCAAGAACAGAAGCAGTCAGCTTTTTCTCTTTGCCTTTATTGGTTCTGGGCAGCAATACAGCCCTGTCCTCAGTTCGTTCGTTGTAGTGGCATTCTCGATATTTATCAACGGTCGAAACAATATGTCGCTTAATAATATCGCCTTCAAAATACAAAATGCTTTCAGGTCGGTATTTGTCACCGTTGAAAATAACTCTATCCCAATGATTTTCTATCAGGTCAAGTCCTAAAAATTCTCTTTCGTTATTTGTTAATTCGTATTCTATTCGGCTTACTTCCATAAAAACTTTATATTAAAATCAGACTAAATCGAGCGACAATTTTACCTTGTAAACTCCATCATAATCATCCGTTTCGAGCGAATATCTTTCGGGATATAATAACATCAAACGCTTGCCGATCAGTTCATTTCCCAAGCCGCCGAATTCGTTTTTTGTGTTCGCGTTGTTTTGATATGTGTTCTGACAGGTGAATTTTACGCGGTCTTTTTCGATGACGATTTCGATGTTGATCGAGTTGGAATTTTTGTTGTTTTCCGTGTGCTTGAAGGCGTTTTCGATGAACGGGAAAAATATCATCGGCGCGATTTTCAGGTTGTGCGGTTCGCCTGTGACTTGGTAGTTGACATAGTTCTGATTTGTCGTGCGGATGCGCTGTAATTCGAGATATTTTTCGATGTAATTCAGTTCTTCGGAAAGCGCGATTTGTTCGGTTTTCGCTTCGTAGAGCAGGTAGCGCAAAATGCCTGAAAGTTTGTTGAGATAGGCGGACGCTTGCGCCGCATCTTTGGTGATTAAAACGTCTATGTTGTTGATAGTATTGAACAAAAAGTGCGGGTTGAGCTGCGATTTTATCAGCGCAAGTTCCATTTTATAATTTTTATTGGCGAGTTCTTCCTTTAACTTTATTTCGTCATACCAGGTGATAAAACCTCTGACAACAAGCGCAATAATCCCGTGAACGGAGGCGATTAAAAATAACGGAATCGTCAAACTCAAAAACTCGCCCGCGTCATTAAAAATCGGTTGGTTTATCCCGAACGGAATGATCGAAAACAAACTGTCCGACAACGCGGCAATCAGGCAGGCGAACGCTCCGAAAATAATCAGCGCGAGGAACTTTTTGTGATAGAGAAATCTTGGAAACAGCAGAAAGTAGAACGCATAAAACGAGATCAGATTCGGCAAGAGATAAAGCAGCATCAACGGCGAAATCAATGAAATTCCCGACACCGGCGACGTTTTTTTGAACTGCAAGGTAACAGCGGCAAATATTACCGCCAACAGCAGTAAATACATCATCCAATAGCCGCAATGAAGTAGAATTACGAACGATTTTTTCATTATTTTTTATTCAAATATATTTCGCATTATCTTGCGGCTATGCCACCCGATGTGCGGCGACGGCTATGCCTCGCCGATTAAATGTTCCACAGAATCTGCGAAAGGCTGCGCCTTTAGCCGTTCGCCAAGATTAGGCATAGCCTAAAAGAAGTGAAAGCGGACGGAAGGGCATAGCCCTTCCGCACATCGGGCGGCATAGCCGCGAAGAACTTAGTTTTCAAACGAGAAGAAATCAAATTTCAGCCGCGAAAAAATAATTCTCAAAGACGAGAAATACTCATATTTCAAACAACCTTAAATTTATAAAACTATCAATCTAACCTTTCTCTTTTTTCGTTACATAAAGCACATAACTGATAATCGTAATCACTACAAAATAACTAAGCGCAATCGTTTGCAGAATAACGGGCAGGCTTCGCGCTATATTTTTTGAGCCGATCAAAAAATCCATCGTCGAATGAATATACGGAAAAACGTAGCTGTATTCCCAAGCGTTCATTCCGAGTCCGAGAAACCAGATCTCCAGTCCGATGCCGATTGGCGCGAGGAAGTTTTTGAACTGCAAACCGAACAGATATTGGAGAGCCAGAATCGGCAGGCAGTCTATAAAATAATTGACGTTGCCCTGCAAGAATCGCGCGTAAGGAATCGGCGCGGTTGGGTATGAAACATTCTGGAAGAGCATCGCGGGAATCACCGCCGACAGATACATTGCGAGATTTAACAGCACGAAAACTTCGAGCATCATCACCAAAATCACCGCCATTTTCGCTAAGAATATCGTCGTGTAACTCTGCGGAGTCGTATGAAGCTGCTTCCAAGCGTTGTTTTTATATTCGAGCTGCGTAATCAAACCCGTCGCCAAAATTATCCCGATTGGCAGCAGAAAAACCGCCATAGATTCCCACGTCTGATCCCACAATTTCACCCAAGAATCGTCCGAAGCATACAGCGCAGAGAGTTTATCGTGATTTTTAATCCGCGCCGCCAAGATTACCAGCGGCGTAAAAAACGCTCCAGCAACAACCAGCCAAGATGCCAGACTGCGCTTCTTTTTGAGCCATTCGCTTTGAAAACTGTTGATGAAATTCATAAATTTGCTTCGACTGGAACGCAAGCGGCTCGCTTGCAAGCGTTTGAAAAACGCTAACGGCGTTTGCATAAATTCAAGTTGTATGTAAATAAACGCCGTTACATCGCTGAAAACCGCGATGTTGCAAGCGAGCCGCCCAGCATTCCAGTCTTTTTTTATCCGCCGATCACATCGAAAAATATCGCCTCCAATTCATTTTTAACCGTGCTGATTTGATAAACTTCAACGCCGCTTTGCACCAATTGTTTATTAATTTTTGCAATCTTTTCTTTATCAATAATCGGCAGTAAAACCGCGTTCGATTCAATTCGCGCCGTCAATCCTTGTCCCTCAATAATCTCGCAAGTTCGCTGATTATCGCTCGTCTCAAAAACGATTAATGTAGATTGCCGCTGCTTCGCAATCAAATCGGCGAGCATTCCCTGAAACAGCAGATTGCCTTTGTGAATGATGCCGATGTGCGTCACGAGTTTTTCAATTTCACTTAATAAATGACTCGAAATCAAAATCGTGATGCCGTGATTTTGATTCAGATTTTGCAGTAATTCCCTGATTTCGAGAATGCCGTTCGGGTCTAAGCCGTTGGTCGGTTCGTCCAAAATCAGCAGCGACGGCGAATGCAATAACGCAATCGCAATGCTCAGACGCTGTTTCATTCCGAGCGAAAATTGGCTCGTCTTTTTACTGCCCGTGTCTGCTAAACCGAGTAATTCCAACACTTCCGCAATCCGCGATTTCGGGCATTGATAAATTTTCTGCAAAATCCGCAGATTTTCAACCGCCGTCAGATGCCCGTAAATCGAAGGACTTTCGATCATCGCTCCCGTTCGGTGCAAAGTCTCGACGCGATTCTCCGCAAACGATTTCCCGAAAACCGTAATCTCGCCGCACTGTTTTTTCAGCAAACCCAAAATCAATTTCAGCGTCGTCGTTTTGCCCGCGCCGTTCGGACCTAGAAAGCCGTAAATCGTGCCTTCGACAACTTGCAGATTAACGCAATTGAGCGCGATTTCGTCGTTGGCAAATTTGTGCGTCAGATCAATTGTTTCGATACAGTAATTCGTCATCAACACAAGAATAAACACAAAACCGGGTGAAATATAATTTACCGCCAAATTATTCTGCCAAATAAGTGTTTTTGCCGGTCAAAAGGCAATTTCGGACGACAAGATTACAAAACTCTTACGTTTATATTTCTGCCAATCTGTTAATCTAAAAATGTCTTAATTTAATCGTTCTAAATTATTAAAATGCAAAATGTTATCGAATTTAAGTCCTCGCGCAAAGCAATCAATTGGAAAAATATGACGATTGTCGTGTCGTTTCACCTGTTGGCGATTGCGGCTTTGTTTATGTTTAGCTGGCAGAATGTGCTGGCGATGCTTGTCGGCAATTGGATTGTCGGCAGTTTGGGCGTTGGTTTGGGTTATCATCGCCTGCTGACGCACCGGAGTTTTAAGGCTCCGAAATGGCTTGAATATGTTTTGACGATCTTTGGAACGATGTCTATTCAGGATGACGCTCCGCGTTGGGTGGCGACGCACCGGATTCATCACGCTTTTACCGAAACCGACAAAGATCCGCATTCGACTCGTCCCGGATTTTGGTGGGCGCAAATCGGTTGGATTTTGTTGGGAACGGCAAACGACCACGACGAAGCGACGTTAAAAAAATATGTTCCCGATTTGATGAAAGATAAATTTCACGCGACTTTTGCAAAATATTATTATGTTCCGCTGATTGTTTCGGCTTTTATTTTGTTTGCAATCGGCGGCTGGTCAATGGTTTTGTGGGGCGTTTTTGTGCGCGTCATCGTCGGTTGGCACA
>JANMAA010000130.1:0-13573 GCA_031359215.1 Acidobacteriota bacterium | reverse complement strand
GACACGATTTTGATGGGCAGAAAAATGACTGATGGATTTTTCAACTACTGGACAAAAATGGTCGAAAATCCCGACAGTCCCGATTATGCGTTCGCAAAAAAAATGGTTGATACGCCGAAGGTGGTTTTTACAAAAACTCTCGACGAATCGCCGTGGGCAAACACGACGCTCGCAAAAGGCGATCTTGTCGAAGAAGTGAACCGCCGCAAAAATCAATCCGGCAAAGACATTCTTGTCTATGGCGGGGCGGATTTCGTGTCGTCTTTAATCAAGGAAAATCTGATTGACGAATACAACTTTTTCGTTCATCCGGCGGCAATCGGAAAAGGGATGACAATCTTTGAAAAAATGGACGGCAAAATTAATCTGAAACTGGTTAAAAGTCAGGCTTTCGATTGCGGAGTTGTCCTGCATTGCTACGAACCGAAGCGATAAAAAGGGGGAATTGAAATGAGAAAAATCATTGTCTTGAGTTATCTGTCGCTTGACGGATTTACAGGGTCGAACGGCGATGTGAACTGGATTGTCTGGGACGATAGCGTCAACGAATATTACAAGGAAACGCAGCGAACGACGGACACGGTTTTGTTCGGACACGCGAGTTTCGATGCGTTGAAAAACTATTGGTCAACGCCCAAAGCATCTGCCGAAGACCCGGAAATGATTGAATATATTAACCAAACGAAGAAAATCGTTTTTTCAAAAACTCTAAAAAAAACTGATTGGAATAATTCAACCGTGCTTCGGGAAATAGTTCCGGGCGAAATCGAGAAGCTGAAAAAAGAGTCCGGCAAAGACATTTTGATTATCGGCAGCGGAAGCGTCGTTTCGCAAATGGCAAATGCGGGCTTGATTGACGAATACCGTTTTATCATCATCCCCGTCGTCTTGGGAGACGGAAAGCCGTATTTTCAAAAACTCGAAGACAAACTTAATTTGAAACTTTTGGAAACAAAAAGGTTTGACTGCGGAAATACGCTGCTTCATTATCAATCCGGCAAAAAATAAATAATTAAGAATAAGGGAGAATCGAAATGAGAAACATATTTGCCGATGAATAATGAAACCGAAAAAGCGACGCGGGAACAAATTCTGCAATTTATGACGACCGAGCATTTTACTTTGCAGACGGCGCGGGCGGCGACCGTCGCCGAATCGAACGGTCGCTCGTCTTTGTTCACCGGCGCGGTTTCCGGCGCAGTCGTGGCAATGGCGTTTATCGGTCAGGTGTCGGGAATGAGCGAAGCGTTTTTCGTCTTCGGGCTGGTGCTTTTTCCGTCCTTGATTTTTCTCGGTTTCGTAACCTTTGATCGTGTTTTGCAGACCGCGCTCGAAGACTGGATTTACGCCAGCGAAATCAATCGCATCCGGCATTACTACACCGAGATTGCGCCCGAAATGAAACGCTACTTTATCCAATCAACCCACGACGACGCGCCCGGACCTTTGCAAAGCATCGGCATCAAACCCGCGACTTGGCAGTATTTCCTGACCGGATCGGGAATGATCGCCGTCATCAACAGCATTCTCGTTGGCGTGTTTGCCGGATTAATTTGCAGATTCGCATTTTCCCTGCACATTTACGTCTGCGCCGGATTGGGCATCGTCATTTTTACACCCAGTCTTTTCGCGCATCACCGACACCAATTAAGTAGATTTGCCGAGGTGGGAAACAGGCTGAAAATGCTCTTTCCGGGCGATGCAAAAAGTATTTCCAAAGACTCGAACGCAGCTTAAAAATTTTAATTTAAGGAGAGAAAATAATTTATGACTATGAATACAAAATCGAATTTAGCGGCGGCTTTTCTCGCAGAACTCGAACAGGAAGCAACCGCAACGCGGAAATGTCTGCAAGTGATTCCCGAAGATTTATTTGACTGGAAACCGCACGAAAGATCAATGATAATGGGCTATCTTGCCTCGCTGGTCGCGGAAATTCCGAAATGGATTGCCGCAATGGTGGAAACTTCGGAAATTGATATTGCGACGTTCAGCAATTTTGAAGCAAAGACAACTTCCGACATCGTAAATTATTTTGATGAAAATTTAGCAAGTGCGAAAAACGCTTTGCAAAATGCGTCGGACGAAATTTTTGACGAACCGTTTCACTTAAAAAATCAGGGAAAAATAGTATTCACCGCGCCTAAAAAAGATCATATCGCCTCGACGGTCAATCATCTCGTCCATCATCGCGGGCAATTAACTGTTTTTATGCGGCTCAGAGATATTCCCGTGCCTTCGATTTACGGACCTTCGGCGGATGATCGCGGGAATTTTTACGTTTAATGGACTTGAAATGAAAAAACTAACAAAAGCGGCTATCGGTTTATCGGCAGTAGGCGCGGCTTATCTCTGGTATCGAAAGAATAACGATGCGCTGTCAGCCGCATCTCCGGTCGAAATTTACGGAACTGTGAAGGAAGGTTTTGAAGCGGTGCGCGAGGCGTTTGCCGAGAATTTCTCGAAGCGGCGCGAGATTGGAGCGGCTTGCTGCGTGTATCACAAAGGCGAAAAGGTGGTTGATTTGTGGGGCGGCGTGCGAAATATCAAAACGGGCGAGCCGTGGAAAGAAGACACGATGGCTCTGGTTTATTCGACGACCAAAGGCTTGTCGGCGATGACTCTGGCAGTCGCTCATTCGCGCGGCTGGCTCGATTACGACGCGCCGGTGGCTCAATACTGGGCGGAGTTCGCTCAAAACGGCAAGGAAAAAATCACCGTCCGGCAGCTACTTGCACACCAAGCCGCGTTGTTCGCCTTCGACGAGCCGGTTGATAAAGCGACGGTCGCCGACTTCGACCGTTTGGCGGAGATTATGGCGCGTCAGAAACCGGAGTGGGAGCCGGGAATTAGACAGGCTTATCACGCCATTACGCTCGGCTTTTACGAAAGCGAGCTGCTCCGCCGGATTGATCCGCAGCATCGCAGTCTCGGACATTTTTTTCAGGACGAAATAGCTACACCTTTGGGGCTGGATTTTTATATCAATTTGCCTGAATCAATCTCCGATTCGAAACTCGCGCCGCTCATTGACCCCACGCCTTCCGAAATGCTGTTCGGATTCCCGTTAAGAATGATGCTGGCAGTTTGGAATCATCGCTCGCCTTTGTATCGGGCGTTGATGGTCAATCCGGGGTCAGCTCTGGCGCACGACGAGCAGCGCATCTACACCCGCAACCTCGAAGTGCCGTCGGGCGGCGGTGTCGGCACGGCGCGAGCCATCGCGCACGCTTACAGCGTTTTTGCCACAGGCGGAAAGGAACTGGAACTGCGCGAGGAAACTTTGCAGGAGTTGACCGCATCGGCAATTCCCACCGCACAAGGTTTTTACGATAAATGTCTGAAGGGCGAAGTAGAGTTTTCGCTCGGCTTTTTGAAAAGCTGCCCGAATTGGTCGTTCGGAAATCCGGGTTAATTCGGCGCGCCGGGCGCGGGCGTTTCACTCGGATTTGCCGACCCTGAGGCTCAAATCGGCTACGGATATATCCCCAACCGGACAGGCGCAGCATTGACGGGCAACCCGCGAGATGCGGCGATTAGAAAAGCCCTGTATTCGGCAACGCCGGCAGCAGTTTAGTCGGCAAAAAAGGAGAAAAAGTTATGCGAACAGCTACAAAAATGGCGATTATCGGCGGCGCGGGACTTCTCGCCGCGTATTTTTCGGTGATTCACCCGCCGCAGAAGAAAAATAACTCGAACGGATTGAAGGCTAACGGAAACTATTTGATTAAAAAGTATGAAAAAAATACTAATTATTAACGGTCATCCCGATAAAGAAAGTCTTTGTTTTGCTTTCGCGGAAAGCTACAAAGAGGGTGCGGATTTAAGCGGAGCAGATTGCAAACTAATCAATCTGATTGATTTAGAATTCAATCCGATTTTGACTCTCGGATATAGAAAAGTAAGTGAATTGGAGCCTGATTTATTGCAGGCACAAAAGGAGATATTAAATGCCGACCATCTGGTTTTTGTCTATCCAAATTGGTGGGGAACTTATCCCGCTCTGTTAAAAGGATTTATTGACAGGGTTTTGCTGCCGAATTTCGCCTTCAAATATCGGGATAATTCTCCGCTGTGGGACGGATTGTTAAAAGGCAAATCAGCCAGGCTTATCGTCACGATGGATACGCCCAAATGGTATTACTGGATGGTTTTTAGAAGCCCCGGACACAATTCGATGAAAAAAGGAATTTTAGGATTTTGCGGAATAAAACCGATCAGGATAACTTCTTTTTCACCCGTCAAATCGTCAGATGATAAAAAGCGAAAACAATGGATTAAGGAAGTTGAAGAATTAGGCGAAAGGAATGGATAACGGGCTTGGGCGGTTATCTGATGAATAATACAAACACCAAAAATGAAAACTCCATTTACGTTAGAGCAGTTTTTAGAAGTCTTTAAAAACTACAATCAGGCAGTTTTTCCAATGCACATCGGTTTGTATTTGATAGGCGGCGTGGCAATCTATCTGGCGTTAAACCCTAATCCCAAGTCTGACAAAATTATCAGTCTTATTCTCGCTTTTTTCTGGTTGTGGATGGGAATTGTTTATCATCTTATTTTTTTCACGGCAATCAATAAAGCCGCTTATTTATTCGGGGCATTTTTCATTATTCAAAGTATTTTATTTTTGATTTTCGGTGTATTTCAAAACAAATTGTCTTTTCATCTTCGTTCCGATAGATACGGAATAACAGGAATTACTTTGATTGTATTTGCCGTGATTGTTTACCCGATTTTAGGATATTTTTTCGGTCATCTTTATCCTGTAACACCGACTTTTGGGCTGCCTTGTCCAACCACGATTTTTACTTTTGGATTTCTACTGTTAAATGTTAAAAACTGTCCGCTCACGATTCTTATCATTCCTTTTATCTGGTCGGTGATTGGTTTTATGGCAGCCTTTCAATTTGGCATTTTTGAAGATACGGGCTTAATTGCGGCAAGTTTAATTACCATTACTTTACTGCTTTACCGGTGCAAGACGCTGCCCGCATTAAAATAAACAGAAAGTAATGAACCCAAAAAAATATGAATAAAACAATTTATAAAGTCGGGTTTTGGTCAGGGACGATTGCCTTTGTTTCGACGATTGCATTCGTTATCGTCCAATTTTTACAGCTTTTGGGTCTTCTCAAATATCCGTTGGACGAAATTTTGATTTACGGGTTTTCACTTTGTATAGTTATCCCTTTTTTGCTCGAAATGCTGGCACTTCACCATCTAACTCCAACTGAAAAACAATTTTGGAGTCACGCGGCTCTGATATTTACAGTCTTGTATGTCGCATTCGTAACCGCTAATTATGTTGTTCAATTAGCAACCGTAATTCCGATGACGCTTCGAGGAACTGCCGACGGAATTCAAATTCTCAAACAAACGCCGCATTCGCTCTTTTGGGATTATGATGCCATCGGATACATATTTATGGGACTCGCAACTTTATTTGCCGTTCCCGTGTTTGAAAAACAGGGATTTCAAAAGTGGGTGAGATATGCTTTTTTAATTCACGCACTTGTTACTCCTTTGATTGCAATTGTTTATTTTTACCCGAAATTTTCGGAAAAGTTGCTGTTGATCGGAATACCTTGGGCAATTACAGCTCCGGTATTTATGCTGATGCTGGCGATAATGTTCAAGCAGGATTCCGATGTGAAAAATCAGGAAACAGAGTAAAAAATGACGACATTCATTTACATCTTCGGACTTCTTTTCGGGCTGATAATAATGGCAATAATATACTTGACTCATCAAGATTTCTATGTTAATCTTTTAATATGATTCACGATAACAACTTGCCGAAAACATTACAGGAAGCAGTTAAATACTTTTCAGATGATTTAACTTGCATCAATCTTATTGCTTCGCGCCGTTGGGTTGACGGGATTGCCGTTTGCCCGAAATGCGGCGATACAAACAATACCTTTTTGCCATCGCGCAAAGTCTGGCAGTGTAAAAACAAAGAATGCCGAAAGCAATTTAGTGTCAAAGTCGGCACAATCTTTGAAGATTCACCAATCGGCTTAGATAAATGGCTCGTTGCCGTTTGGTTAATCACAAGTGCAAAGAACGGTATTTCTAGCTATGAAATCCATCGCGCTCTCGGTATTACTCAAAAAACCGCTTGGTTTATGCTTCATCGCATCCGTCTGGCAATGCAAAACGGTAGCTTTGAAAAACTTTCGGGCGATGTCGAATGCGACGAAACCTTTATCGGTGGTCTGGCTAAGAATATGCACAAACACAAACGCGAACAAAAAATTCAAGGTCGCGGTAGCGTTGGCAAAACTGCCGTCTTTGGTGCGCTCGAAAGAAAAGGTCGCGTTTTAGCCAAAGTTATTTCAAATACCACAAGAAAAACACTTCATAACGAAGTCAAAGAAAAAGTTGAAACAGGCGCAAATCTTTTCACCGACGAATGGCGTTCATATCGCGGTTTAGATGCCGATTATATTCACGAAGTTATCAACCATTCGGTTGAGTATGTCCGCGAACACATTCACACCAACGGCATCGAAAACTTTTGGTCGCTTCTGAAAAGAACAATCAAAGGCACTTACGTTTCAGTTGAACCGTTTCATCTCGGACGTTATCTTGACGAACAAACCTATCGTTTTAATGAACGAAAAAGTAATGACAAAGAACGATTTCTAGGAGTCCTTAAAGCCGTTAGCGGTAAGCGTCTGACTTATGACGAACTGCGCGGCTATTCCACCTGCTAGACGTGGAAAGAAGAAGAAAGAAGGCAAATAATATGACACATCAAACCGAAGTTTATATAGAAAGCATCGTTAAAGTTTTAGTAAAAATTAACGATAAACTAGATTTACTTGACGAAGGCACAAGTAAAACCAATAGCTTGCTTCGTGCAATTATTCAGAACCAAGAAAAGCAGAATGAGATGCTTGAACACTTAAGTCAGGCAAAAACTGACTAGCGGCAGATTCCGCTAGTTTGAACTCGCTAAGAGTTTGCGCTAACCGAATTGCCGCCGTCTTTTCGACATTTGTTGCGTTTGCTTGGTCTAATACTTCTACGATTTTTTTTGCTAATTGAATTACGTTTTCCATACTTTATATTTTAAAGTAAAATGCCTTGATAAGCAAACATTTTAAAGTAAATCAACGCATTTGTCTTGCTTTCAATCTCTTTTTCCGTTCCTTTTCTTCCTTCTCGCGCCTTAGAATTTCATCCTTCGGCACTTTTACAAGTTCAGTTAAAAACTCATCAAACCGTTCAAATTCTTTGCCGTCTTTTTTTGTTTCAATTTTCTTTTTCATAATGGCTTACTTGGGATTTAACCTCTGCATTTCTTTAACAATCATAGGAATTACTCCGTGCGCCAAGTTATATAAAGGCATTGCCTCATCAGGTTCAACAATAAATTCAGGGTGTGCAATCGGATTTCTTTCGTATTCTCTTATTTCGTTTAGTCTTTGAATTATTCGCTTAGGAACATTAAGAGATTTTTTTTCTAGTTTTTGAACGTATTGCCCCCAACCCGGTGTTCCAGTCCAAGCACTTCCCGTAAGAGTTTCCAAGTATTTTAGGACAACTGCTTCAGTTCCGCGCAAAATGTGATAACCCATTGCCGTATAGCAATCAAATAAATAGCATTTTCCAGCCTCTTTGAAGTCGTATATTGCCGTATCAGGTAAATGCTTTCTAACTTCTGCGGAAAAACCTTCGTGCGCCCTATCCGCTAGAATTTCAATATCCTTGTCGCCTTTATCTCCCGTTACAAACGCATTGATGCGGTCAATTTCGTGTTTCAAGGTTTCCTCAAACTCATCAACTAGCCGATTTGTTTGGCGTAACCAACGCGAGAAAAGCGTAAAAACTTCGGATAAATCGTGTGTTTTATAGGCTGCCCCAATTAGTTTCCAATAACGTAAGTGGAGAGTTTCTATTTCGCTAACCTTATCTCGTGATTTGTCCAAATTAAAACCCTCTGTTTTTTCTAAAAAATATAAGCAATTTGCATAAACCGCTTCCATTGTAGGCATTACAGGAAAATCAAGCTCAAATGGAAAATTTTTGTCCCATTCGTGCTTTTCAAACATCGGTTGCATAGCGAAAGAGGTAACATCCTTCAATCTCTTACCGAAACGATAAAAAGCATAGACGTTCACTTTGTGCATATTATTGTCGCCAATAGGATAAAACCACCAGTCGTCAAAATCATCCGTATCAGCTAATATAATATCATATATACCTAACCCTGATGAGTCAAGTATATTATTGCCATAATAATTTATGGGTCATGCCTAGCAGAAGATGACATTTTTAGTAATTTTCAATAGCATCTCATACAGGTCATGATCTCTGTAATTGAATCTAAACTCGCATTCTTTCAAGTGCAAGTAAAAAGTGTTCTTTGATAGACCGCGAAACTTAACCAGTCGAACTTTGGCATATCCCCAAAAGCCTTCGATGCCGTTGATGTGAACATTACCGACCGCGTAATTGTCTTGGTGATAAATCCGGTAATGCTTCTGATAGCCGAGATGGACAATCGAATCGTAAGACCGGAATCCGTCAGTATAAAGCGTCGAGTCGAAACTCACCTTTCCTTTGATAATTGATTGTAAAGTCTTGGCTTTGACGTTTTCGACAATTTCCGTATAAACTTTTCCGTTTCGTTTGTAGATGCCGAAGACGATGTGTTTATTTTCAGCCCCGCGACCGCGCTTACCTTTTTGATAGCGCGAGCCGAAGTAAGATTCATCGCATTCGATCTCGCCGGAAAACGGAGATTCCTGTTCACAAAAGTCAGCAATCAAAGTCCGGGTCAATTTCAAATAACGGTTTATCGTATTACGGTTCAGATGACAAATTTCAGCTATCTGAAGAGCGGTCAAATCAAGGCTGAAAAGTTTCAGGATTTGACGAAATTTAGAGCGCGAAATTCGAGCGCGCACAAGATGTGTATAACTATCTGAGGGGTCGCGGAGTTTTTTATAGTCCGCAAACTGCCTCTTTGATTCTCCAAGTTGATTTTTCTTTTTTGTCCGCCTGATGTTGTGCCATTTGCACGGCTATTCCCATTGCCGCAAATAACCAACGATTTGACCGATTGCCTCTCATCCAACAATCGTCTAATCCAAACAAATCTTTGATTAACCCTTGCATCGGTTCGACGGTCGTCGCTCTTTTTTTGTAAATCAGGCGATTTTCCGGCTTCATTTGTTCGGCGACCATTTTTTGCCGCCGCTCACTTTTGTCCATCTCTTTGCGCGGCACGGTCAATAATTTGATTTTGTGTTCCGCCAATAAATCCGCATACATCTTTTCATCATCGGCTTTCGAGTCCATACAAACTGTTTTCAACAGTTCGGCAAAGGCTGGAATTTCTTGTCCTAACCGCTTAGCTTCGTGCGCTCTCGTTCGGCATCCAGATAAATAATCCAACCACTGATTTGTCGTGCGAGGTCAGACAAAACGTGCCGTGTCCGTAAAGCCATCCGTCTGCTTTTGAATAACTCCACGTCGCTTCTTTATCTAGCCCGCTCAAACCCACCGGCACCAAATCTTACTCCTTCGCCTTTTTGTGCCAAACTTTCCCGCCCTTGGCTTTGACCATCATTTTATCGGCACTCGCTTCACTAATTGAAGAACTCCGCAGAAAAGATTTGAAATATAAAACCTGCTGGCTTTCCAGGCGTGTGGCAGATTTTTTTTAAGCGTTCCCGAAGCTGCGACTCCGAGATAACCGACAGGTTTTGCCCGGCGGCAATGGTTGACCAATATTTTTCAGCCATCCGATGAATCCCCAAATAGGTTTTCTCTCGACACTTGACGGCTAAGACGGCAATGAACATAATCAACCATTCGGGATAATCAAATTTAGTTCCGCGTGTGCCATCTCTGACGAGATGCGGAAAATTAGTTAATTCTAAAAAATCAAGAAAATACCGTCGGGTTTCGGTAATCCATTCAGGATTTAGTTTCGATACGGTGTTTGTCATCAGAAAACCTCCATTTTTGACAAACATTTTATCAAACTCAATAGCTATTGGCTAAAAACTCCGCGACCCCTCAACTATCTGTCATTTCTAGCTTTAAGTATTATATTTTACTTTTCTGCTAGGCATGACCCAAAAACAATTATAATTTTAGGTTGCGCTAGCTAATGTCGAAATAGTCAAAATTGTTTGAAAACAGATTTTGACCATTCGCTATTAAAGTCCGCAACCGTTTTTTTGCCGATAGCGATTAAAATTTTCGCCGCTTCAGTTTTCATTCAACAGCGAAACCGATATTGACGACCGCCGTCATATCCTTGTCAATCGAAGACGTATCGCTTATCCCGGCATCGGAGACTTCGGTCGAATCGGCGGCGGTAATTTGCAGCACGCCCATCCGAGCCGAGCGCACCGTGCCGATTTTATTGCCCGTGCTGGCGGCAATCTTTTCGGCGCGGATTTTGGCATCCTTTGCCGCCTCGCCGAGCATTTCGATTTTTAAATCGCCGAGCTGAGTGTAGAAATACTGCGGCGGATTCGATTCGATCAAGATATTCTGGTTGATGAGTTCCGTTGCTTCGCGGGCAATCTGCGCGATTTTATCAACGTCGTTTGACCGGACTTCGAGCTGCTGCCGAAGCGAATAGCCGGTAATTTCCGACGTTTCCGCACCGCTTGCGTCCTGCCTTTTTAAGGTCACGGTGGAAATCGAAGAAATCGTAATTTGATTTTCGCCGATGCCCTTGCCTATCAAATACTGCTTGACGCGCGGGACGCTTTCCGAAAGTTGGCGGTATGCGTCCGCCAATGTCGGAGCCTGATAGGTTACGCCCGAACTCCATAAAACCAAATCCGATTTAATGCGTTTTTTCGCCGCGCCGGTCACGGTAATCGCTTCATCTCCTTTCTTAGTTTTCGCGTAAAACCATCCGAAGATGATTGACGACATCACCAAACCGATGGCGAGCGCAACACCCGCATTCAGCCAATAATTATTTCTTTCTCCGTTCATTTATTTATCTCCTCATTTTCCAATAAAACAGTGCAACGAATGTGCCGCGCGGAAAAACGGTTATTTGCCCGTTCAAACGGCGCCACTGTAAATTTCCCGCGAAAAAATTCGCGCTTTTCCGTGGAACTTTTCACGGCTCGGCAGGCGGATATGCCGGGAAGTCGGTGTTTTAGGCTTGGCATACTGCTTGCGATTTATTGCCCCGATAATTACTGACAAGTTCGGCGCACCGGAGAAGATGGAGATTTTATGAAGATATTGATCGGATATGACGGCTCACCCTCGGCGGATGCCGCACTTGATGATTTGGAGTGTGCCGGACTGCCCGCCGATGTCGAAGCATTGATTTTAATGATTGCTGAAATCTGGCTTCCGCCGCCGCTGGATGACGACAGCCCGAAGAAATGTTTGGCGAACAACAGCAGCGAATCGGCAAAAACACACGGCGACCCGCAGAAAAAAGTCGTGATGGAAGCCGAAACACTCAGCCGTTATGCAAAGGAGCGTCTCCAGAGTAGATTCCCGGATTGGAAAATCGCTTCAAAAGCACTCTGCGGTTCGCCGGCGCGTGAAATTCTGGCGACGGCGGACGATTTCAACCCGGATTTAATTGTCGTCGGTTCTCAGGGACGCTCCGCGCTCAGCCGCATTCTTTTGGGCAGTATCTCGCAAAAGATTTTGACCGAAGCCGATTGTTCCGTCAGAGTCGCTCGCGGACACCTTAAAACCGAACAGAAAGGAGCGTGTATCGTTATCGGCTTCGACGGGTTAGCAGGTTCGCGGGCGGCGATTGAATCGGTCGCCTCCAGAGTTTGGCTGGAAAAAAGTGAAGTTCGCCTGCTCGCCGTCAGCGACCCGGTTACGCCGTCGCTAATCGGACGTTTCGTGCCGCCGATTGCCGGTTTGGTTGAAGAAGTCAATGAAGGCGAACGCGAGCGACTGCACAAACTTGCTGAACCGGCGCTGCAAAAATTAAAAAATGCCGGATTAATTGCCGCTCTTTTAATCAAAGCCGGCAATCCGAAACACGTTTTACTGGAAGAAGCCGCCAACTGGGGTGCCGATACGATTTTCGTCGGAGCAGGCACTGCAGGTAACAAATTTGAAAGATTTCTGATCGGCAGCGTTTCGGCGGCGGTTGCCGCCCGCGCTCACTGCTCGGTGGAAGTCGCCCGCACATTTATAGATAGGACTTTCGCTTTTTGAAAAAATATGATTAAACAGAAGTTCAATGATAACCAAAAATCAGTATATTGAATATCTGTTAAGCACGCCATTTAATTACACTTGTTCCAATTTATCAGAGCATTTGGAGAAAGTCAGTCACGATTCGGTGACGGATTTTTTGCAGAACTCGCGCTTTACACCAAAAGATTTATGGGAACTGGTGAAAGGTCGAATTGATGACAGTGCCGAAGCCTTTTTGTTGGTGGACGATTCGGTTCAAAACAAACAGTATTCAAACGCCATTGAAACGGTGAAGTTACAATACAGTGGGAATGTTCACGGTTTGGTGAAGGGCATCGGGTTGGTTAATTCGGTGCATACCAACGGTTGTTTAGGCGATTTTTATCCGATCAATTATCGGGTTTACCATCCCGATGCGGACGAGAAAACCAAGAATGATCATTTTCAAGAGATGTTTCTCCAAGCCAATGAGAAGCAGGAAATCAAAGCACGAAATATCGCTTTTGACAGTTGGTATGCGTCGGTTGAAAACTTAAAGCTAGTGCATCGGAGCGGTTGGACATTTTACACAAACCTAAAAAGCAACCGCAAAGTAAGTATAACAAAAGAAATCGGTTATCAAGATTTAGAAGAGATCGAATGGAGTCGGGAAGAACTGATTAGCGGGAAATTAGTGAGAATTAAAGAAGTCCCTTTTTGGTTGAAATTATTCAAGCTGGTTGCCACAAACGGCGACGTTGAATGGGTGATTACCAATAAATTAGCAGAGGACTTTACGCGATTGCGAGCGATTCAAGCGACTCAGGTCAGATGGCAGGTTGAAGAATTTCACCGCAGTTTCAAACAACTGACCGGCAGCGAAAAATGCCAATGTCGAAAAGAGTGTTCACAAAGAAATCACCTGGCTTGTTGTTACGCGGCGTGGGTGGCAATCAAAGTCAAAGCCTGCGAACTGAGAACAACAATCTATCAAGTGAGAAACAAATTATTTGCCGAATATCTGAAATTACAACTCCAGAATCCAACGATTCCGGCTTTGTAATTTCAGGTAAGCGAAAGTCCTAATACTTAAATGAAATTAATACGGCAAACTGGATATAAAGCGGGAATGTGAATTGCGAAATGAGTACCTTTTCATATATATTGCTTAAGCCAGAATTAAATCCCGATTCTCAAATCTATAGTAGTTATGAAAATTATTTAGTTCGTTCAGCCCAATCAAAACACATACCGTTAAATCTAAAAGGAAAACAAGCGGATTTACTTGTTTCATTAGCAAACAATGTAGGTTAACCTGAGTCTTGAGTTGAAATTTATGTAATCTCCTGAAAATGAGTAGAATAATTTTAGAAAGAAAAAACTGCTCAGAACTGCCGTTGGCGATTACACGATGAAAAGTATAGGGCGT
>JANMAA010000109.1:0-10967 GCA_031359215.1 Acidobacteriota bacterium | reverse complement strand
CGCTTCGCACATTGACACGGGACTCGTCAAAAAAGCACTCGGCAAAGATGTCGCCGAACAAACCGTCGCCGTCGCCGCCGCCGATTACTGGTTCGACACGAAATACAAACGCGCCTATATGAACAATTTCACGACGCTCATCCCCATCGAGCGCACGGGCAGCCTGCGCCAATCGCTGCGCCACGTCACCGAAATTCTCAAAGAAGGCTACAACACCCTGATTTTCCCCGAAGGCACGCGCACTCTGGACGGCGAAATTCACGAATTCAAACCGATTATCGGCTATCTCGCTCTTAACGAAAAAGTCGGGATTCTGCCGATTTATCTGTGGGGAACTTTTGAAGCGTTTCCGAAAGGAATGACGATTCCGAAAAAAGACAGTTTAGGCGCGGAAATCGGCGCAAAAATCGGGCGTTTTCTCGAATATGACGAACTCTTTGAGATGACCAAAGGCGTTCCGAACACCGAAGCCTATCGTTTAATCGCGGCAAGAGTCCAATTTGAGATCGAAAATATGCGCGACGGCAAACGCGACAAATTCGATGTCGCAAGTGTAAGGAAGAAATGGAAAGCGGAAAGACGCAAAACTCGGAAACAGGAGCCGGTGATTGATGAGTGACTGTTTTAATTAGAGTAATTAAGGAGAATTTCAATGATTACAGACGAAACCGTGAAGAAAGATATTCTTTGGGGAATGTATCAAGAGAATGTTACGCAAGGACGGTATCTTGAAACTTTAAGAGCAAATGTCACAAGCTCTTTAATCGCAATTTATGCGGCAATAATAGGTGTTATTTCGTTTGACAAAGAAATCTCCCAAATTGATATTCCTCTTACTTTTCTTCTAATGGCTTTGGGGATTTTTGGAGCATTGTTTGTTTTTAAACACTACGAAAGATATGCACTTCATATGCAAAGAGCAAGGAATTACAGAAACAAAATTGACGAACTTTTTGAAGATTCTCTAATTAAAACACTAAAGACAAAGGCAGATGATCTTCATAAAACAGAGTTCCCGAAGTTTCATAAATTCAGACTCAAGTTTCTTTGGATATTTCTACATCTCGTAGTAGTTGTTATTGGTATAATTTTGAGTGTTTTTGCTGTATTTTCCCCCTTAATGAGTTGTTAAGTTATAATCTGAAACGAATAATACTCAATGAAATAAAAACGCTAAAAAAAGCATCTGAATTTACAACATTGAGGTGAAAATTATGCTTCAAACATGCAA
Organism: Acidobacteriota bacterium; assembly: GCA_031359215.1. Taxonomy (GTDB): domain Bacteria; phylum Acidobacteriota; class Blastocatellia; order Pyrinomonadales; family Pyrinomonadaceae. The sequence goes on along the minus strand of JANMAA010000109.1, from coordinate 9,736 downwards.
AGCGACATTGAACGGGAATCAACTCGAATGGAACGGCGAAGTTCCCGATGAAGTTAAAAATCTGGAAACCGTCAGCGTGATGGTGACGATTTTGGATGATTAATCGGCTTTGAATTTGTTGTAAAATAATTATGGCACTTTTACCAAATGCCGATAAAGCCGTTGTGCCGCTCGAAAAATTGCGCGGATATTCGCTCGATTCTTCGCATCCGGTCGGCAAGCACAAAGCGCGGGTTTTTGCGTTGGCGTTGGGAATGACGCAAGATGATGCACCGCGATTGCAGAAGATGATTTTGCAGGCTGTATTGACGAATGAAGCCGTCGAAATTGACACAAACGAGCAAAGATTTGTGGCGAACGGTCAAACCGTTTGTCAAAAAGATGCAGTCTTCAAAAGGCGTTTTGATCATTGATGATTCAATCGAAGAAAAGCCTTATACGGACGAAAACGACATCATTGCCCGGCATTACGATCACTCGAAAGAGCGCAATCTCAAAGGTATTAATTTTATTTCCTGTCTTTATCAAAACCAGTTTCAGAATCAATCATTGGCACTGCCGATCGGTTTTGAGTTAGTTGCCAAAACCGAGAAATATATCGATAAAAAGACAAACAAAGAAAAACGTCGTTCGCTGACCACCAAGAATGAAATGGCGCGCTCGATGATTACGCAAGCTGTCAAAAATCAAGTTCAATTCGGCTATGTCCTGTTCGATGCGTGGTTCTCAAGTGTCGGGAATCTCAAGTTTATCAAACAGGATTGCCAAAAAGATGTAATTTGTCCGATCAAAACCAATCGTTATGTCGCCTTAAGTTTTGAAGACAAGAAAGCCGGGCGATGGGTCGCAGTTTCAACGCTTGAAATCGAAGAAAATACCGTTTTGGAAATCTGGCTCGAAGGCGTAGAATTTCCGCTCTCTTTAGCCCAACAAATATTCACGAACGAAGATGGCACGAGCGGTATTTTATATTTGATAACAAGCGATAGGACGCTTCTCAAAGATCAAATAACCACCATTTATCAAAGACGATGGAGCGTGGAAGTGTTCCATAAATCATTGAAACAAAATGTTAGTTTGTCAAAATCGCCGACGCAAACCGAGACGACGCAGACAAGTCATTTTTTCGCCGCATTGTGCGGCTATATCAAACTGGAAATGCTGAAAGTCGAAACGAAAACAAATCATTTTGCGTTAAAAACAAAACTGTACGTCAAAGCATTACATTCAGCGTTTCAAACTTTGCGAGAATTGAACCCTGTTAAATTCTCTGCCTAAGGTGAGTACTTAAGATTATTATTCAAGAAATAATAATCTTCTAAAATTTAAGCAATTGTCAACCAGGTTAATCTTTGTAAATCTCGACAACCGGCTTGCCGTCACCGTTGATGTAAGCGCGATACATTCCCTCGGAGTTGAAGGAAATTGCCATATTACCGAATTTATCGATGGCGATAATGCCGCCGTCGCCGCCGAGATTTTGGAGTTTTTGTTTGATGACAATATCGGCAGCTTGCTGGATTGGCAAAGCGCGATATTCCATCAAGGCTGAAATGTCTTTTGCCACGCCGAGACGGATGAAATATTCGCCCCAACCGGTTGCACTGACGGCGCAAGTGGCGTTATTAGCGTAAGTTCCCGCGCCGATAATGGGAACGTCGCCGACTCGCCCATATTTTTTATAAGTCATTCCACCGGTCGAAGTTCCTGCCGCGAGATTGCCGTCTTTATCGAGTGCGACTGCGCCGACCGTGCCGAATTTATTGTAAGGTTCTTCGCGCAAATTAACGCCGGAAACTTTTTTGCCTTCCTTCATCGCCTTTTCTTTTTCCTGTTCCTGCTTGATTATTTTTTGCAATGAATCCCAACGCTCTTGTGTAAAAAAATACTTTTCGGGAACGAGTTCGATATTTTGTTCCTTGGCAAATTGTTCCGCGCCGTCGCCGATCATCATAACGTGCGGCGATTTTTCCATCACGGCACGCGCCAGATTTATCGGGTTTTTGACGTGATGCAGTCCGGCAACCGCGCCTGCTTTCAAAGTTTTTCCGTCCATTATGGCGGCATCGAGTTCGTTTTTGCCGTCAGCCGTAAAAACCGCACCTTTGCCGGCGTTAAAAAGCGGTGAATCTTCCAGCATATTGATCGCCGTCTGCACCGCGTCGAGTCCGGTTTTACCATCTTGCAAAGCCTTGTAACCCGCAAGCACCGCTTCTTCGAGTTTTGCGCGATAGGCTTTTTCCTTTTCAGGTGACAAATCTCCGCGCCGAATCACTCCCGCGCCGCCGTGAATCATAAAGCCGAGTTTCGGACTTTGCGGCGATTGCAATTGTTTGAGTTCCGCAAAACCGCCTCGTTGGGCGGAAGTCATCACCGGCAAAAATATAAACAATGCCACTAGCAAAAAAGATAAGATTTTTTTCATTTTATTTACCTCGGAAAAAGATTGAAAAGATTTCAACAGATTATCATAGAAACACGAAAGCGGTAAGTTTTCTGCAACTGCAAAAAACTTACCGCTTGTAAATACAATTTTTTAAGACGTATCGATTAGTCTGTTTTTCGGATTTGAGCCGTATCTTCCAAAACACGGAACACGAAGCAAGTGTTCAAAGTTGTCCCTAATAACCTTGATAAAAGAAACTAAATCAAGCCGCTGTTGACACGGTGAAAATTTCCTTAAACCGCACTTGAAAGACACGGCTCAAACCCGAAAAAAAAGAAGTTATAATGGGAGGAAACCCCACGTTGCCAATATAAAAAACTATTTACCGTCTTTTTTACTCTTCATAGATTTTTTCATCTTTGCCAATGTTTCAATGATGACCGACGGTTCAGCCCGTTTGGTGTAATCCGGTTCGAGATACGCATAAGCAATTTCACCGTTTTGCTTAACAATATAAGTTGCCGAAAGCGGCAAATCAGGCGTTTTCGTTCCGTTTTGTTTAACTAAGTCAATACCGTAACCTATATATTTTTCATTGGTTTCGGGCGAAAGTTGATAAACGATGCCGAATTGCCGCGCAACGTCGAGAAGCGGATCGCTCAAGACTGTAAACTCGACTTTATTCTTTTGCGCGACGGACAAGGATTTATCGGGATTTTCTACCGAAATCGCCACGACATTAGCACCCTGTGCCTTAATTTGCGATAGGTTATCCTGCATTTTTTTCAGATACACATTGCAATACGGACACCACGCGCCGCGATAAAAAACGACAACGAGATTTCCTTTCTTTAACAAATCCTTACTGTTGACGGATTTACCTTTAGCATCCGAAAGAGTAAATGAAGGGATTTTTGCGCCGACATTCAAAGCAGTTTTCGCCGCGTCTTGGGGCGAAACCGGTTTTGCCATCATCGCATCCTTCTTCATCATCTCATCTTTTTTCATCATCTCATCTTTCTTCATCATCTCGTCCTTTTTCATCTCACCTTGGGAAAAGACGTTTAATGTCAAAATCGAAAATAAAGCGATGGTTAAAAATAATGTTTTTTTCATAAATCCTCTCAAAAAATCGTTAAAATGGTGCGCTGTCGCGTTTTTAGCAAAAAAAAATCGAGTTCGGAAGAATGTTAGTCACCCCCCAGCTTTACATTCTTCCGAACGCACTACTGAGCCTGTTTCAAGACCTACTTTGAAATCAAACTCAGGACCTTATCATAAGGTTTCATAAAAATGATGCTGAACACAATCAGATTTATTCCCAAAAATTGAAAAAATTAAATTTTTTTTGCTTCCAACCAGATTTTTGGAATGGATAAAATTTTTTGAATCAGTGTCGTGTGAGCGCGGCTGAGGAAAACATTATAATTTTGCGCTTCGATTTTCTCCAAAATTTGTGCGTAAATGCGCGCTGCCAATAACACCGTAAAACGGGTGTCTTTTTCCAGTAAAGAGATTCCTTTCTCGGCGGCGGCATAATAATTTTTAGTACGTTTTATTTGGAATTTCATCAGTTCGACAAAGTTTTCATCATATTCACCGGCGAAAATTTGCTGTTCGGAAACATTGAATTTTCGCAAATCTTCCTGCGGCAAGTAAATCCGATTCATCGCCGCATCTTCTTTGACATCGCGTAAAATGTTAGTCAACTGCATCGCAATGCCTAACGCTTCGGCGTATTCCAGAGTTTTTTCATCCGTATAACCGAAGATTTCCGATGCCATCAATCCGACCGTCGAAGCTACTCGATAGCAATAAACATAAAGTTCCTCGAAAGTTTCGTAGCGTTTGGTGGTCGTGTCCATCAAAACGCCTTGAATTAAATCAAACGGCAATTCACGCGGAATTTTGTAAGTTTTTAATAAATCTTGCCAGGCTATTAAAACGAAATCTCGGTTTTGGGTTAATGCTTTTTGCTGTCCGGTTTTGTCTTCAAAAACTTCTTCAAGTTTCTGCTTCCATTTTTGAACCGTTAAAATCGCTTGGTTTGCGTCGTTTTCACCAATCTCGTCAATTTCATCGTCAACGTGGCGGCAAAAAGCGTAAATCGGGTAAATTGCTTTTCGTTTATGTTCGGGAAGAAATTTGGCGGCGAAATAAAAACTTTTGGCGTGAGTTTTGGTAACGCTTTCGCAATAGTCGTAAGCCTTTTCGATTGATGTTGAAGCCATATTTCGCAAGTTTTCCAGTTTTGAAAGAGAATGATATAAATCTCAAGCCTTTCTTTCTGCGAGATAATCGGCAAGTTGAATCAAACAACTTCGCGCCTCTGACGGCGAAAAATTATCAGTCAGAATTTGTTTGGCTTTTTCGATGATATTTTTGAGTTTCAGATGCGCGGATGTTTGACCTTGATTGATGGCGAAGGTTTTATTTTCATTGAAAATTTCGCCGTCTTCTTCCAAATCAATCAAATCGTCGCTCAATTGATAAGCGTCGCCGAGAAGTTCGGCAAAACGCGACAGATGCGCGAGTTCGAGATAGTTTGCACCTGCCAGAATCGAACCGACGCGCAATGCCAGCCGCATCAATGCGGAGGTTTTCAGATTTCTGACCGATTCAAAATCGTAATTTTCGCCCGCGTCTGTGCCTTTTGCCAACGCCAAATCAACCGATTGCCCGCCGACCATTCCCGACGCGCCGATACATTCGACCATTTCCGCGTGCGCCTGCATTGCGCGTTCCGGCATTCCGCTGTGATTGACGAAAACCAACGCGTATGAAGCGTTCAAAAATCCGATTGCTACCAAAATCGCCAAACCTTCGCCGAATGTTTCGTGCAGGGAAGTCTTGCCGCGCCGTTTGTCGGCGTTGTCCATACACGGCAAATCGTCAAAAATCAGCGAACTCGTATGAATAAATTCAACCGCTACGGCGGACGGCAAAATAACTTCCGCCTTGCCGCCGAAAAGTTCCGCGCCAAGCAAAGTCAGCACCGGACGCAGACGTTTCCCGCCCGAAAACAAAGCATATTCCACCGCTTCATTAAACTGTGTTTCAATATTCGGCGGTGCCAGCGGCAAATGTTCGCGCAAAGATTTTTCAATATTCGGGCGATGCTTTTCGACGTATTGCCACAATTCGGTAAATTTTTCCGTTTGTTTTTCCATTAACAACCAACAATTCTAAAATTCGCAACTTCTTTGACTAATTTTCCACTTTCAGCTTGTGAAGAAAGAAAAAGTCGTCTTTGTTCGACATTATAATGGTTATGCAAATCAAGATATAAATCTAATTTTCCATCATTATCCAAATCTCCAGCCCAATAAATTGCCCAACCGCAATCATCACACATTTTCTGTGAATAAATAACCTGCTCAATTTTGCCGTCTGATAGAATCAGCTTTGAAGTTTTGTCTAAATATTCGCCTTTTCCAACTTTATTACTTGTAACAAACAGATTGTAGGTAACTCCGTTCAAATGAAATGTTCTATTCGTTTTATTATTGATATTTACATTATCGTCAGAGTTTTCTAAATCACCATAAAATAATGTTTTGATATTTCCCTGTTTCAAAAACCCGGCATTTTTTAATAGAAAAATCGGCTGATCTTCACTTTTAATACTCACTTCCTTTCCTGTTTTTTGATTAGGTTTTTCGTCAACAAATTCATCTGTAACTTTCTTGATATTTATTTTTGTTGAACGCAAAAAGAATTCCTCGCCTTTCCTGAATAAGCCCAACCAATTTTCGCCGGATTTTGCTTTTACCTCATCGCCGTGAAATTCTCCCGTATTTAGCATCTTTATTTTAAACTTTACATCATAAGTTTCTATCCATTCCAAATTATCGTTTATTGTTTCATCGGATTCTTGTTCAGTTTTTGTTTCAATTAGCGGTGTCGGGATTTTTTCAGCAATTGCGCTTAATGGAATGTTTTGTATGATAATCTTTCTTTTGTAGGCGGAACTGAAACATATCCGAGAAGAAACGTAATCCAAAAGATACTGATAAAAGTTTTTGTAATTTTCATTTTTATTTCTCCTCGCTCAAGCTGATTTTTCCTGCGTTAAAATATCAATGTAAAGCTGTTTAGCGCGTTCCGCCGTTTTAAAGGAAACTGTGACACGAAATGGATGTTTGGCGACGAAACTCTGAACTCTGACGATTTTTGCACCGAGTTTTTCCAGATTTTTAGCGATTTGTTCATCTGAAAGTTCGGCGATTCCGAACTTTTCGGCGGCGCGTTTGAATGCGCCGCGAAGCCTGTCGAGAGCGAGTTCACGGTCAGCCAGGACTTTTTTGCGCGACTGAAATTCGCCGAGTGCGTAGAGCAAAACCTTTTCGATCTCGGCGGTTTCTGTTTTTGATTCAAAAAGTGACGGTTGATTCATTTTGCTGCATTACCGATACTTCTGAGATTTTAGCATAGCTTTATATAAATTTTACTGTGGCTTGCAACAGTTTCGCCTGTTTCTTTCCACAACTTTTGCTGTCAAAGAGTAAATGCTAAACTTGCAGCGGAATTTATGAGTGAAACAAATAAGAAATTTCGCGTCGGACTCGGCGTTTCCGGCGGAATCGCGGCATACAAAGCGATTGAAGTCTTGCGACTGCTGCAAAAGGCTAATTGCGAAGTTCGCGTGGCAATGACGAAACACGCAACCGAATTCATTCAACCTTTAACCTTTCGCGCTTTGACCGAAAGCTATGTTTTAGTTGACGATTATGACGAAAATAATACTGACCCGATTGCTCATATCAATTTTTCGCAAAATATTGATTTGCTTTTAATCGTTCCCGCAACCGCAAATATCATCGCCAAGTTTGCCAACGGAATTGCCGACGATTTTTTAAGTTCAACCTATCTCGCCTCAACTGCGCCCGTGATAGTTGCGCCGGCAATGAACGTAACGATGTGGAATCATCCGGCAACGCAAAGAAATATCGAACAACTAAAAAAAGACGGCGTGTATTTTATTGAACCGATTGCCGGAGAATTGGCTTGCAAAACCGTAGGCACGGGAAAACTCGAAGATGTTGAAAATATTGCGGAACAGTCATTAAAAATCTTAACCGCAGAGACGGAGAGACGCAGAGAAAATAATAATGACCAAAAATCAAAGACCGAAGACTTAAAAGGTGAAAAAATCTTGATAACAGTCGGCGGAACACGCGAAGCAATTGATCCGGTGCGGTATATTTCAAATCACTCATCAGGCAAGATGGGATTTGCGGTAGCGGAAATGGCGGCAAAACGCGGTGCAAAAGTTACGGTCGTAGCGGGAAACACGACGGTTGAGTCGCCCGAAAATGTAGAATTAATCAAAGTGATTTCAGCCGAAGAGATGTTTCAAGCCGTGATGAAAAAACTTCCCGGGGCAACCATTTTTATCGGCGCGGCGGCAGTTGCCGATTATCGTCCAATCAATATTGCCGATGTTAAAATCAAAAAAACAAATCAGAATATTCTGACTTTAGAACTCGAAAAAACGCCCGATATTTTGTCGAATGTTTCGGCTAATCGGCATAATGGCTTGCTCGTCGTTGGATTTGCGGCAGAAACCGAAAATGTTTTGGAATATGCGCGTTCAAAAATGGAGCGCAAAAATCTCGATCTGGTCATCGCTAACGACATCACCAAAAAAGGCGCGGGATTTAATACCGATACAAATATCGCCACAATTATCACACGCGAAAATGAGATTGATTTGCCTTTGATGTCAAAACTCCAATTGGCTGATAAAATTTTAGACGAAGTTGCAAAATTGAGGACAAATTCGACGAAGTAAGTTTATAAAATTCGCCGGATTTATTAATTTGCATTTATCTAACTACGCCTCCAAATTTGCATTCAGACGATTCAAAACCGCTTCGTCCAACTGTTTTTTGATTGATTCGACTCCGATTTTGTTGACGATTTCTTCGGCAAAACCGTAAGTCAAAAGATTTCGCGCCAAACTTTCATTCAAACCGCGACTCAGTAAATAAAACAACTCTTCCTCTTCCAACTGCCCGACGGTCGCGCCGTGAGCGCATTTTACGTCGTCGTTGAAAATCTCCAACTGCGGTTTCGTATCAACCCGTGCATCATTTGAAAGCAAAAGATTTTTATTCGATTGCTTTGCGTCCGTTCCCGAAGCATTGGCGCGGACAAAAACTTTGCCGTTAAAAACGCCGCGCGATTTGTCGTTCAAAACGCCTTTGTAATTTTGATGCGAAACACAATTCGGCAGCGCGTGATCAATCGTCGAATGCGTGTCGTGATGCTGATTTCCGCTCAACATATAAAGCCCGTCAACAAACGCTTCGCCGCCTTCCGCATTAAATTTCAGATGAATATCGTGCCGCGACAATTTTGCGCCGAGATTGATATTCGTCGCATTATAAAAACTTCCGCGCCCAAGATTAACTTCGGTCGTGCCGATATTGAACGCTTCCGCCGATTCCGTCTGCACGCGGTAATGCGTCAGGTTCGCGTTGTCTTCGACAAAAATCTGAACCGCCGAATCGGTAAAACTCTTACCGTTCGATTCGTAATTTTCGATGATCGTCGCTTTGCTGCCCGCTCCGGCAACGACAATAATATGCGGGAAATTCGCCGTGCCGTCGTCTGCCTTAAAATTAAACTCAAACGGTTTTTCGACGGAAGTTTCCTTCGGAATCGTGATAATTTGAATATCCGCAAACGCCAGATTTAACGCCGTAAAACCATTGCGTTCATAATCAAAGGCAGAAACGCGCAGGTGAGCAAGCGTGTCGTTTTCGTCAAAATCCCTACGCTCAATCACATCTGCATTCTCGCCTATCTGAAATTTTGAATTTGAAATTTCCGCAACATTGGTATATTTCCACTCTTCATCTTTCACCGTCGGAAAGCCGTTTTCCGTAAAATACGCAAACGCTTTTTCGCGCAACTCTATCAATTGGTTCGGCTGATTCGCCTTTTCCAGACTCGCTTGAAAATCCTGTTTATAAATCGTTTCTTTTCCTGTTTGTAAACTCATTTTTGTAAAATCTATAACTCAATAAAGCTGAAATTTATTCGTTTTTTTCCACTCGACATATTTTTCAGCCGTTCTTTTTTCATTCTCCGGCATCAACGGCAATTCGGATAGATCAAAAAATTTAAGGTCTTTCGTTTCCTGATCGGCAAAACTCATTTCGCCCGTCCAATTATTCGAATAAAGAATCAGACAAAAATTTATTCGAATAAAGAATCAGACAAAAATTTTGCGTAATATCGCCGTTCGGATAAACGACGGTTTCAAATTTCGGATCGGACGCAAAACCGATGGCTTCATACTCGATAATTTTCAATCCCGTTTCTTCAAAAACTTCTCTGATT
>JANMAA010000059.1:0-19502 GCA_031359215.1 Acidobacteriota bacterium | reverse complement strand
CACGCGGCGAATATCCGGGCGCGATGCGGAACTCCGCCGCCGCCGATTGCCGGAGAAGCGATCAGCGACGATGCGGAACAACTGCAAAACTCGCCCGCCGAAGAAAATCCGCCATTACGAAGCGGATTGAACAAAAGCGTGAGTAATGGAGGGAAACCGGAAATAGGAAAGAAATAAAAGGAGTCGCCCAAAACCGCAAGGGATTGGCATAAAATAGAAAAAAAAGGTCGTGGACATAAATTTATGTCCACGACCTTTTTTATGAAATTATGTATGAAATCAGTTATGATAAATCCTCAGATATGTCCATTTATAAAAATATTCATCCGCTGAAACTAGATGATGTGAAAACTTATCAACTCGCTTCGCGTCCGAGCAAGGTTACGATCAAAGAATTTGCCAAGCCGATTGCAGAAAACGAATCACTAAAACATTTTCTCGATAAATTACCGAATATATTAGCCGTGCAATCTTTGCGGGAACTTGCCGGACAGATCAGGCGTGCCAAAGAACTAAATAAACCGATAATTTGGGGAATCGGCGGACATATTGTCAAGACCGGACTTGCGCCGATAATTATTGATCTGATGAAACGCGGTTTTGTTTCGGCTATTGCCTCGAATGGTTCGGTTCTGGTTCACGATACGGAAATCGCCTTAGTGGGTTTTACCAGTGAAGATGTCGATGCGACTCTCGAAAAAGGAGATTTCGGGGCGGCGCAGGAAACCGGTGAAATTATAAACTCAGCAGCCAAACGCGGTCAACAGGATGAAATCGGACTTGGCGAAGCAATGGGTAGGGAAGTGTCGGAAAAAAAACCGAAAAATTGTGGTGTTTCGCTAATTTGCCAGAGTTATAAATACAAAATTCCTTTCACTTCACATATTACGGTTGGCGCAGATATAGGACATTTTCACAGTAGTTGTGATGGTGCGGCACTTGGGGCAACCTCACATACGGATTTTCGGCTGTTTTGCTCGCTTGTCAAAGAAATCAACGGCGGTGGAGTTTATTTGAATCTCGGCTCAGCCGTGGTTTTACCTGAAATTTTTCTAAAATCAATAACTGTTGTGCGAAATTTAGGTTTTCCTTTAGATGATATAACGACCGCGAATTTTGATGCGATACAACACTATCGTCCGCTGACCAACGTCGTTCGCCGTCCAACTGCCAATGGTGTCGGACGCGGTTTTTCAATTATCGGGCACCACGAAATACTAATTCCGCTGCTTGCCGCTCAAATCCTTTGTGAATGAGTAGAATTTCTTTTTACAAGCAAAAAAAACTCCGCAATTGCGGAGTTTTTTGTTGGATTTTGAAAATATATTAACGGTAAATATTTTCACCGCGATTGGTTCGCCATTCGTTTTCGAGGTATTCGGCATCTTCCGCTGTGCGCGGTTGAACACCCATTACAATTCCGCCGTCTTTGATTCCTTCCTCATAAACTTTTGCGTGTTCTTCAGGAATACCTGAACCGATCAACGCGCCGACTAATCCGCCCGTTAATCCACCGGCACCGGCACCGGCTAAAGCCGCAACGATAGGTCCGGCGACAACTAATCCCAATCCGGGTAATAGAACATTTGTTCCGATAGCAGCAATTCCGCCAATGATCGCACCTAATGTTCCGCCGATAGCAGAACCGGCACCGGCACCTTCGAGAGCTTTGCTGCCGAGTTCGGTTTCAACGTCCGAATTAACAAAATGCTCATTACGAGTTTTGTCGGACATCATTAAATTAACATCGTCTTTGGTGTAACCACGACTGGTTACCGAGTTGTATGCTTTCTCAGCACTTTCACGGTCTCTGAACATTCCCGTCAACATTTTGTTCTGGGATTGGCGTGCTGCACCTTCATTAGCTTGCATTTCGCCTTCGCGTTCAACTGCGGTGTTGCCTGTAACTGCACCGTATGCGTCTTTTACATTACCCTCAACCCGTTCGCCAAAAGCTGATGTTTCTTCTCTAACTGTTCCATTTCCTTCGTTATTCATAATAAAAAATCTCCTTCCCTTTATTCGAATTTTATAGCTGTTTGATAGCTCGATTTTGCTATTGCAATAGATGTGCCATTGAATCAAAAGTATGATAAATGCTCGAAATCAAAATAATAGCGGCGTAATTTTTTATTCTTGATACACAAAAAATGTGATTGAATTCAAAACACTTTTTCCTATATCGTCCTTTATCAAGACAAATGATAATTGCTTGATATATTATCGGGCTTTGTTATCACATTCTTTGCAAAACACGCCTCCACTAAGGTTTAATAAGCAAATGTTAAAAATAATACTTGTATCGGCTATGTTAAATTTTTTGGCAGTTTCAATTTTCGCCCAACCGAATGAACGGAGTTACCGGATTTTTGACAATCAGGGAAATGCTACGAATATTGACAAAATAATCGATGCGCTTTCTGATGTGGATGTCGTGTTTCTGGGTGAAAATCACGATGACGCAACTGCTCATTCCATCCAATTTGAAATATTTAAAAGCGCGGTTGAAAAATATTCGACAGAGAGAAAAGTTGCACTTTCTATGGAAATGTTTGAGCGGGATGTGCAAATCGTGTTGGATGAATACAGAAAAGATCTGATTACGGAAAAGAAATTTCTCGACGACAGCCGACCTTGGGGAAATTACAAAACCGATTATCGCCCGTTGGTTGAACTTGCGAAGACGAAGAAATTGGATATTATCGCGGCAAACGCGCCGCGCCGTTATGTAAATATGGTCTCGCGTTCGGGAAGAGATTCGCTAAACCAACTTTCGCCGGAGGCAAAAAGATGGCTCGCGCCTTTGCCCTACGGCGAACCATCGAAAGCCTACGGAGAAAAATTTAATGCGCTAATGGGGAATATGCCGGAGGCTAATGCCGGATTAAATAAAATTCTCGCTTCGCAATCTTTGTGGGATGCAACGATGGCGTTTTCTATTTCCGATTATTTTAAGCAAACGAAAAAGCCGCTGGTCATTCATTTGAACGGTGCTTTTCACACCGAAAGCCGTTTGGGAACGGTCGAGCATCTTTTGAAATATCGTCCGAAAACCCGCGTTTTAGTTGTAACAATGCGTTACGAGGATGATTTCATGAACTTTGATAAAGCCAAACATACTAATTTGGGTGATTTTGTGATTTTAACCGATGCTAAAGTTCCGCGAAGTCAAAGATGAATTAATGTAATGCACTTCAGATTATCGTTTAGCCGGCATTCTTTGACCGCGTTACAACTGTCGCGGTCAAAGGACGCCGGCTAAACGGTGTTTGATATAAAGTAATTAGCACGATTACTTAATTCGATTTAGTTGCGGTAAAAGTTATCGGCGGAAGACCCGTGCCGGTGATCGTGCCGGACATTTTGTCGCCCTCGACTTTTCCTTCGATGGTTAGTTCCGAAGGGTGACCTTGAATGTCAACCTTTATAACTCCGGTCATATTCCCGCCGCTGACTTTACCGTTTCCGACAGTTCCGGCACCAACCGGCGAACTCATCGAACCATCGAAACTTGCCCCGGTTTGCTTAAATTCGATGTCAATCGGCAACTCTTGCCCGCCGGCGTTTGCCAAAACCTTCCATTTGCCGGAAATATCAACGCTCGGCGCAGCACTCATATCAGTTTTTTTCGCCAGCATTACCGTTTCCGGGTTGATCGTTATTTCACCCAAACGCTTGGTAACTTCCGGTGTCATCGATTCCTGATAACGTCCGCCGAGATGTTTTGCAAGAAATTTTTCAGCGGCTGCAATCATTGCCATATTGTTGACCGGACGCGCAAAACCGTGTCCTTCATCATCGGCAACGAGATATTCAACCGTATATTTTCTATCGCGCAGGGCAATCACTATTTGATCGGCTTCACGTTTGTTGACGCGTGGATCGTTTGCTCCTTGAACGACCATCAGCGGAGTTTTGATTTTATCCGCCGAAAACAAAGGCGATTGACGTTTCATCTGCGCCAAACCTTCGGGTGTGTTCGGGTCGCCCATTCGTTTGTAAAAAATCACTCGTCCGGCTTCCCAATAAGGCGGAATTGATTCAAGCAAAGTTTTTAAGTTGGAAGGAGCGACGATAGCCACTGCCGCCGCATATAAATCCGGCGTAAAGGTAACGCCCGCTAAAGTTGCGTAACCACCGTAACTTCCGCCCATAATTCCGACCCGTTTCGGATCGGCGATACCTTCGGCGACAAGATATTTAACGCCCCAGGTCAAATCGTCCTGCATTTTTTGTCCCCATTCGTTGTTTCCGGCGTTTAGAAACTTTTTACCGTAACCGGTCGAAGCCCGAAAATTCGGTTGCAGAACAGCATAACCGCGATTTGCCAGAAGTTGCGCGAAGGTGTTATAGCCCCAAGAATCGCGCCCCCATGGTCCGCCGTGCGGGAATATGACGACAGGCAGGTTTTTTGCTTCAACGCCTTTCGGCAAGGTCAGATAAGCCGGAATTTCCAAACCGTCCGAAGATTTATAGCTGACTGCTTTCATCGGTGAAAGAGCTTCACGCGGGAGTTTTTCGCGCACTTGATAAAGTTTTGATAGGTCTTTCGTCTTGCGGTCAAACAGCCAAACCGTTCCCGGATCAACGTCGCTAAACGTAGAAACGATATATTTTTGCTCGTCTTTCGTGCTTGAACCCAAACTAATCTCACGGTCGCCGATTTTTTTCTTGATCAGGTCATAATCGGCTTGATATTTTTTATCTTTCCAATAAATTTCATCGCGGTCGTATTCGTATGAAGTAGCGATTAATTCATCGGTTACATCGGAAAACGAAGCATTGCCAAAGTCAACTTTTCCCTTCGGATCGCTTTCCACCAATTCGGTTTTGCCTGTTTCAACATCGAGTAAATATAAACTTATCAGATCGGCGTTGCCTTTGTTCGATTGGATATAAACGCGCTTGTTGTCTTTGTTAAAACGAATTGGCGCACAGGTTTCAAAAACATTGCACGAATAAATTACAGTTGCTTTATCGCCGTCGAGCCGGACGATTTCCGTGTCGCCGTTTTGCGGTGAACGCAACGCCAGACGCATTTTGTCACTGTTGTCAAAAATCACGCCTTGCAAACGATCTTCGTTTTTACGAATCAAGGCGCGGTCGCCGGTTGAAATATTTACTTTATAAAGATCGTGCCAAGCCGGATCGCGGTCGTTCAAACCGACATAAATCGTATTCGGATCGGAACGCGGCACGGACATAATAATCGCCCGTGCTTTTTTCGCGTCCGTCAGATTTCGCGCCGCCGGAACATCGGAATCCTTGGCATTCGGTTCTGCCGGATTGACAGCATAGACGTTAAAATTTTCATCGCCGCCGCTATCCTGTATGAACAAAATATATTTTCCGTCCTGCGACCAAAAATACCCCGGAATCGGTCGGTCGGTTCGGTTTGTCAAAAGCCGCGCCTTTTCAAAAGGTTCGTCGGTTTTCTTAACCCAAACATTTCGCGTGTCTTTATAGGGTTTGAGAAAAGAGACATATTTGCCGTCTGGCGAGATTTGCGCTCCGGCATATTCGGGATTGCCGAATAATATCTCACGATCTATCAATGGCGGCAACTTGCCGTCTTGAGCAGAAATTGGCATAGAAAATGTCATAAATAATAAAACTGAAATTGTAAAAAGCAGTAGTTTCTTAAACATAATTTCCCTCTCTTTTTTGTAAATTTTTAGTTTTGAAATTGAAATTTTGAAAATCAAATCGTGATAATTCTTACGCAGAAATTAAAGGAAAGGTTCAAAAATCTTCAGCCCAACTTTTCTTATTAAACTTTTTTTCATTCCAAAAGCCTTTAAAAAGTTCGATTTTCGGGCGGGAATCTTCCATTAAAACAATACTCACGACATCGTAGCGAAATTTCACATTGTTAAGACGAAAAATCTTTCGATAGACTCTCGCTGTCCGAATTATCTGTCGTTGCTTACGCAGGTCAACTGCCGCGAGAGGCGAAGCAAACTTATCGGACGAACGGGTTTTAACTTCAATAAAACATAAAATATTTTCATCCAATGCGATCAAATCTATCTCGCCCGTAACAGTCGCGCCGCGCTGATTGCGTCCGATCGGGACTTTATAATTTGCCAAAACGAGCCGATAACCTTTTTTTTCCAAAAATCTAGCGGCAAACTCTTCGCCGATTTGTCCGACCTCGCTTGAACTTTTTGAAGCTGATGAAATAGCCTGACTATTGAGTGATAATATTTCTGCCATTGCAAAAAAAGAGTAACATAAATTGCAGTTTTCATTGAAAAAAGGATAGTGAACTTACTACTTAATAAATTGTGCATTAGAACAGGAACTCGGACACTCTTGTCCGAACAAACGCACGGCGTTTGAAATTGCTTGATAACTCTTTAACTTGAACTGAAATTACGGTTTTGAGCATTTTTCAAATGCTTTCGGACAAGAGTGTCCGAGTTCCGTCCAATTACAACTCTTGCATAGTTTCTAATTGTAAATGGTATTATGAGCAACCATTTGCGATTTTGACGAATCATTTTGAAAACGAATTATACAAATTGAAATTATGGAATTAACTCGGCTTCGATTTATTTTTGCGGGATTTATAATTATTTACGGACTCTCCGCGTTTTCCGGTTTTGCTCAAACAGAAACCAAAACACCTGAGTTTGTAACAAATCCGGCGACGGTCGGCGGCAAGATTTCGGTTGAAGGCAAAGCGGCGGTAAATGTTTCAATCGGCATCTCGAAGGCAAGCGCAAGTTGGAACGATAAACCGCAAGCGACGGCGAAAACCGACGCAGACGGCAAATTTTTACTCGGAAATTTACCGGCAGGTTCTTATTATTTGCGCCCGGAAATTCCCGGCTTTGTTTTTCCGAACGAAAAGGACACGAAAAGTTTCGGTTATGAAGGAAAACAAATTGTTTTGGAAGCAGGCGAAAATCTCGAAAACGTCGATCTAAAACTCGTGCGCGGCGCAGTAATCACCGGACATTTGACCGATGGCGAAGGCAAACCCTTGATTAGCGAATATATCAAACTCGAAACATTTAATGAAAAAGACGAAAAATTTGTTCCTTATTACGTTGGAGATGGACAAGGCTTGACAGACGATCTCGGCGTTTATCGTTTTTACGGACTGAAAGCGGGAAAATATCGGATAAGTTTCGGCTTAGACGCAAAAAAAGGCGGTATTAATGAAACCAACGGCACGACCAAAAAATCATATTATTCACTGATTTATTATCCGTCGGCAGTAAACGAAAAAGACGCGAAAATCGTTGAATTAAATGTAGGCGAGACGGCGGAAAATATTGATCTGCGAACCAGCAAAAAAGGTCAGGCATTCAATATTAGCGGCAAACTTATTAACGAAGAAACCGGCAAACCGTTTGAAAAAATACAGGCTTTTGCGCTGGCGGTTCCAACCGGAGAAGAAGCCGGATTCGGCAATTCTAACGATTCGGTCAAAGAAGACGGAAGTTTTGAATTAAAAGGTTTTCTGCCCGGGAAATACTTATTGAAAGTGGAATTTTTTCCGCGTGATGTAAATGAATTATATTTGACTCCAACCGATATTGAAATTACGGATAAAAACATAACGAATCTAAAAATTTACGCCAAAAAAGGCTTAAGTCTAAGCGGTATTGCCAGACTTGAAAATAAAAGTCAGACAAATATTCCCGTAAATTTGCAAAATGTCGGTTTATTTATGACAGGCGAGCAATTTAATATCGCCAAAGTTATTACATTTTGGCGGCAAGCAAAAATGCAGGAAGATGGAAAATTTAGATTTGGCGGACTTCAACCCGGTGATGTAAGAATTTCTGTAAATGCGGGTGTTTTAGGCTTAAAAATTACCAAGATCGAAAAAGACGGCGTGCCGTTTGAGAAAATAAATTTGGTAGAAGGTCAATCGATCAAAGATGTCGTGATAACAATTCGCTACGGGACGAATCGTTTACAAGGCGAAATTCGCTTCTCGGAAGGCGAAGTTCCGGGTGATTCCGAACTTCGTTTGATTGCCACGCCGACCGAACGCGGAAGACTCGACAAATCGTTTGCCATCGCCGATGAACGCGGCAAGTTTCTGCTCGAAGGTCTAACGCCCGAACAATATGATGTCAAAGTCGTTATTGCCAAAAAGAACGAAGATTGGGACGAATCATTCGGGAAAACTCTCGCCCAAACACGCGTTTTTTTGGTCAGCGGAGTTGATGGACAACTCATTTTTACGGTTAATTTGAATCAATAAATATCGAAATGAAAAATTTATCTCTCGCCTTATTTTTATTATTTCTCAGTGTTTTTTCTTTATTCGGGCAAAAAACTAAACTGTCATCGAAAGTTGCAGAAAAACCATCCGGCGTTATTTCGGGAACTATTTCGGACGAAACGGGGGCGGCTGTGGAAGACGTTGAAATTTCGATCAATGCCGTCGGTTCGAGCAAAATCAGCGCATATTTCAGAGATACGACGGACCGCGCCGGCAAATTCAGATTTGAAAATTTAAAAACGCGTCGTTACAAGATTTTCGTCCGTGTTGCCGGCTATGTTTTGCCGGAAATGTTTGAAACTTCGCCGGAACGTCAAAAAACATACCGGATAAACCAAGAATTAAATCTGACCGTTCGAAAAGGCGGCGTGATAACCGGAAAGGTTTTGGACGAAAACGGGCAACCGCTAATCAAACTTCGGGTTCGCGCAATGCGAATCCGTGATGAGTTCGGGCAGAAAATTCCGGCGCAAGAATTTGAACAATATTCGCTACAACATTTTACCGATGATCGCGGAATTTACCGGATTTTCGGTTTGACGGCAGGGAGTTATTTGATTTTTATCGGCGGTGATCATTATTTTTCCGAACGAAATCTCAAAACCAAAGAAGGTTCGCCCGTTTATCATCCTTCTGATTCGGTTGATACGGCGCGGGAGATTCGCGTCGGTTTCGGGCAGGAAATAAATTCGGTTGACATAAATTTTCGGCTGATACAAGGTTTTCGCGTCAGCGGAACGATTTTAGGCGCAAAACCGAATGCGGGTAATAATGGAAGTGTCAGCATTTCATTGGTTGATGCGGTTAATGGCGTGCCGATAGTGCAAACACAGATGACTGAACTCGATGGCAAATATGCGTTTCAAATCGAACATATTCCCGATGGTGAATATGAAATTCGGGCATTGCAATTTAACGACGGCGGCATTTTCTCAAAAAATTCTCTCCAAAAAGTCAAGATAAAAGGCGCGGATGTTTCGGGTTTGACAATCAATCTGAAATCCCTTAACTCCATCGAAGGCAAGGTTTCAATCGAGAAAAACGTGGCTTTAGCGACCGTAAAAGAATGCCCGAAAACGGCAGAAACGGCTGTAACTTCGATGCTTATAAGTTTCGATTCCGACGCAAAAGAAAAATCGGTTGTAGATTCACTTGAACGAAATCAACAAAATGCGCTTGCTGCACCCGAAGAAAACGGAGATTTTGAAATTAACCAATTGGCAAGTAGCAAATACTTTCTCAAAGTCAATTTTCTCGATGCTAATTTATACATAAAAGAGATTTTTCAGCAAATTTCAGCCAAAGAAAAGCGTGATTTAAGCGGCGGTGTGAACTTGCAAAACAGCGCAAATGTAGAAAATGTCAGAATAGTTTTCGGCGACGGCGCGACGAAAATAAACGGTAAGATTATTGTTTCAGACGAAGAAAACATTAAAAACCAATCGGCGAAATTCATCGTTTATCTGATTCCGTCAGAGGCGGAAAATAAAGATAAAATATTGCGTTATGCCCTAAGTTTCAGCAATTCTGATGCAAGTTTTTCATTTGAAAACATCGCACCCGGCAACTATTTCTTGATGGCTGAAGACTATTCGCTTGACAAGGAAAAATTGCAGGAATCTGCGATTCCAAAATTTTGGGACACAA
This sequence comes from Acidobacteriota bacterium, assembly GCA_031359215.1. Classification (GTDB taxonomy): domain Bacteria; phylum Acidobacteriota; class Blastocatellia; order Pyrinomonadales; family Pyrinomonadaceae. The sequence goes on along the minus strand of JANMAA010000059.1, from coordinate 9,610 downwards.
AAGAACGATTGGAATTGTGGCAAAAAGTTAAAAATGAAGAAACTGCTTTAACACTTAAACCTTGTCAGAATTCAACGGTTGACATAAAAATAAAGAATTCCAGGTAAGATCAAAATTAAATTTTTGTATAATAAAAGTATGAGTTTAAAATTAAAAACATTTTTTCTCGCAATAGCTTTATTACAATTAACGATTTTGACCAGCGTTTGCCAGACATCAAACACGAACGACGCAAAGGATTCGGAAGGCAATAAAAATCTGCCGAAGATCGAATATTTCGATACAGCAACCACAACGAACATAAAACCCGAAGATTTGCCAGCGCCTTTCACTACCGACAGCGCACGGCGCAATTCAAAGATCATAGACCAACCGCCGAATGCCACTTTAAAGATGCCGAAAGGCTTTAAGATAAATGTTTTTGCGGAAGGTGATTTTAAGAATCCGCGATGGATGACGCTGGCACCGAATGGCGATATTTTTTTAGCCGATTCACGCGCCAACGCGATAATAATTTTGCGCGACACCAACAAAGACGGCGTGGCGGACGAGCGTTTTACGTTTGCCGAAAAATTATCGCAGCCGTTCGGAATGGCTTTTTATAAAGATTGGTTTTATGTAGCAAATACCGATTCGGTCGTCCGTTTCAAATATAAAGCGGGACAAACTAAAGCGGAATCTGCGCCCGAAAAACTCATCGAACTGACCGAAGGCGGCTATAATCAGCATTGGACGCGCAATATTATTTTCTCGCCCGACGGTAAAAAAATGTATGTTTCCATTGGTTCGAGCGGAAATGTTGACATTGAAAAAGACGAACGCCGCGCCGCTATCAGTCAATATAATCCCGACGGAAGCGGTTACAAATTGTTCGCTTCCGGTTTGCGAAATCCGATCGGTTTGGCGTTTAATCCGAAAAACGGAGAGCTTTGGACAGCCGTTAATGAACGCGACGGACTCGGCGACAATCTCGTTCCCGATTATGTTACATCGGTCAGCGAAGGCGAGTTTTTCGGCTTTCCGTATGTGTATATCGGAAAAAATCCCGATCCGCGTCGTCAGAAAGATGCCCAACCGCCGATCGTTGAAAAAACAGTCGTGCCTGAAGTGCTTTTAACATCACATTCAGCCGCGCTCGGTATTGTTTTCTATGACGGGAAAATGTTTCCCAAAGATTATCAAGGCGATGCCTTTGTTGCCCTGCACGGTTCTTGGAATCGTGAAAATCTGACCGGCTACAAAATTATTCGAGTAAGGTTCAAAGATGGAAAACTCGTTGGCAACGGTTATGAAGATTTTTTAAGCGGTTGGCTGCCGAATGAAAATTCACGCGAAGTTTGGGGCAGACCGGTCGGCTTGCTGGTAAATTCAGACGGCTCGCTTTTAATTTGCGACGACGGTGCAAAGAAAATCTGGCGTGTTAGTTTTCAAAAATAAATATTTGTAAAGAACAGAAAATCTCGGACAGAAATTATATTAATTGTGATAGTCTTTTGATGTTTGAGCTTGAAAATTTATGAAGAAATTTTTGAAAGTTACCGCCATTATTTTAGCATTGGGATTTTTCGTAATTCAGTTTATTCGTCCGAATTTTACAAATCCCCCGGTAAATCAAGCGGAAACCCTTGAAGCCTCTATGCAGATTCCTGAAAATGTCGAGGCGATTTTAACAACCTCTTGCAAAGATTGCCATTCAAACGAAACAAAATATCCATGGTATTCATACGTCCAACCTTCTGCGTGGTTTTTGGCGGATCACATAGAAGAAGGTCGTAATAAATTGAACCTGTCTATTTTGAATACTTATGAAGCAAGGCGCAAAAAACGGAAACTCAGCGAAATGTGCGAACAGGTTCAATCACGCGAAATGCCCTTGCCATCATATTTATACATCCATTGGGACGCAAAACTGTCAGATGAGCAAATAAAAACTTTATGTGACTGGACAACACAGAAAGGCGAAAAATTAAATTAACTCTTTATAAAAAAAGAACCTTTGAACCTGAATTTGCATCAAAAACCGTGAATTAAAATTCTTTCCCCGATTAAATTCTCTTAGTAGGATAATCAAATGAAAATAATATTTGTCGGGAAGACGAAGTGGGTTATATTTGCGTTGTTAATTGCTATAACCGCAAATGTGTTGGCTGTCAATGAATTTGCATTACCGAATAATTATAACGAAGACGAGTATCGGATTTTTAAATTAGTAAATACGGAACGCCATAAAAGACGGTTGAATGATCTGGTTTGGGATGACAATCTGGCGCGAATGGCGCGTGATTATTCAAAAAAAATGGCACGGGAGATTTTTTTTGACCACGCCGATTTTGACGGTAAAACCGTAGTTGATCGGGCAGAGGATTCGCGGATAAAAAACTGGAGCAAGATCGGCGAAAATTTATTTTATTACGAAGCCAATTATGATTTTGACAATCTCGCCGTTCGAGGTTGGATGAGATCACCGACTCACAGGGAGAATATTCTGGATGAAACCTGGACTGCCACCGGCATCGGTATTGCCGAATCGAGGGACGGCAGAATCTATATAACGCAGGTTTTTCTCGAAAATTAAATCGTAACCGGAAATAATTCAAGGGCGTTTCAAACATTCAGGCAAATTTTAACAAACTCCAATTGATTAGAAACAAAACGAAAAAACTTCAAAAGAAAATTGTCAGCCTTTTTCAAAAAAGATAAGATAATCTTACGAAAACCAAGGAGAAAAATCTTTAATTATGAGTGATATTACATTAGAACAAGCATATACGGTTTCAAAAGCGGCTCACGAAAAAGCCAAAGAAATCGGTGTCAAAATGAACATTGCGGTCGTTGATGCGGGCGCGAATCTGAAATCTTTCGTCAGAATGGATGGCGCGTGGTTGGGAAGCATCGATATTTCGGTAAAAAAGGCAAAGACGGCGCGGTTTTTTGATATGCCGACGGGCGCAATCGGAAAACTTTCACAACCGGGCGAATCGCTTTATCAAATCGAAGTTTCTAACGGCGGTTTGATCTCGTTTCCCGGCGGAGTTCCGCTTAGAAATGAAGCGGGCGAAATTATCGGCGCAATCGGAGTTTCAGGCAGCACGGTTGACGATGATCAAGTAGTTGCCGAAGCAGGTGCGGCGGCACTTGCATAAACACGAACAAAATCTGCTGATAATTGTTGTCCATCAATTCGGTTCAATAACAAACACAACTTGGTGCAAAAGGTTTGTAAAGACAGTCAAGTTAAGCAAAACAAATGTTTTAACAGCTCATTCAGAGATTTGCCAAGCAGCCAAGTGTTTATTTCAAAAATATAGGCTTTTGCAGAAGGCGTAATAATAAATTGACACTGCACTAAACCACCTCACCGACAGTTTGCAAAAGCTCGGCAAAAACTGTTTCGGTAGGTTCGCCTTCACCTGCTTTCATTTCTTCAATTGCCGGTTTTAAGGCTTCGATTGTTTCCAATCTTTCTGTCAGTTCGAGTATTTTTTGATAGCTTCCTGCGTCTTGCACAACCAATTCCGCTTTGCCGTTGATTGTCATGTTTTCTTTAATTGCTCAAGAAATTCGCTCGTGTTGCGTTTGAAATTTGAAAGCGAATTTATTTCATTTTGTAGATTTATCATTTCTTTTACCTCGACATCAAATTTGATGTTCAAGCAATTTCTATTCAAAATTGTGTAAAATTCTGTTAAGCTAAATTTATGAGCCAAAGCAATCTAGCCATAATTCAAAAATTTTACAGCGACGAAGAATATCTCGCTTTTGAACGCGAAGCCGAAGAAAAGCACGAACTCATTGACGGCGAAATCGTCGCAATGGCGGGCGCAAGCCGTGAACATAATTTAATTGGCGTTAATGTTTCAAGCGAATTGCATTTTCGGTTGAAAGGAAAAAACTGCGAAATATACGCCAACGATATGGGTGTGCGAATGAAAAGCGGGCATTACGGTTATCCTGATGTTGTCGTTGTTTGCGACAAACCAAACTTTGCCGATGATGAATTTGATGTTTTGCTCAATCCGTTAGTCGTTGTCGAAATTCTCTCGAAATCAACCCGTTTCCGCGACAAAACGGAAAAACTAAAAACCTATCAAAAGATGGAAAGCATCCGCGAAATTCTGTTGATTGAACAAACCGAACCGCGCATTGAGCATTACATCAAGCAAACTCCGAATCAATGGCTTTTACGCATTTACGAAAATTTGGGTGAAACGATTGTCTTGGAATCGCTCAAATGCGAACTTTCTGTGGAGGAAGTTTACGCACAAGTCGAATTTCAAAAGGAATCTGAAGATTAAGTTTTCAATCAAAAAAAAATCTTTATCATCGTTAATTCTTTCTAAAATTTATGTATGAAAACTTGCCGAATTTACAACAACTTGCCGGAAATCAAAGTGATAAACTTACCGGAATAAAGTCTTGGAATGAATTAGAAATACTCGGAAAAAACAATCTGCAAAGGATTGTTCAACTTGCACAGGAAAACATTTACCGAATGTTGTCCGACCACGAGAATACAAAAGAAATGAAGAAAAATCATACAGGAATTGATTTTATTCAAAGTAAGTTGCTTCCAAAATCAATAAACAAACCGACTTTGCCGAAGTTGCGAAATGAAATGTTTCGCAAAGACAATTTAGTTTGCGCTTATTTAGGCGACACAAGCCACATAATCATTGAAAAAGGTTGGATTAAGGGACGCGTTATTGATGTCAGCAAATCATTTAATAAAGATTGGAAAGATGGTAAGCCGAACAGCGGCTATTTTTGGAAAGTGACAGTTGAGGCGAATAAAAATATCTTTCAAAACAATAACAAAATTATTTTTTCAACCACTGAACCACGAGTGATTTTTGATTGGGAATTTGATTATTTGAAAAATGGAAACGATACACAATTTCTGCAAGTTTTCTCTGAAAACGCTTTTCGTGATTGGAAACCACTTTGGTGCATTGAGGGAAATTTGGAGTGTAATGCTTCAGAAATGAATATGAAAGAATGGATTAAAAACGGAAAACTCATTTGGTTGTGAAATTTCCTTCAATCAAACAACTTTCTATTTTGTCCTTTTTTCGCCTCTTGAAATTGTCGGACATCGGTGCGTTTTTGCGAAGTGTATTCTTCGGTTGTGTTTCGCGCCACGACTTCGTAGAGAATGGCTTGTTTGTCGCCTTTTTTTCGCAGGATTCTGCCTAATCGTTGGATGTGTTCACGCGACGAACCCGAACCTGAAAGGATTATTGCGACGGAAGCATCGGGAATATTCACGCCTTCGTTTAAGACTTTTGAAGTTGCTAATGCCAAAACATCGCCTTTGTTAAAGGCTTCGAGCCAGAAACGGCGTTCTTTGATATTGGTTTCGTGCGTGATGGCGGGAATCAGATAATCGTTGGAGATTTGATAAACCATCTCGTTTTCGGCAGTGAAAATCAGAACTTTATCGCGTTTGTGGCGAATGAGCAAATCTTGTAAAACGTGCAGTTTGGATTCCGTGCCGAGCGCGATTTTTTTCTGATTGCGATAGGCTTTCATCGCGCGTCTGCCGTCTTCGCTGCGTGCGCTTTGCATAATAAACATTCGCCAGCCTTCTTGTCCGTAAGGCAGATTCATTTTGCGTTTGAAATCAATGTAAATCGCTCTCTCGTTTTGATAGGCAGTTCGTTCTTTGTCGCTCAAATCAACTTCAACCCGTTCAATAGTGTAATCCGCCAGATATTCGCCCGCGAGTTTCTGCGCTTCGAGCCGATAGACAAATTTGCCGACCAGTTTTTCTAAAAATTCTTCCGCGCCGTCTGCCCGTTCAGGCGTTGCCGACAATCCAAGGCGAAACGGCGCAATCGCAAATTCCGCCGCATATTTGTAACCTTCCGAAGGTAAATGATGACATTCATCGAAAATCACCAACCCGAATTGATTACCGATGCGTTCCTGATGTCGAAAAGCCGAAGCGTAAGTCGTAACGGTTATCGCGCCGATTTCATAAAAACCGCCGCCGATCAATCCGATCTCTGCATTAAACGTCGAAAGCAAAACGTCATACCATTGATTCATCAAATCAATCGTCGGGACAATAACGAGAGTTTGCCGTCCACACATTTCAATCGCCATTTGTGCAACGTGAGTTTTGCCCGCGCCCGTCGGCAAAACGACTACTCCGCATCTTTCATTTTGTTTCCAATTGGCGATAGATTCGGTTTGATAAAATCTGGGTTCGACGTGAAATTTCGGCTTAAAATCAAAAACCGAATATTGTTTCGCCTCGTCTTCGTAAGGCGTTTTCGTGCGGATAAATTCCTTAATAATTTCGCGGTAAAGAAAGGCAGGAGCGCGAAAATGCTTTGTTCGCGTGTCCCAAACAAACGCTGGCGGCACAGCCGTTTTCTCGTCCGCGCCTTCTAAAATCAATGTGCCTGATTCAAATTTGAGTTGCAGCATTTACGTTTCTGTAAAAAATGTTCTATGTAATCTTTTAATAACATCTTTTACCTTATCTTCCTTAACTACAAACGTCATATTAACGCTTGATGCGCCGTGTGAAATGAGTGAGATGTTGATGTCGGAAATGGTTGAAAAAATCTTCGAGGCAATGCCCGAAGCTCCACGCAAGCCTTCGCCGACGACGCAGACGACGGCGTTGTTTTCTTCGATCTCGACTTCGCCTAATCTCTCTAATTCTTTCACAATCGGCTCCAAGGATGTTGTATTATCAAGTGTCAATGATACGGAAACTTCCGAGGTGGAAATCACATCAATTACCGTTCGATAGCGTTCAAAGATTTGAAAAAGTGCGGACATAAAACCGTAACTTCCGAGCATTCGAGCCGATGAAATCCGCAAAATCGTGATCCCGGTTTTATGCGCGATTGATTTGACCTTTTTCACGCTCGTTTCCGAATGCGGCAAGATCATCGTGCCGATTTTTTCGGGTTCGTGCGAATTGCAAACGCGCACCGGAATCCCAAAATCAACGGCAGGTTTTATCGTTTTCGGATGTAGAACCTTTGCGCCAAAATAGGCAAGTTCCGCCGCTTCTTCGTATGATAAAGTTTTGAGCGTCCGCGCTTCGGGAACGATGCGCGGATCGCAAGTCAAAACGCCGGTTACATCCGTCCAAATCTGAATCTCACGCGCTCGCAACGCCGCACCGACAAGTGCCGCCGAATAATCCGAACCTCCGCGCCCCAAAGTCGTCGTTTCACCGGCACGACTTGCCGCGATAAATCCGCCTAAAATCGGAATTTCGCCTGCGTCAATCAATGTTTGCAATTCCAGTTGAATAAGATTTTCAGTTTCCTCCCAAATCGGAGTTGCCGCGCCGTGTTCGTCGTCGGTTACAATTAAACGCCGCGAATCCATCTGCCGTGCATTAAGATTTTTCGCTTTGCAAACTTCCGCCAATAAACGCGACGAAAGTTGTTCACCATAAGAAACGATCGCGTCTTTGAGCATCTGCAAAGGGAGACTGCGCCGCGAAACTCGCATTAAAAGATCGCTCAATTCAACTTTCGCAAAGTCGAGTTCGACTTGAAAAAGTTTTTGTTGCGCTTTATTTGTCAATTCACGGCAAACCTGTTTATGACGATCAAAATGAATATCGAGCGACAGAATTGCGTTCTCAACCTCGCCTTTTTTCGCAATTTCAAAAGCCTGAAGAAGCGCGTCTGTAACTTTCGCCATCGCCGACGTTACGACAACCGGCGAAACATTTGTATTTCTGCCGACAATCTCGGCAACCCGCGCAAACGCTTCCGCGTCTTTTACGGATGTGCCGCCGAATTTCATTACAGTTGGAATTTTTCTTTCACTCACACTGATTGCAAAGTTCAACTTTTTCTGGCGAACTTGTCAAGTTTAGTTGTAAAAAAAGTGAATTGAATTTCATAAAATAGACCGCATTTCAACATTTATTAATGCGGATTCAAAGTCAAAATGGTTATAATAAACTGTTTATGACATTAAGAGAAAAAATAGAAAAGTTAGTCGCAGAAAATAATAATGAATTTTCTGCTGTTGAACGTGAAACTTTTGATGAATTTAAGACCGGTTTGCGGCGTGGCGAAATTCGGGCGGCGGAAAGGGAAGAGTCAGGAAATTGGCAAACTAACACTTGGGTAAAACAGGGGATTTTACTCGGTTTCCGAATGGGCAAAATGGTCAATATGTCGTTTAGCGGCGAGAGTTTTCAGTTTTTTGACAAAGACACATATCCGCTGCGCCCGATGAATCTGGACGACAAAATCCGCATTGTTCCGGGCGGCTCGACGATTCGTGACGGCTCGTTTGTCGCGCAAAATGTCGTGCTGATGCCGCCGTGTTACGTCAATGTCGGCGCGTATGTTGACGAAGGCACGATGATTGATTCGCACGCGCTCGTCGGTTCGTGCGCGCAGATTGGTAAGCGCGTTCACCTGTCGGCGGCAGCGCAGATTGGCGGCGTTCTCGAACCGATTAACGCGAATCCGGTCGTGATCGAAGACGACGTTCTCGTCGGCGGCAACACCGGCGTTTACGAAGGCGCGATTGTCCGCGAACGCGCAGTTTTAGCGAGCGGCGTAATTTTGACGCGCTCGACTCCGGTTTTCGATTTGGTCAACGAAACAATCATCAAATCGGACGGCGACAAACCGCTGATAATTCCCGCCGGCGCAGTCGTCGTGCAAGGTTCACGCGCCATTACAAACGGCTTCGGCAAGGAAAACGGCTTATCAATCTACGCTCCCGTAATCGTCAAATACCGCGACGAAAAAACCGACGCTTCGACGAAATTGGAAGATTATTTGCGGTGATTTAGAGTATAATTTTGAATTATGAATACAAAAGTTTTGCAAATTACGGTCGAAGATTTGCGCCAAGTGGTTGATGAAATGGTTGAACAAAAGTTGGCGGTTTTGTTCAAAGACCCGGAAAATGATTTGGAGTTTACCGACGAATTGAAAAAAATTCTTGCCAGCCAAAATGAACGGATTAAAAACGGCGACCGAGGCGAAGCCTTAGAAGATGTTGTCGCGCGGCTTGGTTTGGATTAATTATGTATAAAATCCGTTTATTTGAAGATGCTACAGGAAATCTTGAGCGGCTCGATAAAACGATTGCCCGCCGGATTTTAAGAAAATTAAATTGGCTGGCGGAAAATGCGGAAATCATAGAACCGAAAGGTTTAAGAAATACGCTTTCGGGTTTTAATAAACTCCGCGAAGGCGATTACCGGATCATTTACGAAATCTCGCACGATGAAGAAATAGTTTTCGTCCGTTTTATCGGTCATCGAAGCGAAGTGTATAAAAATAAATAAAATGTCCTCACCCATCGAAGTCATCATTAACGCCGGTTCGGGAAGCGTCGAATCTGACGAAACGAAGCGCAAACTTACCGAATTATTCAAGGAAAACGGCGTTGAGGCGAATATTCATCTCGCCAAAGACGGCGGCGAAATCGTCGAATTAGCTGAAAGGTTTGCGAACAGTGATGCTGAGATTATTGTGGCGGGCGGCGGCGACGGAAGTGTTAGCGCGGTTGCGTCAAAGATTTTCGGGACTGACAAAATTCTCGGCGTTCTGCCGCTCGGAACTTTGAATAATTTCTCGAAGGATTTGCAGATTCCGCAGGATTTAGC
>JANMAA010000047.1:0-3734 GCA_031359215.1 Acidobacteriota bacterium | reverse complement strand
GGCGAAGAAAAACTCGGCACGGGAACTTTACAGAGAATTATTCTGCGCGGCGTTTCGGTTGCGCCGAACGGCAATCTCGCGGTCGAAGTAACGTATAAATTGAAGGTTGACGAAAATTCGGGTTTGAATGCGCTTTCGCCTGCCGGTTCGCAGTTTTTGCCACTTTCGTTTTGGTATCCGACTCCGAACAGTTGGTATTTTGCGCGCGGCGCGGACTTTGCGCCGACTCGTTTGCAAGTGACTTCTGCAAACGGACAGATAATTTCGAGTTCGGGAACGGAAAGCGGCGGCGTATTTGACCAAAAAATAAATTCACAGCCGTTTTTTGTGACGGGAAACTGGGACGCGGTTAATTCGAGTAATGTTTCGGTTTTGCTGCCGAAAGGTGCGGGCGCGGATGAACAGAAACGGGCGAACGAATTGGCGACGCTGGCTTCGGACGCGAAAATTTTTACGGCAAATCTGCTTGGAACTGCGCCGGACGCGCTTTTGCGAATCGTTGCCGTGCGGCGCGGCGCGGGATTTTCGAGCGGCGGCACGGTTTTAATTGATGAGAGTGTTTTCAGACGGCAAAAGATTGATTCGCTGACGGCAATGACGATTATCGAATCGGTCGTTAAAATGTGGCTCGGCGGCGCGATTAAAGTCGAAGGCGACGGCAATGCGGCGATTCGTGAAGGCTTATCGCGCTTTATTGCGACGCAGTTTTTGGAATCGAAATACGGCAAAGAAGTAGCTGATATCGAGCGTTTAAGACAGCGCACGTCTTATGCGGCAGTCGTCAAACGCGACGCACCTTTGAGTTCGGTTTCGCCGCTCGACGATTATTATTTCACAACGAACGCCAACAAAGGCGCGATGATTTGGCGGCTGCTGGCAAAAAAAGTCGGGCAGGATCAATTTTTCAATATTATAAAAGCTAACATAAAAGACGGCTCGGTTAATTTGCCAAAACTGCGCGGAGCGTTTTCAGAGCAGAAAGATTTACTCGATTATGCGTTTGACCAAGTTACCGATATGGATTTGATTATCGGTCTGCCGCAGGTGAACGGCGGTGAAACGAAGGTCGCTTTGCGAAATGCCGGCTCGATTGATGCCGTCGTTGATATTGTCGCAACGACCGCCAACGGCGAAAAATTAAAGACTTCGACGACGATTGCAAAACAAAGTTTCGCCGAAGCAGTGATTAAAACGACAAATAAAATCGTCCGCGTCGAAGTGGACGGCGAAAAACTTTATCCGCAGCTCGATTATTCGAACGATGTAAAACCTTTGGAAATTGACGAGAGCGATTCGCTTCTGTTCGTCAAAAAACCTTTCGATAAACAGGATTACGCCGCTGCCGAAAAAAACGCGCGGCTGGTTTTGCGCGATACGCCGCGTTTTGATGACGTGCGTATTTTATTGGCGCGTACGCTGCTCGCTCAAAACAAAACGGCTGACGAGGAAAAAGAATTTCGAGCCTTTTTGGATGAAAAACTGCCGACGGCACGAAGTTTGGCTTGGGCAAATGTCGGTTTGGGCGAAGTTGCGCTGAAGTCGAATCAAAACGCGCAAGCTATTCAATACTATAATGACGCAATCAAAGCCGATGCCGAGTATGGCGCGACGCTCGCCGCACGACAGGGCAAAACCAAGGTAAATGCGCCTTTAATTAATGACGAAAGCATTAAAGCATTTTTCACACAGTTTGATAAAGCCGCGATTTCCGGTCGCAAAGCCGATCTCGACGCGATGGTTTTAACCGGCGAAATTCCGAGATTTTCAGGCGGAATCGGCGGACAGGCGCAGGAATGGACGACAAAAATCGTGCAGATCGAAAAAACGGACGCAAATCACGCCGTCGTCGAAACGAATCTGTATATTCGCCTGATAAATAAAAATCCCGAAAGCGGCACGGCTGTCTATCGTTTGACTTTGGTTGGCGGCAACTGGAAACTGAGCGGCATTGATGTGTTTGAAGTGCGTTAGGCAAAAAATTTACAAACGGCGGTCATTTGTATTATGAAAAATAAAACAATTTTCTTATTGATCGTGTGTTTGTTTTCGGTAATCGAGGCATTCGGGCAAAAAGCGTCGAAGCAAGGTAAAATATGCGGTAATCCGAATACCAATTGCAAAACCGATAAATCTTTGTTCGAGCCGAATGAAATTCCTTTTGAAACGTCGAGCAGTTTCGTCATATTCGAATCGCAGACTTTTTATGCAGTTATCTTAAAAAGTAAAAAAGTCGCGGACATTTTTGCCGACGATAACAACTGCCGGAATATCGCATCGGAAGAAGAGCGATTAAATGTGCAGAAACTTTATCCCAACAATAAAGTATTTACGCAAAACTGCGGGTACAATAATCTTTATTATACCGGCATACAAGATTCCACGGTTTTTATAGCTGTTTATGGCGGTAAAACTCTCGCCGAAGCTCAAAACTTTTTGAAAATAGTTGAGCAAAATCAGAAATTTAAAGGCGCATATATCAAAAAAATGCAGGCGCAATTTAACGGGACTTAATTTATGGACTTAAACGAACGCGCCAAGAAGATAAAACTGCTTTTAATGGATTGCGACGGCGTTTTAACGGACGGACGACTTTATTTTACAGAAAACGGCGAGGTAATAAAGGTTTTTAATGTCCGTGACGGGCAAGGTCTTGCAAATTGGCACGATGCCGGATTTCGTTCGGGAATTATTACGGGAAGAAACGGAAAAAAAATTCTGGAAGCACGTGCAAGCGAACTCGGAATTCATCACATCAAAGTCCGTTCGCAAAATAAAGCGAGAGATTTTGAAGATATTTTACAATCTGAAAATTTAAATGCGGACGAAACTGCATTCATCGGCGATGACATCGGCGATATTGTTTTATTAAAGAAAGTCGGTTTTGCCGTTGCCGTTTGTGATGCCGCGTCTGAGATATTGCCGTTCGTTCATCATAAAACCAAAGCTAATGGCGGCTGCGGCGCAGTTCGGGAGTTGATTGATCTACTGTTAAATGCGAAGAGAAAGAACTAAATCGAAAAACTTCCAGATGCGCTTGACAACAGTGCTTCGGATGTAGAGAATATGAAGTTGCCCCTGAAGAAACTTTGATAGCAAGAGAAAAGAAAAGTTGACAAAGTTTCATTCAAGGTTGACAAGCAGATTTGATTGCGTATAATCAGTAGTTTCGCTCGTAAGAGTTTTAATAGTTGAAAAACGAAGAATATTAAAAAATTACGATGAGCGATTGACAAGCAAGATTGATTCTGTATAATCAATAGTTTCGCCCCAAAGAAAAACGGGATGAAAACAAGCAAGAAAATTTGATTTTTGAAAACTAGATATGCGAGTCCATGTGTTAATTTGAATAAGATTCGTTTTAGACGAATCACGAACAACAATAAAGCTAGTAAAAACTTTTTAACGAGAGTTTGATCCTGGCTCAGAATCAACGCTGGCGGCGTGCCTCAGACATGCAAGTCGAACGATTAAACTTTCCTTCGGGAAAGATATAAAGTGGCGCACGGGTGAGTAACACGTAGGTAATCTACCTTTGAGTGGGGAATAACTTAGGGAAACTTAAGCTAATACCGCATAATGCAGCGGCACCGCAAGGTGACAGTTGTTAAAGATTTATCGCTTAAAGAGGAGCCTGCGGCAGATTAGCTAGTTGGTAAGGTAATGGCTTACCAAGGCTACGATCTGTAACCGACCTGAGAGGGTGGTCGGTCACACTGACACTGAATAACGGGTCA
>JANMAA010000045.1:0-24659 GCA_031359215.1 Acidobacteriota bacterium | reverse complement strand
CGTTTTACAAAGGTCTGGCGGAAAATTACGGACAGTTTTTAGACAAAACTTTTACCGAGATCAAACAAAGCGGAATCAAGCATTTAATCGTGGACGTGCGGCAAAACGAAGGCGGCGGCGACGGTTTTTGGCAAATGGCTTATGTTTACACGACGGGAAATTCGCTGGTTGAAGGAAACGGTTTGCTGTCGGTCAGAGGCGATAAATTTTCGTATTTCAAATACGTTGAAAATCCGTCGCCCGAATTTTCCGCATTTGCGAACAATCCATACGCAATTATTGATAAAACGGCTGACGGACGATTTCGCCTGAAACCGCAATTCAAATCACAGGAAGATGCCGTTAATTATCCCGCACCGGTGAACGCTTATTCGGGCAAACTTTACGTTTTGACGGACGGACTGACTTTTTCCGCCGCAATTGCTTATGTAACGAGTGTGAATTACGAACTTCGCAAACAAAATCGCTTCGTTAAATTTATCGGCGAAGAACCCGGCGATGATTTAAAATCGGGCGTTGGCAGCGGCGGAACAACGGCAGATATAGTTTTGCCGAACAGCAAAATTAAAGCGAGAATTCCGCTTCTCGGCGGCGGCGATGTGCCTTATTCGATGAAGCCGAACGCTCCGATTCCCGATTATCGCATTATCCCGACGGCGAAAGATTTGGTCAACGGCACAGACGCGGACTTGGATTTTACGCTTAAATTAATCAAAAAAAACTTTTTGAAATAACTGTTCCAGTCAAAACTTTAAGTCTTTTAATCAAGAGATAATTGAATTGTCCGTCAAGTTGGCGGACAATTGAGCGAAGCGTTGTCCGCAGACGAGAAAAATCTGTAACTCACGCTTTGGAAGTATAATATGACTGAAAATTACATAGACATCGGGATCAATCTCACCAACTGGCAATTTCAAAACGATGCTCAGGCGATTATTCAAAATGCGTCTGATGCCAAAGTCGAGCAGATGATTTTGACCGGCACGAGCGTTAAAAACAGCGAAGAATCGGCGGCTTTGGCACAGAAGTATCCGGGCAAATTATACGCGACCGCCGGAATTCATCCGCACGATGCGAAACATTTTGACGGCGCAAGTATTGCGAAACTGCGAAAACTTCTTCAGGAATCGCACGTCGTTTCGGTCGGCGAATGCGGACTTGATTTCGACCGCGATTTTTCGCCGCGACCCGAGCAGGAAAAATGTTACGAGGCGCAATTGCAGCTCGCCATCGAGATAAACAAGCCGCTTTTACTGCACGAACGCGCTGCTTTTACTCGCTTTAACGCCATTACTGACAACTATTTAACAAAACTTCCGAAAGCCGTCGTTCATTGTTTTACGGGAACTTTTTCGGAGGCAAAAACTTATCTCGACAAAGGATTTTACCTCGGTTTTACCGGCGCGATTAGCGATGTCAGGCGGTTTGAACATTTGAAGGAAGTCGTCAAATATACGCCGCTCGACCGTTTGATGATCGAAACGGACGCGCCGTTTATGCTGCCGAAAAATGTCCCGAAAAATCTGCTGACGAAATATCACGAACGCCGCAACGAACCGGCGTTTCTGCCGTTTGTCGCGCAAGCAATCGCCGAATTTAAAGGCATCTCAGTTGAAGAAGTCGCGCGGCAAACAACCCTCAACGCAAAGGAATTTTTCGGGATTTGATCTTACGCTCTGAGTCCCGCCTTTATGCGGCAAACCGCCGGCGAAGCGCGGCGCAGAAGCCGCCTAAAGGCGGGACTCACAACTTTTTTCCGGCTGCATAAATGAATAAAGAGAAGAAACAACATCCGACCGAAAAACTGCAATTGCATCCGCGAAATAAACATCGGCGGCGTTATGATTTTGGCGAATTGATCGCGGCTTGCCATGAACTGAAAAAGTTTGTCGCGCCGAATGTTTGGGGCGATGAATCAATTGATTTTTCTAATGCGGAAGCGGTCAAGACGCTCAATAAAGCGTTGCTTATTCATTTTTACGACGTGCAAAATTGGGACATTCCGCCAAGCTATTTGTGTCCGCCGATTCCGGGCAGAGCCGATTATATTCATCATATTGCCGATTTACTGGCGGGCAGTAACGGCGGAAAAGTGCCGACCGGAAAGCATATAAGCTCCGTGGATATTGGAGTCGGCGCAAATCTCGTTTATCCGATCATCGGCACGAAGGAATACGGCTGGTCGTTTATCGGCGCGGATGTTGATCCGGTTTCGATTGCGAATGCGAACCGGATTATTGACGAAAATCCGCGTCTGCAAGGTTTGGTCGAATGCCGTTTGCAATCGAATGAAACTGAGATTTTTCGCGGCATTATTCGCGCCGACGAGTTTATTGATCTGACGATCTGCAATCCGCCGTTTCACGCTTCGATTGCCGAGGCAAACGCGGGAACGCTACGGAAACTATCGAATTTGAAAGGTAAAAAAAATACTAAACCGACTCTAAATTTCGGCGGGCAAAATCGTGAACTTTGGGTCGCGGGCGGTGAAGCGAAGTTCGTTGACGATTTGATTCATGAAAGCGCGGAGTTTCAGCATTCGTGCTTTTGGTTTTCGGCTATTATTGCGAAACAGTCGAATCTGAAAAACATCTACGCCGCGCTCGAATTCGTCAAAGCATCGGAAATCAAAACAATTCCGATGGCGCAAGGCAACAAAGTCAGCCGCATCGTCGCGTGGACATTTTTGGACGAAAAACAACGAAAAGTCTGGCGCGATTTGAGATGGAAACGGCACGGCGGTTAAGCTGAAATTAATTCATCATAAAATTGATTGAACAAAGCGGTAAAACAAACGCAAAATGCGTTTCAAGGTATCTTTTGCACCTCAAATCATTACAAAATCGCTTCAAATCGTAATTTTGGAAAACTCCCGACAACGAAAATAAAACAATCAAAATATTTTATTTTTTTACAATAATTTCTTCTCTTTCAAAACGATTTTGTAAAAGTCAATGATTTTCATGAAATTCACTTCAATCTATTCAACTCGTCGCGCACTTTTTTCATATCTTCCCAAAC
Source organism: Acidobacteriota bacterium (assembly GCA_031359215.1). GTDB lineage: Bacteria > Acidobacteriota > Blastocatellia > Pyrinomonadales > Pyrinomonadaceae. The sequence goes on along the minus strand of JANMAA010000045.1, from coordinate 21,638 downwards.
TTCGCGCTTCTTTCGCGGGTCGCGCAGAAGATATGCTGGATGAAAAGTGGGCATTACTTTAACGCCGAAATAATCTTGAAATTCGCCGCGCAGTTTGGTGATTCCTTCTTTGGTGTCGAGCAGATTTTTCATCGCGGTATTTCCCATAACGACGATTATTTTCGGGCGGACGACGGCAATCTCGCGCATTAGAAAAGGTCGGCAAGTGTGCGCTTCGGGCAAGGTCGGCTGGCGATTTGCGGGCGGACGGCAACGATTGATATTGCCGATCAAAACGTCTTCGCGCTTCATTCCGATGCCTTCGATGATCTTGGTCAAAAGTTGTCCGGCGCGCCCGACGAACGGCAATCCGCTGGCATCTTCGTCCGCGCCCGGAGCTTCGCCGACAAACATCAGATCCGCGCTAAAATTCCCCGTGCTATGGACGATTTTCGTTCTGCCTTCGTGCAGCGGGCAACGTGTGCAATTGCCGATGTCCAAGCGAATTTCCTCGATTGTTTCGCTCGATTCAGGCAGACTTTGCGTTGTATCGCCAAATAAAGACGGCATTTCTTCTACTTGTTTCGCTGGCATTTCAATTTCCCTCGCTGGTTCTGTTTTATTAAATTGATAATCATTTCGTTTCGGCAATGACGGCAAACGCGAAAGTTTCGTTGATTCCAACAGACTAAGCCGCGCTGTTTTCGCTTGTTCATTTTCAACTTTCGGACTTTCATCCGCAACCTTTTTCAAAATCTCGGTCGGCACAAAGCGTTCCAATTTTTCTTGCGAAATATCGGATTTCGGACTTTGGATTTCAGAGTTTGGCTTAAACGAAACTTCCGGCAAATCAACTTCAAAATTTTCCACACCGAGTTCCTGCAAATAAACAACTTGTTTTTTTACATCCGCCAATAACGCAGAAAATTCGTCTTGTAGATTTAGTTTGGACATCAATTCCATTTGGTTTCGCCTTATCACGCAAAACATATTCAAATACTATTTTGTTTTTTGTTTGATACAAAATCAAACAAATTCTGTCCAAAGGTCTTAATCTTCCCAGATCGCGCCTTTTCCGGTTTCCCAGAATTGTTTGTTGATCGCCGGAACGTCTTTGTTTAAAATCTCGTTTCCGCGCGATTTTAATGCCGCCCATTCGGTGTTCATTTGTTTCATCAGATCGAGTGAAGGCTGATTGACGCGCGGAAGATCGCCGTCGGTTTGATTAAGCAGAAATAAATAATTTGCCGAGAATTTGTTCGGGAAATTTTCAACATCATCGTAGGCTTTTGATTTGCGCTGAACCATTTCTTCGTCCCACGCCGTCATTTTTTTGAGCAGAGTTTCCGCGTTTTTCCTGACCGAATCGAATTTACTTTCAACGGGCAATGATTCCAAAAGCGATTTCAGACGCACCTGTTTTTCGTGAATTTCATTGACCAGACGGTGCATCGTCGTTAGTTCGTTTTCGAGCGCGGACATCGTTTGGTGATATTCTTTGTAAGCGGCGAGATTTGTCGAATAGAGCGGATTCGGAAGAATTTCCGCTGCGGTCACAACGCTTTGTCCATTCATTTTTACGGTAAAATTATATTTCCCGGGTGATGCTTTATGACCTTTGTAGCTTGCTTCGATATAAACATTTTCAACGCCGGGAATCGTCGGGTAACGCATATCCCAAACGAATCTGTTCAAGCCTTTTTCTTTCGGCAGAGCGATTTCCGGGTCAGGTCCGCCGTCGTATTCTCTGAAATCCTTGTCTTTTTTAGAAGTATATTCACGGACGAGATTGCCGCCTTCGTCTCTGACTTCGAGCGAGATATTTTCGTCCTTTTTGAGTTCCGGCAGATTGTAGTAAATGACGATTCCGTTTGCCGGATTTACACCTCTGAATTTATTTGCGCCGTCAAATTCTTCTTCGGGCGCGTCCAGTTCGCTTCCGCCGTTGGCGAGATACGAATTCGCCGGTTGATAGACCGAAAACGCGGGCATTTCCTTTCGATACTGCCGCAAAATATTCAGATCATCGAGAATCCAAAACGCTCTGCCCGAAGTCGAAGCGATCAAATTTCCCTGATGAATCTTTAAATCGGTGATCGGCGTGATCGGCAGATTTATTTGAAACGGCGACCAGTTTTCCCCGCCGTCCCACGAAATAAATATGCCGACTTCGGTTCCCGCAAACAATAAATCTTTTCTAACCGTATCTTCGCGGACGACTCTCGTAAAAGCATTTGAAGGAATGCCGTTATCAATTTTTGTCCAACTGTTTCCGTAATCCGTCGTTTTGTATAAACCCGGCGTAAAATTATTGAATTTGTAGCGCGTCGTTGCAATATACGCCGTCGCTTTATCGAACGGCGAAACTTCGATAGCGTTGACCAAACATTCCTGCAAATCTTTCGGCGTAACATTTTTCCAGTTCGCGCCGCCGTCGCGCGTAACGTGAACGAGTCCGTCATCACTGCCCGTCCAGATCACGCCTTTTTCGAGCGGTGATTCCATCACATATGCAAGCGTTCCGTAATTTTCCGCGCCGACCGCTTCGTTCGTGTAAGGTCCGCCGCCTTTGCCCTGTTTTTCCTTTTCATTGCGGGTCAGGTCGGGCGAAATTTCCTTCCACGTTTTGCCGTTGTCGCCGGTTTTCAAAAGATACTGCGAGCCGTGATAAAACGTGTTCGGCTCCCATTTGCTCCAAAGAATCGGCGCGCTCCAGTTAAAGCGGTATTTGATGTCCTTGGCATCCAATCCGAGATACTGAATCGGCGCCGCCATCACGTTGGTCGAGGCTTGCGCTTTCGTATCGAGCAGTTCAAGCGTTCCCTGATAACTTCCGCCCATCACGAAATTCGGATTGTCGGGATCGAACGACGGCATCGAGCTTTCGCCGCCTGCCGAAGCAGTCCAGCTCGCCGCCGAAATTCCGCTGCCGCCGAGTTCGCGGCTGGCGATCGAAACCGCGCCGTAATCCTGTTGACCGCCGTAGATTCGATACGGAAATTGATTATCAACATTGATGCGGTAAAATTGTCCGGTCGGCTGATTGGTCTGCTGGCTCCACGTTTTGCCTTTGTTAAAAGTGATCGCCGCGCCGCCGTCGTTGGAGATTATCATATTGTTCGAATTGTCGGGATTGATCCACAGATTGTGATAATCGCCGTGTGTTCCCGATAGATTTTCCCAGGTTTTCCCGCCGTCATTTGAACGCAAAGCCGGCGCGGAGAGAACGTAAACCGTATTATCGTCTTTCGGGTCAATGAACAATTCGATGTAATACCAGGCTCTTTGCGTCAGGCGATTATCGTCGGAAATCCGTTTCCATTTTTTGCCGGCATCGTTTGAAACAAACAAACCACCCAAATCCTTTTCCGAATCGCTTTCGATCAAAGCATAGACTTTTTCGGAATTTGAAGGGCTGACGGCAATCGCCATTTTGCCCAATTCCGTCGGCAAACCTTCCGTCATCTTTTCCCAGGTTTCGCCGCTGTCGGTTGATTTATACAAACCGCTGCCCGCGCCGCCGCTGATCACCTTCCACGGAAGGCGACCGTGTTCCCACATCGCCGCATACAAAACGCGCGGATTATTCGCGTCCATCGAAAGCTCCGCCGCCCCCGTTTTTTCATCCACATACAAAACATTTTTCCACGTCGCGCCGCCGTCGGTTGATTTATAAATTCCGCGCTCCTTTGAACTGCCGTATAACGCGCCCTGCGCCGCGACATAAACGACATCGGGATTTTTCGGATCAACAATGATCCGCGAAATATGCCGAGTTCCGTCCAAACCCATTTTTTTCCAAGTCTTTCCCGCATCGGTCGAACGATAAACGCCATCGCCCGAATGCGTCATCACGCCGCGCACCGCGTGTTCGCCCATTCCGACATAGACGACATTCGGGTCTGACGCGGCGACCGCAATCGCGCCGACCGAACCCGTTTTAAAGAATCCGTCCGAAATATTTCGCCACGAAACGCCCGCGTCTTCCGTCTTCCAAACGCCGCCGCCAGTCGTTCCCATATAATAAGTTTTGGAATCGCCGACCACGCCGTGCGCCGCATTCGAACGCCCGCCCCGAAACGGTCCAATCGAACGCCATTTCAACGGCTTGAAAATGTTGTTGTTATCATTGGGATCGGTATTTTTTGGAGTTTGTGCGAAAATATTGGCTGCGAAAAAACAGAAAACCAGCAAGCAGATTAATTTTTTTGACATTAGAATTTTCCTTCGGATTCGGCTAATTTGTATTGCTTTGTTACTGCGAATTATACATTCGATAGCCGGCTTTCCGCAATTGAAAGCAAAAAAAGTCCGAAATCTTGCGACTTCGGACGAATTTGAAAGTTGAAATCTTTGAAAAGAATGTGAATTTTCCGTCATTGGTGCATCAGCAAATTATTTCGGCGGATGCTCGCCAGCCATTATCGAAAGTCTCCTCAAATTTATGACTCTTTGCCGATTTAGTTTCAAAGTTTTTATTGTTGCGCGACCTTTTGCGGATAAACCGATTATTTCCGTAAAATCTTCGTTCCAAATAAAATGCTCGCTCCAAACATCTTTTCGGGGATTGTAAAACGACGCAGTTGTTTGGCTTACTAAATCAAAGGCTTCTGTTTTGATTGACTTAAAACCGTTACAACCTTGGCACGATAAAGCCAAATTTTCTAAATCATTTGTGCCGCCTTTGAAAATTGAGAAAATATGTTCGATAGAGAACGGATCGGACGAAAAGTTAAGCGGAGACAAGCAATATTCGCAAAGTTTCTTAGCTCTGGCTTCAACTTTTTCTCTGACTGATTTTGAGAATTTCATATTGTCTGCGGCGGGAAAATTTCGAGTTCTTTCATTACCTCGCGCAAACTTTTGTTTCGGATGTTTGCAATTTCGAGCAGATATTTGAGCCGTTTGACGTTCAGTTCTTCGCTTTTATCAGTCAGCAAGATAAGTTCATCAAGTTCATTTTCGCTGATATTTTCATCTCGTCTTTCTTCAATCAATTCATAAAAACGCTTGTATTCATCTTCAGAAAGAGTCGCTTCATTGACTTTTTTTATCAGTCTAACTTCTTTATATGCTTGGGTTTCAGAGGTTTTTCTGCGTAACTTTTTAGCGTTAGCAATTAATCTTTCAAACTCATTTTTCGGCAGACTGACAACCACATTCAAAAGATTGGCTTTGTTGATTTCGAGATTTTGAACTGACATAGTTTGATTATAACGATTGTCTGAAAGTTTTGCATCAATAATAGATTTTGCAGTTAGGAAGTTTTTTCTCTAATTCTTTCATCTCTTTTAGAAAATCATTGATTGATTTCAATTCTTTTAATAATTCTTTATCGGATGTAAACAAAAGCAGTTCTCGCCGTTCTTGCATTTTTTGCAGTTCTCGCCGTTCTTGCGGTTCTCGCAGTTCTCGCAGTTCTAGCAGTTCTAGCAGTTCTAGCCGTTCTCGCCGTTCTCGCAGTTCTCGCGTTCTAGCAAATGCCAACCATAAAGGTATAAATCAAATAAAACATTCAGGTTTTTCTTGTCAAAAACTACCAACGTAGTGAGGTTTTCTAAATTTGATAACGAAGAAATATTGAGATTTTCTAAACTTTTTATCTTTATTGATTTAATGTTTTTTACGTTCGTTGCTTGTAGTGTGTTAAGACGCATTTCTAATCCGCGTTCAATAAAAACTCCGTTCAATTTATTCAAACTCGCAGAAAATCTTTCATAATAAAAGTTTTCGGTTACACTCATTCCCTCAAAGTTAAAGGTTTGAAGAAAATCAAAATCTTCAAAACATTTTTTTGCCAAAAAGTATTCAAATATGGATTTATGCGCGAATTTGTATTGACTCTGAGCATTTCGATTAAGCAAAGACTTACCTTTCAAATCTTTATCCGAATCTTCATATTTCTCGACATCGCCTAATTGTAATTGGGTTGTGAGAATCTCATCGTGCTTAATAAAATAACCGCTACGTTTTTCTTTGTTTTGGTAAAGATTTATAGCTAATTCCTGTGAGAATTCATAAAGCAGTTTTTGATAGTTTTCGGGACTTTTGTATTTTTCACCAATGCCGTGTTTTTTAGATTCTCTTTCAATCCATTTTTCTATTAAAACCTGATAAACCTCATAAGAATATCTGAAATCCTTTTCTTCGCCAACCAAATCGTTGATATAACTTAAAAGCATCGGGCGCATGACAAGATTCGGGCTTTTTTCTACAATGTTTTTTGCTTTTTTACGTTTGCTAAATTGCAATATTGAAAATCGTTTTCGCAAATATCGCTTAATATCTTTATCGTCAAAAACAGAAAGATAAAGTTTTTGAAACTTATATTCTGTTCCGCCATCGCCGTAAGTCTTAATATAACCTGCTTCAGTTGGAACTTCTTCTTCCGATGGGAAAAACTGTGTTCGGCAAGTTATGACAATTTCTCGAAATCCTTTGGCAACAGACAAGATTTCTTTCATTCTTACCTTGTGGTCGCTGACCGCTTTGATGTCTTCATCAAAAGCGTCAAGTAAAAGAATCGTATTCCTTTTGTCTTCGACCTTTGCAACTGCTTCCAAAGCATCAGGCGAACCAAGCGGAAATAGTTCGATTTTGTGTTGCGGTTTCAGACCAAACCAAGTAATTTGATTCTTATAACTGAGAAAAAGGTTAATCATAAACGTAGTTTTACCCATTCCTGAATCAGCCAGAATTAAATAAAACTTGTTATCATCGCCATTGCTTTTGAAAACTTTCTTAAGAAAAAGTGGAATTATTTTTTGTTTGGCGGAAGCAATAAATTTACTGCTTGGCTCATCATCTTCCGATGGTGAAACATTTTGAAACTTTGTTGGAATGTAAAACTGTGTCGCTTTTTTAACATCGCCCTCAGAAAAAAAAGGCGATAAATCACGATTGAGCAATCTTTGGTTTTTCTGCAAAATCAAAAACTGAATTGCTTTCCAACCCAACTTCAAAATTGCCAAAACAACCGGAATTGCAACTCCCAAAACCATTAGCTTGAGAAAAATGCCTTGATCATCTATACCAAATTGTTTGAGAATATCAATTATTTTGTCCATAGAAGTTTTTTGCTTACAATCTACCACACAAATAAAAAAGTCCGAAGCCTTGCGACTTCGGACAAATCTAACATTGCAAATCTAAAATCGCAGACCTAAAAAGTATAAGCATTTGCGCTAATCAAAGTATTGGCAATTTTTTGTCTTGCCGCGATTGTATTAACAGGCGAATTGTTTTTCGTGAAGCGTTTTAAAGCAACCAACAGCATTTTGGCTTCGTCGCCTTCGAGCATTCCGGCAATATTGTTTTTTGCCGCCGCTTCGATGCGTTGGATCGCGTCGTTGCAGAAAACTTGCGCCATAGCGATTTGGCGGCTCGCGTTGCCTTTTTCGGCGAGTTTTTTCGCCCGAAGTTTCATCCTCCGGCTATTTTCTTAAGTGCGCTTTCAGCGCAAATTTCAAAAATTTAAACTTACACTACGCTACTTCATTCCTTTTGAGAATAGGTAAATAATAAGTTATAACGATTGTCAAAAGAGGTTTGTTAAAGTAGCCAATTTGTCGCTGTAAGTGACACACATCCAACGGTTTATGTTCGTCTGCTTCAAAGACGGAAAGACTTTTTTAACCAAACGTAGCGATACTCGCTTCGCTACGTTATCGGTCAGCTTCGATGACAAAAAACTGATTTTTCAAATAGGTTATAAGTTATTTTTTACATATTCCTTAGCAACTTTGAAACCGCTTAGGCTAGGTAAAAATATTTCTTATTTTAATAGGCTCGTGCAAATACTACGCGTTTTGCCGAATCTTTGCCTGAAAAGACACATTTTCCGGCTTCTTCAGTGCTGTTGAAAGGAATACAGCGAATTGTCGCTTTGGTTTCTTCCTTGATTTTTTCCTCGGTTTCGCCCGTGCCGTCCCAATGCGCGAGGATAAAACCGCCTTTTTCGATCTGCGTTTTGAATTCTTCCCACGAATCAACTATGAAAGTATTTTCTTCGCGGAAGTTAATGGCTTTTTGATAAATATTCGCCTGAATTTCGTCGAGCAAATCTTTGATGTGATCGGCGATTCCTTCAATCGAACGCGATTCTTTTGATAAAGTGTCGCGTCGCGCAACTTCAATCGTGCCGTTTTCAAGGTCGCGCATCCCGATACCCAACCGCACGGGAACGCCGCGCAGTTCGTATTCCGCGAATTTGTAGCCGGGTTTATACTTGTCGTCGTCGTCGAATTTAACCGAAATTCCTTTCGATTTTAATTCGCTGATAATCGGTTGAATTTTTTCGGTGATGGTCGCCAAATCTTCTTCGGCGCGATAGATTGGCACGATGACGACCTGAATCGGCGCAAGTTTCGGCGGCAGCACCAAACCGTTATCGTCGGAATGCGCCATAATCAGCGCGCCCATCAAACGCGTCGAAACGCCCCACGATGTTGCCCACGCATATTCGAGTTGGTTTTCCTTATTGACGAACTGCACGTCAAAAGACTTGGCAAAATTTTGTCCGAGAAAATGCGAAGTGCCGCATTGCAGAGCTTTGCCGTCCTGCATCAGACCTTCGATACAGAGTGTATCTACCGCGCCGGCAAATCTTTCGTTGGCGGTTTTCGCGCCCTGAATTACCGGAAGCGCAAGCCAGTTTTCGGCAAAAGTCGCGTAAACGCCGAGCATTTTATTGGTTTCTTCGACGGCTTCGTCTTTGGTCGCGTGCGCCGTGTGACCTTCCTGCCAGAGAAATTCGGCGGTTCGCAGAAAGATGCGCGTCCGCATTTCCCAGCGCACGACGTTCGCCCATTGATTTATCAGCAAAGGCAGGTCGCGCCACGATTGAATCCAGCCTTTGTAAGTGTTCCAGATGACGGCTTCGCTGGTCGGGCGAATGATTAATTCTTCTTCGAGCTTCGCATCAGGATCAACGATCAAACCTTTACCGTCAGGATTTTTTTTCAAACGATAATGCGTTACGACGGCGCATTCTTTCGCAAAACCTTCGGCGTGTTCTTCTTCTTTTTCAAGAAAAGATTTTGGCACGAACAGCGGGAAATAAGCATTTTGATGACCTGTTTCCTTGAACATATCATCCAATGCCCGCTGCATTTTTTCCCAAATTGCAAAACCGTAAGGCTTTATCACCATACAGCCGCGCACGGCGGAATTTTCCGCCAGTTCAGCGCGTTTGACGATCTCGTTATACCATTCTGAATAATTTTCCGACCTCTTTGTTAATCCTTTGCTCATAAAAATTTCCTCTGATAAAAGTAAAAATGATAATGGAAAATCGCTAAAGAAACAATCCGCGTTTATTTTTCGGCAAATTGAGATACAATTATTTTTATGGGACTTGCGAAATTGAAGGAAGAAACAAAGCGCGAATACACCGTTCAGGAATATCTGGAAATGGAACGCGCCGCTTTTGAACGCAGTGAATATCTCAGCGGTGAGATTTTTGCGATGGCAGGCGAAAGTAATAGACACGGAATTGTATCAGTGAATCTGACAAGTGAAATTCATCAACAATTAAAAGGTAAAGATTGTCAATTACGGGCAAAAGATACAAAAATCGCCAGTAATATTTTGCCGGATAAAAAAACAACTTCGATGAAAGGAATGTTTTCATATCCCGATGTGGTAATAATTTGCGGCGAACCCGAATATCACGATGAACATAAAGACATCATTCTCAATCCGAAGGTTATTATCGAAGTTCTCTCCGAATCAACCGAACTTTTTGACCGCAATACGAAATTTATTCGTTATAAGAAATTTAATCCGACCCTGACCGATTATATTTTGGTTTCGCAGGATAAACCGATGGTTGAACATTTTATCAGGCAAGACGACGAAAGTTGGAAAATTTATACTTATTTTGGATTGAAAGAAATATTCACGATTGAATCAATCAAATGCAAATTGAAATTATCCGACGTTTATGACCGCGTTAAATTTTCAAAAGAAGCGATGAAATTTCTGCGAGAAATTATGAAACCCCGATGAGTGAATTTAAATTAAACTTCCAAGATACAAAAACTGCTTTTGCCGATAAATCCGATACCGAACTTGCGAAAAAGCATTGGCTTTTCAAGTTAATGAACTCGCCTTTTTTGACAAGTCTCGGAACAAAATCAACCGAACTTGCTTTGAAATTGGGTTTGCCGATAAAAGGTTTAGTTAAAAATACGATATTCAAGCAGTTTTGCGGCGGCGAAACGATTGAAGAATGTGAGCCGACGATTGAAAAACTCGGCAGTTCGAATATCGGGACGATTCTCGATTATTCGGTTGAGGGAAAATCGGCAGACGAAGATTTTGAACGCACCAAGGACGAAATTATTCTCAACCTCAAACGCGCTAAAAACGACGATAAAATTCCGTTTGCCGTTTTCAAAATTACGGGCATTGCGCCGCTTGGAACTTTGGAAAAAGTCAGTTCAAATAAAAAACTGGATGGTAAAGGAAATGCTAAATGGCATCGGACAAACAAGCGCGTTAATGAAATTTGCGAATTTGCACATTCTATCGAACAACCGATTTTTATTGACGCGGAAGAATCCTGGATTCAAAACGCGATTGATCGGTTAGCGACCGAAATGATGGAAAAATACAATATCGAACAGCCGATTGTCTATAATACGATTCAGCTTTACCGCCGCGCCCGGCTCGAATTTCTCAAAAAATCTCACGCCGAAGCAAAAGAAAAAGGCTACATTTTAGCGGTCAAACTCGTGCGCGGCGCGTATATGGAAAAAGAACGGACACGGGCGCGGGAAATGAAATACGAATCCCCGATTCAACCTGACAAAGAAGCCACTGACCGTGATTATGATTCAGCGATTGACTATTGTCTGGAAAATATCGAAACAATCGCCTTTGTCGCCGGCACGCACAACGAAAGAAGCGTTCAGATGCTTGCTCAAAAGTTGGAGGAAAAAGGAATTTCACATAATCACCCGCACGTTTTTTTCTCGCAGCTTTACGGGATGAGCGATAATCTTTCCTATATCCTGGCGGACAATCATTACAATGTTTCAAAATATGTGCCTTACGGTCCGGTTGCCGATGCGCTGCCGTATCTGATTCGGCGGGCAAAGGAAAATACTTCCGTGATGGGACAAATGAGCCGCGAACTCGATCTGATTGACAAGGAACTTAAACGTCGAAATAAGGAACATTAAAAGTTGTTTGCCGTTTATCATAAAGTATGTTTTGCCCGAACTGCGGAAAAGCCGATCAAGAAGAAAACACATATTGCCGTCAATGCGGAAAGTTTTTGCCGGATTTTAATAATCTCAAAAAGCGGGAAATAACGCCGGAAGAACATTTAAAAGCAAATGCGGTTTTGAGTCTGATGACGGCAATAGTAAGCCTGATGCTGGCAATTTTGCTTTATTATTTTTTTCTCGGTAAAGATGATACACCAATAATAATCTACTTGACGGCGGGATTTCTGATCGCAATGTGCGCGTGGCAGGTGCAGACGTTTTGGCGGACTTTGTTGTTAAAAAAACAAATATCAAAGCCGAAGCGTAAAGAAGATGAAAGGACATCGAAAGAATTTGCGCCCGCTACCACCAAAGAATTATTAAACGAAGCCGATTTTTCCGACAATGTTTCCGCAAGCGTTGCCGAATATACGACGAAAAATCTCAAGGAAAAAGTCGTCCGATTACCGCAATCCGAGTAATAATCTCACTGAAAGATCGGAAACTTCGCGGTTCTCATTAGTTTTCCAATCTTCGTAAACCTTTAATTCGTCTTCGGTCAGCGGTTCGTTTTTCATTCGCGCTACTTGGGTGCTTTCAAAAGCACGATTTGTTAGCGCAAGATGAGCATAACTGATAGTTAAATTGCTTGAATTTTCAAGTGCCGCATCCGCCATCTCAATATCGAGAAACATCTCGTTATACGCCGCCAAATGCCAGACTTTATCTCCGGCGATTTCGTCAATTGCTAGAATACGCAAAAGTCCATACGCGCTTTCGATTTGGAAAATTAAAAAATCACCGGCTTGAAAATTTTGGGACACAATGTTTCTCCAAGAACAATTTAACAGGGATGAAGAGGATGAAGAGGATAAAAAATCTTTATAAAATTTCCTACATATCCCTGTCTATCATCTTCATCCCTGTTAAATTTTCTTACTTCTTCGTAACGATTACCGGCAGATTTTTCGCCGCGAATTGTTTGTTAAATTCCGTGATGTCTTCGGCTTTGAGTTTTGCCAGACGCGCAAGTTGTGCGTCAATTCTCGCCGTCAGATCATTATAAACCAGATAAGATTGCGCGGTCGGCGCGTCGTCGGAACTATCGACGGTTGAACCGAGGGCGGCAATTTTGTTGTTTAATTTTATCGGAAAATTGAGCGCGTCCTGTCCGCTTTTGATCTTTGTCTGCATCAATTCTTCCTCGATTGCCGTCAACTGCTTGGAGATTTCCCGCGCTTTGTCCGCCAAATCTTTTTGTTCGGGCAATTTTACTCTTTTGGCGACGTTTTCGAGTTGTCCGCGCACGTCTCGAATTTCCAAAATCGCATTGTGCGTTTCCGAAGTTTTGTCGTTGATCTTCATCATCAGATCGAACTGTTTGGCGAAATCTTCCTGCGTTGTCGCAAGGCGCGGATCGGCTTTGATGGCGAAAGATTCGGTTGTAACGGGTTTGCCGTCAACACTAAGGCGCACCTGATAATTACCCGGCACAACCCGCGCACCGGAGAGCGAACCGCCCCACAAGATCAAATTCGGAATGGTTGCCGCATTCGGCATCCGATAATTCCAAACAAACGTATTTAATCCGGCTTCGACGGTAAGCGGCGGATCGGGATTTGGCGGCGGATTATTCGGTTCGGGCGAAGTCGGCTGATTCGGCGTGGTCGGTTCAGGCTTTTTGGTAAATTTGCGAATCACTTTGCCGCTTGCGTCAAGAAATTCCAAAGTGATCTCTTTGGTCGCTTTTTCCTTCAAATAATAATTGACAACTACGCCGTTTGACGGATTGCGCCCGACGGTTGCGGTTGCCGGAAGCGGAAAACCACCACCCGAAGTCCGATATGCGTCTTCGGGTTTGAACAGAAAAGCGTCGGCTTTTTGGACATCGGCTAATTGATAAATGATCGGCAGATTGTCCAAAACGTAAAAGGCGCGTCCTTGCGTAGCGACGACCAAATCTTTTTCACGCTTTTGAATCGCCAGATCAGTAACGGGAACAACCGGCAGATTTAACTGCAAACTCTGCCAATTTTCGCCGTCGTTTGCCGAATAGTAAATCCCGCGTTCAGTTCCCGCAAACAGAAAACCGCGTTTGTTCGGGTCTTCGATAATTGCTCTCGTAAAATGATTTTCGGGAATACCGCTAGTGATTTTTTTCCAACTTTTGCCGAAATCGTTGGTTTTGTAAAGATACGGCTTCAAATCGTCGTTTTTATAATTGGTTGCGGCAAAATAAGCCGTTGCCGCATCAAACGGCGAGGCGTAAATTTTATTGATTTGAATCCATTCGGGTAAATCCTTCGGCGTTACATTTTTCCAATTTGCACCGTTGTCTTGACTAACTTGAACTAAACCGTCGTCGCTTCCCGTCCAAATTACGCCTTGTTTGAGAGGCGATTCGTCCATTGCAAAAATTGTGTCGTAGTATTCGATGCTCGTATTATCTTGCGAAATCAGACCGCCCGAAGATTTTTGGCGCGATTTATCGTTGCGCGTCAAATCGGGCGAAATCGCTTGCCAAGATTGTCCTTCGTCCATTGACCGAAACAAAATATTCGCCGCCGAATAAAGCGGATATTTGCCGTCGGTTTGATGCGGCGAAAACATTATGGGGAAATTCCATTGAAAGCGATATTTGAAATCTTCCGCGCCCGAACCCATCGGATTTTCGGGGTAAACGTCAACGCTGCGTTCCTGTCCTGTTTTATGATTATAGCGTGTCAGAAAACCATCATAACTTCCCGCAAAAATTATATTCGAATCTTTCGGATGCGGTGCGATCCAACCCGATTCGCCGCCGCCGACAGCGAACCAATCGCGCATCGTAATCGCAAAACTATCGGAACGGCTGGCAATTCTGACCGTCGAATTATCCTGTTGTGCGCCGTAGATGTTATATGGAAAATCATTGTCCAACGCGACACGATAAAATTGCGCCGTCGGTTGGTCTTGTTCCGTCCAACTTTCCGCGCCGTTGACGCTCACATTTGCACCGCCGTCGTTGCCTTCGATCATCCGTTTCGCATCATTCGGTGCAATCCACAGATCGTGATTATCGCCGTGCGGAACTCCGATGTTGGAGAAATTACGTCCGCCGTCAATTGATTTGAAAAACTGCACATTCAAAACATAAACCGTATCGGCATTTTCCGTGTCGGCATAAACGCGGTTGAAATACCACGGACGTTGCTTGATATTCGGATTGTCAGAAACCTTTTGCCAATTTTCCCCGCCGTCATCCGAACGATAAAGTCCGCCGTCTTTGGCTTCGACCATCGCCCACAAACGATTGGCGTTAACCGGCGACACGGTGATATTTATTTTACCGAGAACGCCCGTCGGCAAACCTTTATTGCGCGAAATTTCCGTCCACGAATCACCGCCGTCGGTTGATTTAAAAAGTCCGCTGCCGTCGCCGCCGCTGTCCATTCGATGAGGCTTGCGGCTAATTTGCCAAAACGCGGCGTAAAGCGTGTTCGGATTGGTCGGGTCAATAATCAGATCACTCGCGCCGGTTTCAGCGTTGCGATAAAGAATTTTTTCCCAAGTTTTGCCGCCGTCTTTAGTGCGAAAGATTCCGCGCTGTTCGTTATTTCCCCAAAGATGTCCGATTGCCGCAACGTAAACGAGGTCGGGATTTTTCGGATGAACGCGAATGCGCGAAATCTGCTGCGTGTCGGTCAATCCGATGTTTTTCCAGGTTTTGCCCGCATCAAGTGACTTGTAAACGCCGTCGCCGCTGGAAACATTTCCGCGCACGGTTTCTTCGCCCATTCCGACGTAAACTATGTTCGTGTCGGAATCGGCGACATCAATCGCGCCGACCGAACCGGTCTTAAAAAAGCCGTCCGAAATATTTTGCCAATTTACGCCGCTGTTAATAGTTTTCCAAATGCCGCCGCCCGTCGCGCCGAAATAATAAACATTCGGCTGCGCCGCAATGCCTTCTACCGCGCCGACACGCCCGCCGCGAAACGGTCCGACGAGGCGATATTGGAAGTTTTTTAACGGATCGTTTTTTGCCGGGGTTGCCGTGGCGATTTGCGCGTAGTTCGGAACAAAACAGAAAAGTGCAAACAAAACGGCAAAAATCGCCGACGATTTCAGATACATTTTGGACATTTTAGATTTACCTGCTTCAATTGAATTTGGAAAAAGTAGTTCTACGCAAAAATTAAAGCAATGTTTCGTAAAATGCAAACTACATAAATAATCCGAGTTGCCAATTACTAAAGAAATTAATTTTTGCCCACTAATCTGCGCTAATTTTCGCTAATGATTTTTTTTGTCAAATTATTTTTTAATTGTCTTTAATTCGCGTCAATTCGCGTTAATTAGCGGGCAAAAAATCATAATCGGTAACTTAGGTTAAATATTAAAAATAAAACTTTATGAACGAAAATCTTAATTATTACGCGATGCTCTATATTGCGATTGAAGAAGCTCGAAAAGGACTCGAAGAAGGCGGAATCCCGATCGGCGCGGCACTTTTTGATAATGAGGGAAATCTGCTCGGGCGCGGACACAATCGGCGCGTGCAGGAAAATGACGCGTCGGTTCACGGCGAAACCGACGCTTTTCGCAAAGCCGGACGGCAAAAAAGTTACCGCGACAAAATTCTGGTAACGACGCTTGCGCCGTGTTGGTATTGTTCAGGCTTGATTCGTCAATTCAAGATCGGCACGCTTCTTGTGGGCGAAGCAGTCAATTTTGAGGGCGGAATCGAATGGCTCAAAGAAAACGGCGTGGAAGTTATTGACCTGAATTCAACCGAATGTATCGAAATGCTCAAGCAATATATCACGGCAAATCCCGAAATTTGGAACGAAGATATCGGCGAAGATTGAAAGTTTCAAAGTGAAAAGGTTAGAAAGGTTAAAAGTGAAAAAGTAATCGAAATCGTTAATAAAGTTGAAATGATTCTTAGCTTTTTCACTTTTAACCTTTTTCACTTTCGATCTTTTCCAAATGCGCTTGGACGGATTTTTCGGCGAGTTCCCACAATTTCGGTGAAATATCTTGATAAACTTTCTCGACAATTTCACGCGGAGTTTTCGCGCCGGTTTTTATTGCGTCCAAGATTTTTTGTTCTCTATCCAGACGATGCGCGATGTAGCTTTCAATTTTAGCTTTTGCTTCAAAGATCGCCGAACCGTGAGAACCGCATAAAAAACGCAGATTAGGTAAATTTTTCATCCGTTCGAGAGAATTCAAATAAGAACGCATATTGCCTTCGGGCGGAGCAATCAAAACACTTCCCGTGCCGACGATGTTATCGCCGGCAAGCAAAAATCCGAATTCCGAATCATAAAAACACAGATGTCCGCGAGCGTGTCCGGGCGTGTGAAGCGCGGTCAATTCGAACGATTTGCCGTGTTCGTCTTTTAGTTCAAAAACCTCGTTGTCCGCGATAAAGCGTTCTATTTTAACCTTTCCGCGCAAACTTTCCGCTGTTAATTGATGGGCAGAAATCGGAATTTTCCTACCGAATTTTTCGCGCAGATATTTTTGCAAAGCCGTTTCGCCGCCATAATGATCTTGGTGCAGATGTGTCACGACAATCGTGTCGCAAATAAAACCTCTGGCGGCAAACGAATCAATCAAGTCGAACAATTTTCTCTGCTCTGCTTCATCATTTGAAGCCGCGTCAATAACGATGAACTTTTCGCGCCCGACGATAAAACAATTGGTATGTGTGGCAGGCGGCAGCGTTTCGCTTTTCAACGGAAAACAGATCAGCCGCGAATTCATTTCGAGATAATTGATATTGCCGTCAAATTTCTCGGCTTTTTTAAGCAGATTTTCACCGCAGAGACGCAGAAACGCTGAGAAAGAAAGGTTTTCAAAATCAAATTTGTTCTTCTGTAGTTTATTTCTAAAAATCTCTGCGTCTCTGCGTCTCTGCGGTGAAAAAGTCTTCGTCAAAGTTTGTAGTGAGATAAAAACCGGCGGCGCAATCAAAACTTGTGAACTTTTCCATAATTTCAAAGCGTCAACAGGTTTGATAAATTCGATATTTTGCAACTCCGTTATGGCAGGATATGGCTTTTGTTTCGGCGGACAGACGGCGAGAAAAAATCGTGTTTTGAATCTGACGGGCGAAAACGCCGGAGTCGTCCAAAATCCCGTGTAAAAAAAATCCGCCGCATCAATCCATAATACCCAAAGTTCGAGAATCTCGGCAAAAGTCATACGGTTCGAGATCAAATCGTCGTGCAAAGATGCGCGTTGACCGATGGTGAGTTTATCGCCGTTGCGAACGAGCAAAACGCCGACTTCTTCAAAAGTTTCGCGCACCGCACACGCAATAAATTTTGCAAGTTCATCATCCTCACAATTTTTAACTTTTACCTTTTCGTCCGAAGTTTCGAGTTTTCCACCCGGAAATGCGTGATAGCCGCCTAAAAATTTAAGTGCCGGATTTCTCTGCGCCCACAAAACTTCGCCCGCATCATTTAACAAAATAACTGATGCAGCGTCTTTCGGAACAGCAATTTTAGTTTGAAATTTCACAAATTTACGAAACGAACATTCCCATTCGTGCTAGTTGTGTAAGGCTGTCTTCCAACCAATTCGGTAAATTGTCGAGAAGTTCCTGTGGATTCTCGACCTCATCACTGGTTTTAATAAATTCGCGCATCTGCGCCTGCAAGTTCTGACGATTTCGCGTTCCGTCAAGCAGTTCGAGAAGATGCCGCGAAACTTCGTCGTCAATTTTTATGTCTTTATTGAGAAGCGTCGCCACGTTTTTTGCGTCCGCCATCTGCCAACGCGCCAGAGCGTTGGTTTTTGGCATTTCGCTAACTTCGGTGAAAGCCGTCGGTTGATAAACTGAAAGATCGATCAGATCGGTATTAAAACAAAGTTGGAAAAAAATCGCGTGTGCCGTTTTGAATTGTGTTTCCCAATCTTTATCGGCAAAATCTCGGGCTTCGAGAATCTCTTTTGCCTTTTGCAAAAGTTCGGAAAAACCGATTGATTTCCCCCAAATTTGTCCGAGATAAAGCAATGCGGTTTTGGTCAACGGATGATTTATCTCGATTCCCAAACCTTTGTTGCCGATAAATTTTTCCACTTTTGACGTGGTAAAATCAGGGCTTTCGGATTTTGGTCGAATGGCGGAAGTCAGTTGAAATTTGTCTAAGATTGCCGGTTCGAGTTGATTATTAAGTGCGACTTCCTGATGGCAAAAAAGCGTCTGCCTGAAGACGCGTCCACGCAGAAAATCGAGATATTGTTCACGTTCGATAACATCGTCAATCGAGTCGAGAAACTCGCGCACTTCCGGCGCAAAAGTTTGTGTCGAACGTGCGTGAAACTCGGCTTCGGAAAGAAACTGCAAGCCGTTTTCTTTAAGTTTCGCTGCAAACTCGTGAAAATAAAACGCCTGATAACTTTCCGATAAATCGTCGTGAAAAATATCCGCCGCTTCGTGTCTGAAATGCCGCTCAACTTCTGATTCGAGCATCGGTTTATACATTTTCGTATCACTCGTGTTTTCGGTTACGAAACTGAGAAACGTAATCGCGTTTTGAATTTTTTCTACGGGTTCGGAAAATTTCTGTGCGTGAAAGTGCATAATGCCGCGACCTAAATCGCGGAGATGTGCGCCCGGATAAGCATTATAGCTGACATAGCCGACACCGTTCGGCGCAAGCATTTCGCGGTAAAGCGATAAAACTTTTTCGCGCACAAACGGCGGAATCCACGAATATAAACCGTGCGCGATGATGTAATCAAATTTCCCGAATTCTTCAACGGACATTTTCATAATATCGAGTTGGTGAAATTCCGTGTTCGATAAATTCAACTTTCCCGCCGCATCTTTGGCATAAACTATATGATTTTCAGCTAAATCTACGCCGACAAATTTTGCGGCAGGCAAATTATATGCAAGAAAAATAAGATTGCTGCCGTTGCCGCAACCGAGTTCGAGAACGCGGCATCGCTTAACTGATGGCGGTGTCATACCCGAAAGCGTAGCGATGGTAGCAAGGCGGTCGGGGTGTGTTTGCAAAAAAAATTTGCTCGGATAAGGAATTGCGTCGTATGAAAATGTAGATTCCATTTTTTCTCCAAAGTATTTGAACGGTCGATTAGTTTTATATTAGCTTGCTAAAGTCTTTTGTCAATTAAAAAGGCAGAAACGAGAAATTTCTGCCAGATTGACGAGATAACAATTTGCCAACTTTATTTATTCGGTTTTTACTTTTTCTCAACGATGTCAGGCTTCAAACTGCTGACTGCGCCTAAGACTTCGTTTTTCTCTTTCGCCGGAACTTTGAATTTATCCAGCGTTTGCGTCAAAAGTTTAACGCTTTCTTTCCAATCTTCCTCGTTTATTCCGAGACCTGTATGAACGGTTTTCATATCGCGCCCGAGATAAAGGCAAGAACCGCCCGTCGCATTACAGAGAAATTCGACCAGATGCTGACGAAGTTTCTTTTTGGAATCATCACTTAAACCGACAACAAATCGCCCAAGCCGCTTGCTTGATGCCAGACGCGTAATAAAATCATCGGATACAGCCGCGAGTGCGTCATAACCGCCAAGCCGTGCATATAACGATTTGTCTTTCATTTCCATTTTGTCCGCTTGGGCAAACGAAATGTTCGCCCCGAAAATTATCATCACGACAAAAACAAAAACAGGAGCAAGTCGCTTAAAAAATACATATTGGTTTTTCATTTTTTTATCCTCTCAAGATCAGTTTTGTAAAACTCTTACCACGATTTTTGTTGGGAGATATAAAATAGACTCAAGAATGTTTTATCACTAAAATAGTTAAAGTCAAGCAAGCGTGATATGTTTTAAAGACCAACTTTGTAAAAGAAAAACCAGGAGAGAAATTATGCGAAAAATTTTATTTAGTATCGTGCTTGTAAGTTTGTTTGTCACGCCTTTGATGGCGCATGATTCTTTGATCGAAGGACACGACAATCATATTCAGCAAGATGTGGTTATCAAGACCGAAAAAGTAGCCGGAAATGTCTATGTTTTATACGAACAAGGCGGTAACATCGGAATTTCGGCGGGAAAGGACGGCATTTTAATGATTGACGATCAATTTGAACGGATTGCCGACAAAATCAAAGCCGCGCTCAAGGCACTCGGAAGTGAAACGCCGCGATTTGTATTCAATACGCATTTTCACGGCGACCATACGGGCGGAAACCCGGTTTTCGGCAAAGATGCAACGATCATCGCGCAGGACAATGTTCGCAAACGTCTGCTGGCGGACACTAAGTTTTCAGCCCTCGGCTTGCCGATGATTACTTACGCCAACAGCGTTTCGATTCATTTCAACGGCGAAGAAGTCCGTGCCGTTCATTTTCCCAACGGTCATACCGACGGCGACACGGTTTTATTTTTTACCGCTTCCAACGTCGTTCATCTCGGCGATGATTTTTTTGCCGGTAAATTCCCGTTCGTTGATTTGAACAGTGGCGGAAGCGTGCCGGGTTTGATAAAAAATGTCGGCGAACTAATCACCCAAATCCCGTCAGATGCAAAACTCATTCCCGGACACGGCGAAGTTTCCACACTCGATGGTCTAAAAACTTACCGTCAAATGTTGGTCGAAACAACAGACGTAGTAAGAAAGGCAATGGACAAGAAAAAATCACTCGAAGAAATTCAAAAAGCCGGTTTGCCCGAAAAATATAAATCGTGGGGCGATGGTTTTATCAAAACCGATGCTTGGATAAAAACGATTTATGACAGCTATACGATGGATATGAAAGAGATGAAAAAAGATATGAAAGAAATGAAAAAGTCGTAATCAAGCAGAATAATTTCAAATAATTTGAAAAAAAAAGCCGTGAGAATTAAGTTCACGGCTTTTTTTCTATTCGTTTTATTATAATTGTTTGAAATTTCGTGGTGGCTGGAGAGTGACTTGAACACTCGACCTCGGGGTTATGAATCCGTTGACAATTCATTTCAAAGAATGTTGAATAGTTGAATTTTATCAAATAAATCAATAAGTTATGCTGTGTGTGAAGTGTTTCAATTATTCAACTTTATCTTTCTCTAGTCAACTTTTGGTAACGTATTGGTAACGGAATTTAGAAGAACTAAGAACGGTAATTTCAAAAAAGGCATCGTCCCAAAACCTTGAATCCAATTCTGTTGTTTGTTGATTGTTTACTTTGCTTCGGTGATTCGATAAAGTGAATCGTATTTGTAAGTCTGCACAAACGGGTTTGCCAGACCATTGAAACTGACTGTTTGTTTGGCGATATTGCCTGTGTTCTTGGCGGTGTTGACGGTTGTGCCGTCCGTGTTCAGTTCGCCATACTCGTAACCTAATTTCCACAAACTACCATCGCCGTTGGAACTTCCTAAAGCAAGTTCGGTTACTTGCAATCTCTCATTGAACTTTGCACTTTCCCAACGTCCATTGCCTAATCGAAGCCTTTGAATCTTGCCGTCCGCCGTGTA
>JANMAA010000028.1:0-24890 GCA_031359215.1 Acidobacteriota bacterium | reverse complement strand
GCGTGGCTCAATAATCATCGGCGATTATCAAAAGATTATGAGCGATTTACCAAAACGAGCGAAACGCTCATTCAGATTGCGATGATTCGTGTAATGCTTCGCCGATTACAACCTTTATGAGTTTTAAAACAGCTTCTTAGACAAAGTGCAAAGATCGTCATCAAAGTTTCGGTTTTGAAAGGTTGCCCGCTTTCTGCCGCCTTCTGAAATTCGATACTATTTTTTCCATACCAATCCGGCGAAAAAGTTGTCAATAAAGCATCAGTGCCAACCCAAATAATTGACCAGACAATAAATCCGACAATCACGCCTAAAATAATTTTCCCCATAATTTTTTCTCCTAAAATTTATTTAAAAACAAAAAAAGACAAAAGAAATTTTCCCGAAACTTCCCTTGTCCTTTTTAACCCTGCTTGTTCTTCGCCTTTTGCTTTTACCCGGCAAAACTTTTTTACGCCGCTTTTGCGCGTTTGTCGTTTTTTACTTCTTTAATATGTGGCGGTGTTTTTTCGATTCGTGCCGTTATCCGGCGGTCTAGATCAATAATCTGCTCCATTGTTAAATGATAGATATTCGATTGATTATGATAAATCTTCGCTCCCGTTACAATGTCGGATTGTTTAAAGCCGTTGTCGGTCGCTTTTTTGATTAATTCTTCAATCGTCATCGTATTCGGCGCAATCGAAAGCGGTTTTTTGTCTTCGATATATTCCGGCACGTCAGATTTTGCCGGCTCGTCAAAGGCGAGTTCTAATGCCTGTTCGCCTTTCATATATTCGAGGAAATCTTTAAAACCAATGTTTCCGGTCATTTCAAAACCGACTTCAAAAGCCGGTGAATTGCTTTTTACGACTTGAAAAACTCTTGTGACTTCACCATCGCGTTCCTGCATCGAAACTTCCAGCATAACATCTACAAAGTATTCCAAACCCGAAGCCGTCATCGGCAGAACGCGCCCGATTTCGTTATCTTCTTTCGCTTCTTTGCCTTTGGCGGCGATTTGGTCGGCGATAACAACGCATTTTCCGCTTTCGATACAAAGTTTTCGCAAAACACTTTGTAAAATCATCTGGTCGGCGGCGAGTTCTTCCGCGCTCGGTTGTGCCAGCGCATCGCCCGTTCTTTCACGAACCGCTTCGAGCATTTCCGAATGTTTTGCCCCGAAATATGCCGCCCAACTGTCGAGCGCGTAACACCCGTAATTTTGTTCGCGCCCTTCGCCGTTTAATGCCCAGTCAATAAATTCAGGCAATTCATCGGTTTGTTCAATTTCGAGTGCGTCAAATTTTTGTCCGACTCCGCGCAACAGACGCGCCTTGCGTTCGGTGTCGAAAATGCAGAGTTTCCCCAAACCCGCATCCGCCATCGAACTGATAAAGTGACTCTTGCCGACACCCGCACCGCCGCGAATCGCCATTACAAGACGCTGTTGGCGCGGCATACGACTTAATGGATTGATTTTTGGTTTATTGCTATTGTTCATTTTGCTTTCTCCTAGATTCTTTATTTTTCTTAATGTTTTCCCTTATTTCCCTGCACCTAAATACCTACCGTCAAAGGTATTTTGTTGCACTGATGACACAAATCTATCACGAATCACCTCTTGTTGCAAGTGTGAAACAAATTTTTCAATTTTTTTTATTGATTTACCAAATGGGAATATTT
The DNA here is from genome assembly GCA_031359215.1 of Acidobacteriota bacterium. GTDB lineage: Bacteria > Acidobacteriota > Blastocatellia > Pyrinomonadales > Pyrinomonadaceae. Next base: position 23,225 of record JANMAA010000028.1, on the reverse strand, counting down.
TTTCTATTGTTATAAAAACACAAATACTTGGATTCAAGTAGTAAGTGCAACTCTTGATAAAAAACTTTTACTTTATCTACTTTATATCGTCTTTAGATTTTCTCTCTCATTTGCTTTAATTTTGCATACCATTCGTTTATTCCTTCGCCTGTTGTCGCGGAAACCTGCAAAATCTCGATATTCGGATTGACTTCTTTTGCGTAAGCAATACATTTTTCGACATCGAATTTTACATACGGCAGAAGGTCAATTTTATTTAAAATCATCAGCTGCGAAGCGCGAAACATATGCGGATATTTGAGCGGTTTGTCTTCGCCTTCGGTGACGGATAAAATAGCGACTTTGGCGCGTTCGCCGAGATCGAACATCGCCGGACAGACGAGATTGCCGACGTTTTCGATAAACAGAATCGAATCGTTTTCCGGTTTCAAAATTTCCAGACCTTTCGCCAGCATTTCGGCTTCCAGATGACAGCCCGTTCCGGTATTTATTTGAACGGCTTTGCACCCGGTCGAACGAATTCTTTCCGCATCGTTAATTGTTTCCTGATCGCCTTCGATGACGGAGATTTCAAACTCATTTTTTAAATCATTGAGCGTCGTTTCGAGCAGAGTCGTTTTGCCCGAACCGGGCGAGCTGACGAGATTGAGCGCGAGAATGTTTTTTTCGGCAAACCAGCCGCGATTATGTTCGGCGATGAGTTGATTTTTCCCGAGAATTTCCCGTTCGAGTTCGATAGTTGTCGAATGCATTTTTGCCGCGACTGCCGCCGCGCCGTGCGAATGCGCGTGTCCGTCTGCGTGCGCTTTGTCGTGCGACATCATTTTCACATTGCCCGTGTCCTTATCGGCGACGGTAATTTTTTCTTTATCGGAACAACCGCAGGTTACACACATAGATTTACACTTCCATTTCTTTAACTTTTAATTCTTCTCCGGCAATGATTTCGAGATCATTGCTGCCGCACAAGCAACGTCCGACGAGTTGTTTCAATTCGACCGTTTCGCCGCAGGTTTTGCATTTACCAAGTCCGGCAATCTCTAAAATTTCAAGTATTGCGCCTTCGACGACTGTTCCTTTCGCACAAATGTCAAAACAAAACCTGATGGCATCGGGCATAATCGCGCTCAATTTGCCGATCTCCAAAGTAACGCGCTTGACAATCGCGCCGTTTGAATTTTCGGCACAAATGGCGACCACATTTCTGGTAACTCCGAGTTCGTGCATTTTGGAAATTTAAGAATTATCAGCCACAGATTTGCACAGATAAACACGGACAAGAAAAGATAAATAAACCATTAAATGTGTTCTTATCAATTGCTTTATCTGTGTCCATTCGTGTTTATCTGTGGCTAAAATTTCTTCCTAACAAATCCTTGGCAATTGTTCGCCGACAAGTAAATCAACGATTCTCGAACCGCCGAAAACCGTGTTCATCGTTACTATCGGATGATTACTTTCAATGACTTCGCCGATAATCGCCGCATCTTTTCCCGCCGGATGTTTACGCATTTCTTCGATAACTTGGTCGGCAAAATCGGGCGGCACGACAGCGAGAAGTTTTCCTTCGTTGGCGAGATAGAGCGGATCGAGTCCGAGAATCTCACACGCGCCTTTGACGGTTTCGCGCATCGGCAGAGCATTTTCGTTGATCTTTATTCCGACATCTGAACTTTCGGCAAATTCATTCAAAACCGTTCCGACACCGCCGCGTGTTGCGTCGCGCAGACAATGAATGTCGGGACAAACGGCAAGAATTTTTCGGACTAATTCGTGCAACGGCTGGCAATCGGTTTCAATATCCGTTTCGAGCGCGAGTTCGTTTCGCGCCAAAAGAATCGCGCATCCGTGATCGCCGAGAAAACCGTTGATGATAATTTTATCGCCGACTTTTGCTCTCGAAGCAGAAATATTCACACCTTTCGGAATAACGCCAACGCCCGAAGTGTTGATAAAAAGTTTATCCGCCGCGCCGCGTTCGACGACTTTCGTGTCGCCCGTGACGATTGAAACTCCGGCGATTTCCGCCGCTTCGCGCATATTTTCGACAACATCGCGCAAAGTCTGAACGTCAAGACCTTCTTCCAAAACCATTCCGCACGATAGATACAAAGGTTTCGCGCCGCTCATCGCCAGATCGTTGACCGTGCCGTTGACCGCCAAAGTTCCGATACTTCCGCCCGGAAAAAACAACGGACTGACAACATAAGAATCGGTCGTAAACGCCAGTCTATCGCCGTTTTTCGCTAATTCGGCAAGATTCATCACAGCTTGATCTTCGAGCGGCGCAAGCATCGGATTATGAAACGCCGAAAGAAAAACGTCTTCGATCAGATCGCGCATTTTCTTGCCGCCGCTGCCGTGCGCCATATTTATTTTCGCTTCGCGCAATTTTCTTTGTGGTGTTTCTTGTGTCATTTATTTAAACCGCTGCCTTTCTCGTAATATGCGTCCGACCGTAATTGTAGTAAGCCGCGCACGCGCCTTCGGTTGAAACCATTAATGCGCCGAGCGGCGTTTCGGGCGTGCATTGCGTTCCGAAAATCTTACATTGATGCGGTTTGATGACACCTTTTAGAACCTCGCCGCACTGACACGATTTTGGGTCGGCGATTTTTAGATTCGGCACGGGGAATTTTTTCTCCGCGTCGAAATCGGCGTATTTTTCGCGCATCCTAACGCCCGAATGATCTATTGAACCAAGCCCGCGCCATTCAAAAAATTCGCGGAGTTCGAAGACTTCCTGCACGGCTTCGAGAGCCGCATTATTGCCGTGATCGGGAACGATTCGGGCATATTGATTTTCGACTTCGTGGCGACCTTCGGCGAGTTGTTTGATGACCATCCACATCGAATGCAAAACGTCGAGCGGTTCAAATCCGGCGACGACAATCGGTTTTTTATAATGGTCGGCGATAAAATTATACGGCGAAATTCCGATAACCATCGAAACGTGACCGGGACCAAGAAAGCCGTCAATTTCGAGTTGCGGCGAATCGAGAATCGCCTTGATCGTCGGGATGATAGTGATGTGATTGCAAAAAAGCGAAAAGTTTTTCAAGCCTACTTTTTTCGCTTGAATTACCGTCAAAGCCGTGCTTGGCATCGTCGTTTCAAAACCTAAACCAAAGAAAATTATTTCCTTGTCAGGATTTTCACGCGCCAGTTTCAACGAATCGAGCGGCGAATAAACCATTCTGACATCCGCGCCTTCGGCTTTTGCCTGAAGCAAACTTTTGGTCGAACCGGGAACGCGCATCGCATCGCCGAACGTCGTAAAAATAACGTGCGGAAGTTCGGCTAACGCAACGCAATCGGCGACTCTGCCCATCGGCAGAACGCAGACCGGACAACCCGGACCGTGAACGAATTCAACCGATTTCGGCAGCATATCCTGCAAACCGTAACGAAAGATCGAATGCGTATGTCCGCCGCAAACTTCCATAATTTGCAGCGGTCGCCGTTTCACAATATCTATTTTCTCAACGAGTTGGTTGATCTCTTTGAGCAAAGTTTTTGCTTTTACAGGGTCTCGAAATTCGTCAACGTATTTCATAATTACTTCTCTACTACCAATGCTTCAATCTTTGCTGGAGTTTCCAATCCTCTTATTTCTATTAATAGTGTTTCAATTTCAAAATCAACTGGAATAGGAATCAGAACGGTTTCTTCATTAAAAACACATCTATCAACATACGATTTGGCATCTGTCAAACTTAAATTTAATCGTTGACGAAGTAGTTTTATAATTTCAACTTTTCCAACTGAAATGCCCTCAACCATAACTGGATGAATCTTTAAAGCCAATTTCATAAACCACCACGTTTATCTGCCAATAACGTATGAACTAAATCCCAAAGAATGTGATAAATCGCCACATGACATTCCTGTATGCGATGAATGCTGTCGCTTGGCACGACGAGGCAAAAATCAACCGCATCACAAGTTTTCATCTGTCCGCCGTCACCGCCGGCGAGTCCGATGGTTGCGATTCCCATTTCCTTCGCTTTAATAAATGCGCCGATCAGATTTTCCGAATTTCCGCTCGTCGAAATCCCGATCACGGCATCGCCTTTTCTGCCTTGTGCGATGATCTGCCGCGTAAAAATATTGGCAAAACCGACATCGTTGCCGACCGCCGTCATCATCGCCGTATCCGCGACCAGATTAACCGCCGTCAACGCCGGACGACCTGCCGTAACGGGATGAAGAAATTCGACCGCGATGTGCGAAGCATCGCAACTCGAACCGCCATTGCCCATCGTCAAAAGTCTGCCGTCCGCTTCGTAAACCTCGGCAATCGCACGGGCGATTTTGACAATTTCTCCGGCATTTTCTGCAAAAAATCGTTCTTTGACATCAATGCTGTGTTGCGCTTTTTGTTTCACGGATTCAAGCAAAGCAATATCCATCCGCGAAACGTCCTGCCGCTCACCGTGCAAAAATGGATAAAGAAAATTTGTCGAATTGTCAGTCATTTTACTCAATTACGAATTAACAGTATAATTCGTAATTCGTAATTTTAAGCCATTCCCGAAGCCTTCATCGCTTCGATCTCGGCTTGGACTTCGCCCATTTCCTCGAGTAGTTGCAAAGTCTTGGCGGCTTCTTCCTCGTTGATGCGGCTCATCGCAAAACCGACATGAACCAAAACCCAATTGCCAACGCAAGATTCAGGCGGATGATCTTCGTCAACAATGCACGAAATATTTATCGCCCGCCGCACGCCGCCGACATCTACCGTCGCCAGTTTCGGAATATTTTCATCAATCGCAACAATTTTTCCCGGAATTCCTAAACACATAAACTCAGTCTCCCCTTTTATCTTTTATCAATCTCGCCGCCGCGATGGTCGCTTGTCCCAGCGCAAGTCCGCCGTCGTTGGTCGGCAAATGGCGATGCGTCAATACCGTAAATTCTTTCTCGCCTAATCTTCGCAAAACTTCTTCAAACAAAACTTTGTTCTGCCAAACTCCGCCCGAAAGTGCGACGGTTTTGACTTCATCTTCGCCGCTTTCGTATTTGCTCAATTTTTCGATCATTTCAACAATAACTTTTGCCAAACCTTTATGAAAACGCGCCGCCATCACAGGTTTCGGAGTCTTCAAAATCAGATCGCCGAGAATTGCCTGCCACATTGCGAGCGGTTCGATATACGGCAGATTTGAAACCGGCAATCGCGGAATCGAAAACGGATAAGCGAGTAATTCGTTTTCTTCGCGCAAAGTTTTTTCGTCAACGGTCTGCTCCAACTCGACCGCGCCCTGACCTTCGTAAAAAGCTTTTTCGCGAGCGATTCCGATTGCCGCCGCAACCGCGTCAAACAATCTTCCGCATGAACTCGCAAACGGTGAATTTATATTTTTCTGCAACATTCCGTCGAGCAGTTCACGCGGTTTCGCATTCAGAAATTCAAACAATTCCAGATCAGCATAATTCATCGCAAATTTCGCCCAACCCATTTCCGCCAACAGATGCGCGTAAGTATTGCGCCAAGGTTCGCGAATCGCCTGTTCGCCGCCGAGCATCGCAACGGGTTTAAAAGTCGCCAGACGTTTATAATTTGCGTAATCAGCAAGCAGAAATTCGCCGCCCCAAAATGTTCCGTCGTCGCCGAAACCAAGTCCGTCAAGCGCAACACCGATGACAGGTTCGGCATCAATCGCAATATTATTTTCCGCCAGACAAGCCGCGATATGCGCGTGATGATGTTGCGTTTCGACAATCGGCAAATTTTCCGTTTCAGACTTTTCCCGCGCTAATTTGCTCGAAAGATATTCGGGATGTAGATCGCAAACTAATATGCTTGGCTGATGTTGATACAGCGTTTTGTAGAGTTTCAAATTATGCCGATAATCCGCAAATGTCGCCGAGTCTTCGAGGTCGCCAATGTGCTGCGACAAAATCGCTGCGCCGTTTTTGAGCAGACAAAAAGTGTTTTTCAGTTCGCCGCCGAATGCCATAATTTTTGGCGCGTTTTCAAAACCTTTCGGCAAACGAACGGAAGCTGGAGCGAAACCTCTTGCGCGGCGGAAAATTCGCGAGTCATTCGCCATAAATTTGACGACCGAATCGTCAACTCTCTGAGCAATCGGACGATTGTGCATCACGAAATATTCGGCGATTTTGCTGAGTTTTTCGACGGCTTTTTCGTTATCAATTTCCTGCGGTTCGTCCGAAAAATTGCCCGAAGTCAAAACCATCGGTCGCGTCATTCGCCGCATAATCAAAAGTTGCAAAGGCGTATTTGGCAACATCACGCCGAGCGTATTTATATTCGGCGCAACCGATTCGGCAATTTTAAATTTTGAACTTTGAATTTTAATTTGATTTAGAATGACAATCGGTGCGGCAGACCTTCGCAAAATTTCAGCTTCGTCGTCGCTGATTTCGCAGTATTCGCGGGCAGTTTGCAAATCTCTGACCATCAGCGCAAACGGTTTCATCTCACGATGTTTCAGTTTTCTCAGACGTGAAACCGTTTCTTCATCGGTCGCATCGCAAGCAAGTTGAAATCCGCCGATTCCTTTAATTGCAACAATATGACCACGTTGAATCAAAGTGCAAACCGCGTCGGTTTCGTCGAGCATCGTGAAAGTTTCGATGGCAAACGGTTTGGAATCGGCGCGTTCGATCCAGACTTTCGGACCGCATTTGTAACACGCAATCGGCTGCGCGTGAAAGCGTCGGTCTGCCGGATTTTCGTATTCGGCGCGACATTCGGCGCACATTTTAAACTCGCGCATCGTCGTGTTTTCGCGGTCGTATGGAATGTTTTCAATGATCGAAAGTCGCGGTCCGCAATTCGTGCAGTTCGTAAACGGATAACGGAAACGACGCGCAAACGGATCGAGCGTTTCCGCTTTGCAGTCTTCACAAACAATCGCGTCCGGCACAACGCCCGTTTGAACTTCGGTCGTTTCGCTAGTTTCGATTTTCAACTCTGAAATATATGAAAAAGTTTCGATCTTCATCCGAATTATTTCGTCAATCCGCGCCAGTTTCGGTGAATCTTTTTCGACGGCAGAAATAAATTTTTCGAGATTTTCGGCAGACGCTTGAGCGATAATTTCGACACCGTTGCCGTTATTGATGACTGAACCGCAAACATCAAATTCTTTCGCCAGCCGCCAGATATTCGGACGAAAACCAACGCCCTGCACCAAACCGCGAATGATAATTTTTTCGGCAATTTCTTTTTCTTCCAATTTTGTTGCGGTTGAATCTAACATTTAAATCGTAGCCTTTATTTCGTCCGAAACTTTCCAAAGCATGGTCCTACTATTGCCCGAATCGCTGACTATGACCGTTTCGCCTTTGGAATAAATTCCATAACTCCAACAAAGGCTGTCGCGCACGGGCATTGCCCAGCGGTTGTCGCCTTTATCCTGAAAAGTGTCTTGTCCGGCGAGCAGTTTAGCAGGCGTTCCGTTTTGGCAATCGTTAATGTGCCAGCCTAAAAGTCTCGAACTGGCGGTGTCGGCAACGATCAGCCAATCGCCGACTGCCGTGATTCCGTAAGGCATATTTAAGCCTGCTGCAATCGGAAAATAATTCGTTTGATTATGGTCAACGAGCGTGAAATCTTTTTGTCCGAGAACGACATCACACGGCTGATTCGTCTTTTGGGGAATTTCATTCCAGATCATCACGCGGTTGTTTCCCGCGTCCGTCACGCAAAGTTTTCCGCGCCAAATCGTGATCGCGTGCGCCCAACGCATACTCGTCGCGTTCGGTTCTTCGCCGCCGTTTTCGTCGCGTGTAATAAAATCTTTTTGACCTAGAACCAGATCGGCTTTTTGCCCGTTTACGGTCGGCAAACCGTTCCACATTAGTACGCGCCGATTTCCCGTGTCGGCAACCCATAAACGCTCGCCGTCCCAGAAAATACCGTAGCACCAGAAAAGCGTTTCATCGGTCGGCGCGTCGCTTCCGCGATTGCCTTCGCCTGAAAAAAAATCAGTCTGACCTAAAACTATGTCAGCCGGTTGATTTTTTTCGGTCGGCGTTTCATTCCAGATCAAAATGCGGTGATTCCAAGCATCCGCAACTGCCAAACCTTTCCCGCAAGCCGTTACGCCCGTCGGCACATTTAACGAATAAGAATTTATTTCCGATTTTGCATTTCGACCTTCGGAATAAAAATCGGATTGACCGATTATCAGATCGGCAGGCGTGTTGTCTTCGGTCGGCAATTTTTTCCAGCCGAGCAGACGATGATGCCCGGTGTCGGCGATCCACAGCGAATCATCTTCTAAAATCGCACCGCCGCGACTGCCGAAAATCGTCGTCGGTGTCGGTTTGACCGAAACGACCATTTGATCCCCGTTATCCGGCAATCCCAAGATTACTTCGGGCATCGGCTGTAACAGCGGACTCGCGGCATTTTGCGACAAATAATCGTCTTGCCGAATTGTCGAATTAAGTTTTACACGCAAAGTTTGAGTCATTTCAATTTTAGATTTTGGATTTTGGATTTTGGATTTTTTGAAAAGTCGAAAACAAATCTAAAATCCAAAATCCAAAATCGGACTATTCTTCCAATCGAATTTCAACTTTCTCGCCGACGACACGAACTGCGTGAACCTTTAATTGAACTTCGGGAACAGTCAGACATTCGCCCGTTTCGAGCAGATATTCAAAGCCGTGATACGGGCAGGTGATTTTCCCGTCAATGATCTCGCCCATTTCCAAAGGCATTCCGAGATGCGCGCAGATATTATCAACGCAACTAACAATATCGCCTTGTTTGTAAAGCAAAACGGAACGATCCTTGATAGTTTTTTCGATTATGCGACCTTCGGGAATGTCGGCTATCACACAACCCTCAAGCCATTTTTCCTTTAAGTTGGAAGCGAACGGGCTGATGAAATAAATTTTCTGTTCGGCATTTTCCGATTCGGAACGACCGCGGCTGACCTGATTGACGTGGACGATTTCCGGGCAATATTCTTTAATGGATTTTTCGATGCCTTCGGTCAGAGTCTGCCCCGAAGCCGGACAGCCGTGACACGAACCGACAAGACGAATCTCCACCGTGTCGGGCGGTTTGATGTTGATAAGTTCGACATCGCCGCCGTGTCCCTGTAGCATTGGACGCACCGCGTCGAGAGCTTTTTTGATGCGCGGTTCGAGCGGTTCTTTGACTAATCCGTGATATATTAAAACACCGTAAATTACTTGATCTTGAAGAACTTCACGAAGTTTCAAACCTGCTACCGGATCGTCTTTTAAACTGCGAATCAAGCGTTTCAACGCTTCTTTGTGCAGTTCTTCAATCGAAGTTTTCAGCGCGGTGACGGATAACTGATAATGCTCGTCCCAACCAGCGATAATTGATTCGATCTTATCAATATCGCCCGCTAGTCGCGCTAAATCTTCCGCACCGTTCGATTGTAGTTGTGTTGCTTCTGTCATTTATCATTTATCATTTATCATTTATCGGAAAACATTTATTTTTGTTGATAAATGTTCAATGGTAAGTGATAAATGTCTAAGCGTATTTCAAATTTTTGAATAAATACGGCATTAATGCACCTGTAGCAAATCCGCCGATGATTGCCGCCGCCCACATCGGCATCACGAATTTGCCCAACAAAATTATCAATAAAATTGCGACGACAACACCGATTGCGCCTTGGGCGAGGACCTTTGTATTATCGCGGAACAATTTACCTTTTAAGAACATTTGCATCGAACTGGTGAACATTTCCCACATAATTTTTTACCTCCACAAAGCCAGAATGATTATCCCGATAATCACGCCCGGAACCGTTGCCGACAAGCCGAACAAACTGCCCATCAATGCAGCGAAACCATTGCCTAAGTCTTTTCCGCCGATAATTTTACCTGCTATTGCGCCACCCGCCGCGCCAAAAATTATTCCGACTAGTATCGAAAATAAAATTACAATTATTGACATAATTTTCCCCTTAAAATTAGCTTGCAAAACTGCTTCCCGCTGATTTCGCAGCGGTTAATTCCTGACTGATCTCCTTTAAGGTTTCCGAAATTTGTTCGACACCTTGAATTTGTCCGAAATGCTTAAAAATTCCTCGTGCTTCTTCATAAAGCGTAAATGCCTGCTTCAAGTTTTCACGATTTCCTTTTGATAAATCTTCGGGCTCATCGGGTAAATTACGCAAAACATTAGCTTTATTAGCAATCGTGTTGGCATATTCCATCGGCGTATCGCGTGGATTTCGCACCTTTAATGCTTCGTCGTAAGCCTCAATTGCGCGGAGATTGTTGGCAAGTGCGTGACTCGACGAAGAATATTGCAGTGCGTTACCGAGATTATTGTTTATCATCGCGTATTCGCTCGGATGATCTATGATATTTATCACTTTCAAAACTTCTTCAAACGACTGAACCGCCAATGCTTCGCGCATCTTTCCGCGTTCGTCGGACATCGGCATCGAAAGATAGGCGATGGCTAAATTGTTATGCAAAACGGCGAAGTCCTGCGGGTAGTCATCTTTGGTAAATGTGCGTAAAGCATTGTGATAATGCTGGATAGCGTCCGTCAACTTACCCATTCCGTTTTGCGAAAGGGCTTGCGAAACCAATCCTAAATTTAGTTCGGTTTCAGCCGCTTCTTCTTTTAATTCGTGTTGTTTGAAAACTGGTAAGGCTTCCTTAAAACAGTCCTGAGCAATAAAAAGTGTATTGTGATCGCCGGTCGGAAGTTGTTGATAAGCGGTTGCCTGACGCGCCTTAATTCTTGCCTTTAATAAAACCGCTTCATTTGGGCAAAATTCCAATGCGCGCCTGTAAAGCTCGAGTGCGTCTTCAAACTGTTTGACGGATTTGGGCTTTTGCTGAATTCCCATCGCCATTTCCATCAGCATCTCGGCTTTTTCTTCGTCGGTCGCATTTTCGGTTTCAATCGCATTCAATGCCGCTTCAAAATTTGCATCGGAAAGAGTTGCCACAGTTAAAGTTACCAGCCTTTTATTATTTATTTATATTTAATTGATTGACTGATTTCGAGTTTAGACCTAAGAAATGATTTTGTCAACTTGTTTTTCAAATTGCAAACTAAGTTTACATTTGGATTAAAATTGCGTGACGCTCACTTTCCCAAATGACATCGTAAATTTTCTCATCGAATGATTCCTCAAAACCCTGATTGCGAAAAAATTCCTGCGCGTGAATCACGCGATCACCCAATAAATTTTTGACTTTCAAGAGCAACCCGCCCGCCGATTGCTTTATGAGCGGAAAGATCAAAACACCTTTTTCGTGCGGAAGAAGCGCGATGGCTTCGATATTTTTGAGATATTTATTATAAGTCTCAAACGAAATATAGATATTGCCGCGAGCGATTTTTATCTGTAACTTTGTTGGGGATTCAGTCATATTCGTTAATTATTTTTTGCAAGCGTTTAATGACATCTTCAGAGGAAATTTTCACTTTTGGCGAAAGCTCCAGACCGTAAGCCAAACTTTCGACTTCGATCAAAAAAACCGTAACATATTTCGGAAAATCTTCACGAAAAATCTTGCGTCCGGCAAAAAGCGCATCGTCCCAGCGAAAATCGTGAAGGCTATAACTTATTTCGCGCGACCGTTCCAATTCCTCGCCCGGAACTTCATAGATCGCCCCGGCTTCGCTGCCCGATTGACTCGCATCAATAATTATTAAACGCGATGAACCGCGAGCCTGAAACATTACGTCAATTCCACCTGTTCCGGCATCAAAAACTTTTACGTTTTGTTTATTTTGAGATTTTAAGAACTTTTGCAGACTTTGCGCGACATAAACTCCCGCGCCGTCGTCCGTTCGATTTGAATTTCCGCAACCGATTATTGTCAGCATTTTTTTCAATTACGAATTACGAATTACAAATTAAGAATTTATGATTATTTTTATTCGTAATTGGCTCAGATTCGCCAGACGATACACGACCATTCAGGTTCGACGGGACAATCAAGGGATGGTAACTCACAGTATTTACGGTGCTTTAGATAATACATACAGGTTGCACAGCTTTGTTCGATGTCATTATCTTCGCCGTATGGAAAATCCGTAAAACCGCCGATTATGAGTTTTTGTTCCCAATCATCCTGATCTAATTTTTCCAATTGACCGACAACTTTAGCCACTGATTCGCTATCGTAAGCACGATTTTTCCAATTGGTTTCGAGTCCGTCAGCCAACATCTTTCCGAGTATTTCGCGCAAAACATCGTCGTTCATATTAAATTACGAATTACCAATCTCAAGTTACGAATTTACGATCATTTTTTACTATTCGTAAATTTGAAATTCGTAATTTCTTTAAATTCTCCACAGACGGCAATACCAATCGGGTTCGACCGGAACGGCGAGTTCGGGCAGATCGCACCATTTTCGGTGAACGAGATAATACATACATTCGAGACAGCGCATTTGATCCGGTCCGTAAGGTTTGTCGGCAAAGCCTGAAAGCACGAGTTTTCCATTGAGATCATCAGCATCGAGTTTGCGCAATTCTGCCAACAATTCTGCAAACTCGACGTGAGTTTCGGGAAAAGGTTCAAGTTGTGTTTCAAGACCGTCCGCCAGAATTTGTCCAATTTTATCGCGGAGAGCGTCTTCTTCTTTGGCGTGCATTTCTCGCTCCTATTTGTTTGATTTAATATTCTCTGTTCAACACAGTAAAAGCAAAAGCCGCTGAAAGTATGTGACTTACGGCGGCGTTTTGCCTTTGAAATTAACTCATCAACCAATGCGGAAACGAGAAAGTTCTTTGCCGGTTTTCGCATCGTGGGCGTGAACAGTGCAAACCAAACACGAATCGAACGAACGCGCAACGTGACCGACTTCGACCGGATCGGTTGGATCGGCAATCGGACTACCGACAAGTGCCGATTCAATAGGACCGAGATTGTTATCGCCGTCGCGCGGTCCAACATTCCAAGTTGTCGGGGCAATGATCTGATAATTCTTAATCTTTCCACCTTCGACTTCGATCCAATGGCATAAAGCACCGCGAATAGCTTCCGTCGCGCCCCAACCTTTGCCGTCTTTTTCGGTCGGTTTTGCATACCACGAATCGTTCAGACGAAATTCGCGCAGACAATGTTCGGCTTGACGATAAAGCTTGATCGTTTCGTGCATTCGCGCGATCTGACGAAGATGCAAACTCGCGCCGCCCATTTTTTTATACATATCGAGAATCAGCGGATCATAATGCTGCCATTCTTCGCCCTGATGTCCGCCCGCAACCAATTGACGCGCAAACGGTCCGGCTTCCAAACGTCCGTATTCTATATCTTTAACCGCCGTCGCCCACGAATATTTGCCTTCAAAATTAATGTCATTATTATTAACAGCATTTGTGCGGCGATCAAACGGGTGTTGGTCGGAATGTGTTTCGTCATACCAGGCGTGCGTTAGATTTTCACGGCAACGATCTTGTGACATCGTAACATGCGTATCGCTTGCGCTGTCGTAAATACCGCTCTTCATAATCAAAGAAGCATTACGGTTTTCGATGGTCGGCTTGTTATATTTATCTTCATGCGGCAAATATCCCCACGAAATATATTTACCAACTCCGCCGCCGTATTTATCTAAACCGATGTCCAAGCCCATATTCCAATAAAATCCGAGATCGGAATTAGCGTGCGCCGGACTTTCATCAAGCCAAATCATAAAATCATCGTAACTCTTGATTTCTTCATATCTTTCCAGCGAACAACCGAGCCACATTGATTCGAGCCAATTGCGTCGGAAATACTCTAAAATTGACCAAGCGCGAGTTACATCCGTCAAAGTCGGCGCGCACATTACGCCGCCCGGAACCATATAACTCGAATGTGGCCACTGTCCGCCGAGCATCGCATAAATTTCGACCGGTTTTCCAGAAATCGTTACGCCTTGTTCGTAAGAGGTTCCCGTAAATGGAGCAAAACGCTTGCAAGCCTCTTCATAATATTTACTTCCGCGATATTTTTTGTTGGTCATATCAATGGCGTAAAGCCCGTAAAAATAACGCGGCTGACTTTGCAGACTTTCAGTAATTTGACCCAAGTTTCGTGCCAAAATTGCGTTGCGCGGAACTTCCGCGTTCCACGCCGTATCTAATGCCCAAGCCGCGCAAGTCAGATGCGATGCGCCGCAGATTCCGCAAGCTCGAGGCGTTACCACAAGTCCGGCTTGCGGGTCTTTATCGCGCAAGATGATTTCGAAACCGCGAAAAAGTTCCGCTTGCGTCCAAGCGTTTGTAACTACGCCGTCAGTAATGTCAACGCGGACATCCAAGTCGCCTTCAACCCGTCCGACGGGCGAAATATCTAATGTTTGAACTGCCATAATTTTTCTCCTGCTCCTTTGCAATATTACCAGAACAGTTTGTAGTTAGTGACTGAAGTAGTTACCCCAAAACTTTCCTGTCTGCTGAAACTATTCTGACAAACTTCTAAACGACAAAAATGTCCTGTTCCGCCCAAGCCGGAGCCGCGTTTTTCGCCGCCGCCGTCATTGCCATATAACCTTGTTTGCTCACGCCTTCGGGCATTTCTTTCGGAAATCCCATTACGGTTTGTGTTTTGAAAACCGTTCCCGGGGCTAAATCGAAAAACGGAAACTCCGGTTCGGTGCAACCCAAACAAGGCATTCCGGCGCGTGTTTTTGATGATTGCCGATTCCATAAAATCCTGTTACACGGTGAGTGCGTCATGGGACCGCGACAGCCTAAATCATAGTAAAGACAACCTTTGCGCTGTCCGAATTCGGTTGCCGAAACTTTATACGCATAGTGCATATTGCGCGTGCAGCCGGTTTGCGTAAAACTTTGAAAGAAAGTTTTCGGACGTTGAAATTCGTCCAATGTCAGATCGCCGCCGCGTCCCGTGGCAACTGCGACAACGATTTGCGTGATCCAGTCAGGATGCGCCGGACAGCCCGGAACATTTATAACGGGTAAGCCGGATTTGGCTTTAAAATCTCTTCCAAGATAGCCGCCATATTCGCGTTTCAAAAACTGAAGACCTTCAGAATCGGACGGATTAGGCGCGGTTGCGGGAATTCCGCCCCACGTCGCGCAGTCGCCGATCGCTACGACAAATGTTGCCGCATCGGCTAATTCTCGAACCCATTGTTTCATCGGTCGTCCCGCGAACCGATTCCATTCGCCCGTGCCGTTCGGCGCGTTGACAACCGAACCTTCAAATACAAAAATATCGAGCGGGATTTCGCCCGAAGCGCAATCGCGCAGGATTTTTTGCAGATTATCACCAAGCTCTACACCAAGCGACGGATGCCACAAAACATTGACTCCGAAGTCCGTAACCAAATCGCACGCACTCGGTTCTTCGGCATTCAGAAAAGACATCGTATTTCCTGAACACGCGCCTCCTTGTAACCAAAGCAAATTTGCCATTTTTATAACTCCTTAATTTATTTATTTAGAATGTTGACCGTTTAAACTTATTTATTAAAAGTCTAATACTTTTAATCACTTATGGAGTTTGGGGTGCAAAACTTGTGCCACGGGGCGTTATCGGATTTTAGTGCTTGTTTATTATATTTGAATAATTGAAATTGATTAATACCGTCAACTTAGTTTGCAATGAGATATAGAACGTAAACTTAGTTTGCAGGAAAATTAACCGTGACGGTTGCCACAGGCTGGACATTCGGTTTCAAGTGTATAACCAAACCAAATTCCTTGACAACGACTACACCAATGTCCATTTGTTTGTTCGGGCGCAAGTTTCAGTTGTTTGGCAAGCGGTGTTATTCCCAAATCTTTATATGCTGATTCCGTCGCAGTTCCGTCGTCATCAAAAGTCGGCGATTGAAGTTGAAAAACGTCTTCTTCCTTATCAACATCGTTCATTTATTTTATCCTCCGACCGATTTCGAGAACATAAGTGATTGTTCAATATTGTAACGCTTGATCTTATTCGCTAATCCAACCCGTGATAATCCCAACTCTTTCGCAACTTTTGTATAATTCCATTTATTGCGTAGCAACGCCTTTGAAACAAGCTGACGTTCTATTTTTTCAACAACTTCTTTTAAAGTTCCGTTGCCATTTATTAACGAATCATTTTCCCGACTAAATTCATCTTGAACTTGCGTAACCTGAATTGAAGCAAGCTCTTCGGACAAATGTTTAACTGCCAAAAATTCGCCGTCTTCCGCTAATGCCACCATCCGACGCATTTCATTTTCCAATTCGCGGACATTACCCGACCAATGATGTGCTTTCAAACGCCGCATTACTTCCAAAGTAATGCCCGGAATTTTTCGCCCGACCGATTCCGCATACCTGTTCGCCAAATACTCCGCCAAAACCGGAATGTCCTCGATTCGTCCACGAAGCGGCGGCAAGCACAATTCAAAACCGCGCAAACGATAATAAAGATCACGCCGAAATTTACCTTTTTCAACCAGCTCTTTTAATGAACGATTAGAAGCCGCGATGATTCTGACATCGCATTTCGTCGTAACTTCCGTTCCGAGTGGTTTCACTTCGCCTTCCTGCAAAAAACGTAAAAGACTAACTTGAAACATCGGCGAAACGTCGGAAATTTCATCCAGAAAAACCGTTCCCCCGTCAGCCGCCGGAAAAAGTCCGAGCCGGTCACTTATTGCGCCCGTAAATGCACCGCGTTTATGTCCGAAAAGTTCCGATTGCAAAAGGTCGTCGGGCAAAGCACCACAATTTTGTACCAAAAACGGAAATTTATTTCGTGAACTGAATCTATGGACTGCCCGCGCCAAAAGTTCTTTGCCCGTTCCGGTTTCACCTTCAATTAAAATCGGCAATTCGGTAACTGCACCTCGCTGTGCCAAACCGCACACTTGCAGCATACTTTCGCTGACAAAAACTAGTTTATCGAATTCGTGATTATTCTGGAGATTAGGATGATTTATATCCTCGGTTTTATTCCAAATTGAATCGGAAAATTTTAAGGCGCGGCTCAAATAACGATGCCGCCGTGCCAATTCACGACTTTCCAAAGCACGTTTGACCAATAATAAAAGCGCAGTCGGATGCCAAGGTTTACGGATAACTTGATAAACGGCGGCTTCAGTTATATCTTTGTGAATATCTTCGAGGTTTTGATGGTCTGCAACCAAAATTCTTATTGCTTCGGGTTGTGTAATCCGCGATTTTTGAAACAAATCAAGCCCCGACATATCTTCCAAGTCCAAAATGCTTAGAACAACATCAACCTCATATACCTCAAGTTTTTTCAGTGCTTCATTTCCGGACTTTGCGGAAATTATCTGATAATCCGTAGAAAAACACTTCGCAAGCGACGAAACATCACTGGGTTTCCCGTCCACTAAAAGTATCATCCACTCTTTCATTTTTTATAAGCAACTTTGCAAAATGTAAACTTCCTTTACGTTAGGTTATAACATAGAATTATTTTTTTTTACACTTGATCTGAAAAATTATTAAAAATTGGAAAATACTTAAGTAGGACACTTTTGAGTCAATCAGCAACCTATTAATTTAGTTATTGCGGCATTAATCATCTGTGGTTATTATTTCATAGTAATCGTTTATTTTTCGACATCGCCCAAACTGCGAAAATGTTTACTCAGCAATATGGCGGCGTGGCAAAATTCGAAATATTGCCGGATGAAGATATATCGGTTGAGTTTATAAATTAAGTCTTTTTTATTCGAGACGGCACGAAACTGCGTGCGCCGCCTTCAGATCGGTTTCGATTCGGAGACGTTTTTTCTCGTTTTCTTCGGGCAGAATACTAATTACATTTGCCTGATGGTTTTTGACGCATTTTCCTTTTTTGTGTCGTTTGATTTCGCCTAACACCGATTCGGTTTGACCGATACAAACAACTGCGTGATGACCTTTTTTTCGATTATCAATTTTGCGTTTTGAAATAACATAAATCGCCGAAACATCTTCGAGTTCAGCATCAAGCGGAAAAACTTCAAATCCGTAAAGTTCCTTTTTGCCGCGAAAAACTGCTGAACTAATCGGTTTCGCCCTTTTCTTTTTCGGTTTTCGCACAATCGCCGGTTTTACCGGTTCAATTTTATTTTCAATCGCTTTGGCAATTATGGTTGACTTCGGTCGGCGCGACAATTTCTCTGTTTGCGGTTTGATTTTGTTTTCGGGCGGTGCAGTTTTTGCTTTTGAAGTAGTAGGTTTAATTTCCGGCGATTTTGTTTTTATTGCCCGCGCTGCTTTCGGCTTTTGAACTTTATTTTCAACCGCTTTTAATTTAATTTCGGCGGATTTGGTTTTCTTGGCTGAAACAATCGACTGAGGTTTTACAGAATTATTTTTGGTTTTAACAATTGCGGGTTTAGCCTTTTTTATTGATGGTTCGACCGATCTAACCGGAACTGTCGTTGGCTCTTTAGTTTTGACTGCTTTAGTCTTTTGGGCTAACACAGTCGGCACAATTTTTTGAGTTTGAGTGCGCTTTTTTTCCGGTGAAACGATGGCTTTCGTCTTACTTGTCGGCAGTTTTATTTTCGGCACAGAAAAAACCGTAATCTTTCTTTCGATAGGCTTTATCGTTTTTAGGGGAACAGATAATTTTAGTTTTTTGGCTTTCGGTTCATTGTCGGCAGAAGTTTCTTTACTCTTCGATGTGCGTTTCATATAAAACATTGTATTATAAATGAAACACAAAATCAAAACTGAAAAAGTTAATTTTTTGCAATAAAAATAAAGCGTTGAGTCGAATGTGGAATGAGTTTTTGCTCAAATTTTACGCCGCTTTTCTCCAGATTTTCACCGAGATTATTTCCACCGAAAAACAGCAATCCGCAGCCGCGTGACCATTTGAGAATCTTGGGCAATTTTTCGGTAAATTTATCGAGCGCACGGCAAGCTACAAAATCAATGTCGGGTTTAGCAACCTCTTCAAATTGCCGGTTAAAAATTTCGGCGCGATTGTCCAACTTACATCCGGTCAAAACTTCTTCCAAAAATTTCGCTTTTTTGATTTTAGATTCTATCAAAACACCGCGCAAATCTTTTCGCGCAATCAAAAGTGGAACGGCAGGCAAACCCGCGCCCGTGCCGATGTCGGCAAACCTGGCATTTTTCGGTAAATACCGTTCGGCAAAAAGCGATTCGAGAATATGGCGCACAACAAATGTATCAACCGGCGCAGGCGCGACGAGATGCAAAATTGCATTATGTTTTTCGACAAGCTCATAAAATCGAGCAAGATCAAAAACTTTCTCCGTCGAAAGCGAAACTCCGAACGATTCCTGATTTGTCTCAAAGGCGCGGATAAATTGTCGTTGGGAATCATTCATCAAGAAGTTTTACTGGTTATTTTTTTGATTTCTCCAATCATAATCAAACAATTCAGGATTTCCATCAACGACAAACTTTTTGCTGTTCCATTTGAAGTGAAATTTTGTAAAAGTGGTTGGGCAACATAAACCGTTAAATGTTTTGGGCATCACTCCACTTTCGCCACTTTTCAGGAATTTTGCGTCCGCCGTTTTCTTCCCGCACTTTCAGAAGTTCATAATAACGCCTTTGCAGAAGTTCGAGTTGGCGAATTTTTTCCGTCGGCGAAAGATTGCGAGTGAAGGCGCGGAAATTTTCCTTGCGCCGCTTCAAATCTCCAATCGCTTCTTTTTCAAAATTGGTATTCATTTTTTGATTATGGATCGAACCTATTCCTACGCCTTTGTAAGTAACTCATCGGTCTATTACCTTTTCTACTATTACAAGAACGACATAATAGTTGGAGATTTTCTATCTCTGTCTTTCCGCCGAGTGATGATGGTTCTATATGATCAACAACCAAATTTTGAACTGACCCACAACATTGACAAAATAACCCATCGCGCTTTTCCAAAATAGCGAGATATATTTTGCGATTTGAGTTTATTATTTTTGCTTGTGTATTTTTATACTTTTCGATTGCTATTATATGTGAGCAGTAAGTTTCATATTCGTGAATTATCTTTGAAGCAATTGCATACGGCTCTGAATCAATTGCTGCTTTTTCTATTTCACCTTTAAATTCAAAAGCATCTCGCAAAGAACCTTGCATACCTCCACAAGTCATTAAGTTCCACACTTTAACCTTAGTTATCCAATTTTCGGTATCAACTTTATTCAGTTTGAATATAAACTCGTGTCGCCAGACATATATTTTAATCAATCTAAAAGTAACTTCTGAAAGAGAATTTTTTCTCTGACTTAACTTTGCCTTTAATTTCTTAAAATTCAGCAATATTTCAGAAGCACGGAGAAAAAGCTCACCTTTTGGCTTTATGCCGCAGGTTACAAAATCAATTTCAGTTATCATCTTTAGCGTTAGATTTTTAGGAAGAGCATCTAAAGCGGCGATGCGCCTACTTTGTAATTTAATAATGGGAGCAGCATTGATTTTTCTCTTCGCCATAATAGCTTTGGTAAATGCCAGCGTTTCTTTATGCTCTTGTCAGACTTCGATATTTGATTCGATGCGGTTGGTCAGCATCAACACCTAAGCGACGTTTTTTGTCGGCTTCGTATTCGGTGTAATTGCCGTCGAAAAATTCGACTTTTGAATCGCCTTCAAACGAGAGAATGTGCGTGGCGATGCGGTCGAGAAACCAGCGGTCGTGGCTGATGACGACGGCACAGCCCGCAAAATTTTCGAGTGCTTCTTCGAGTGCGCGCATCGTGTTGACATCCAAATCGTTGGTCGGTTCATCGAGCAGCAAAACATTTGCGCCGGATTTGAGCATTTTTGCCAGATGAACGCGATTTCGTTCGCCGCCTGAAAGTTGTCCGACGCGCTTTTGCTGGTCGCCGCCGGAAAAATTGAAGCGCGAAACGTAGGCGCGTGAATTCATTTCGCGTTTTCCGAGTTGAATCAAATCCAAACCGTCGGAAATCTCGTCAAAAATCGTTTTATCAGCGTTGAGCGAATCGCGTGATTGGTCCACGTAGCCGAGTTTGACCTTTGCGCCGACTTTGAAATCTCCGGCATCGGCAGTTTCCTGTTCCGTAATAAGACGAAAAAGCGTCGTTTTTCCCGCGCCGTTCGGACCGATAACGCCGACGATTCCGCCTTTCGGCAGAGAAAATTCGAGATTTTCAAACAGCAGTTTATCGCCGTAAGCCTTGGAAACATTGTGCGCTTCGATGACAATATCGCCCAATCTTTCGCCCGGCGGAATGTAGAGTTCGAGCGTTTCGTTTCTTTTGTCGCTTTCTTCGGAAACGAGTTTTTCGTAATCATTAATTCGCGCCTTCGATTTCGCGTGGCGACCTTTCGGCGACATACGAATCCATTCCAATTCGCGTTCCAAAGTTTTGGCGCGTTTATCTTCGCCCTTTTGTTCAGTGGCGAGACGCGCCTGTTTTTGTTCGAGCCACGACGAATAATTTCCCTGATACGGAATGCCTTCGCCGCGATCTAATTCGAGAATCCAGCCCGCCACATTATCGAGAAAATAACGGTCGTGCGTTACCGCAATGATCGTGCCTTCATATTTCTGTAAATGTTGTTCGAGCCACGCGACGGTTTCCGCGTCCAAATGATTTGTCGGCTCATCTAAAAGCAAAATATCGGGTTTTTGCAGCAAAAGACGACAAAGCGCGACACGCCGTTTTTCGCCGCCCGACAGATTTTTGATCGGTGTTTCCGGCGGCGGACAGCGCAGCGCATCCATCGCCATTTCGAGCCGTGAATCCAAATCCCAAGCGTCCGAAGCGTCGAGTTTTTCCTGCACTTCGCCTTGCCGTTCGAGCAAAGCATTCATCTCGTCGTCGGTCATTTCCTCGCCGAATTTCATATTTATCTCGTCAAATTCGGTTAACAAATTGACCGTTTCTTGCACGGCTTCTTCAACGATCTGCTTGACCGTTTTCGATTCGTCGAGCTTCGGTTCCTGCTCCAAATAGCCAACCGAATAGCCTTTTGAAAAAACGACTTCGCCGTTAAATTCCTTATCCGTCCCGGCGATTATCCGCAATAGCGAAGATTTTCCCGAACCGTTCAAACCGAGAACGCCGATCTTCGCACCGTAAAAAAATGATAAATAAATGTCTTTGAGAACAGGTTTCTTATCATAAAACTTGCTCAATTTGACCATCGAAAAAATGATCTTGTTTGGTTCGTTATTGTTGCTCATAAATTCTTAAAATAAGATATTTTGTTATTCAGGTAAATGCAGCCAAAGTATAAAAACTACACATAAAAAGGAGAGAAAACAAATGTCGGAAGTCCAAAGACACGGATTCGATTTTGAAAATTGGGTAAAAAAACATTTTGGGGCGAATTATATGCTAGTCATTTAAACCGAAACTATATTGAAAAGATTTGCAGGCTTTTGTTTCAAACGATTTTCTGTCATTTCAATATATTTTTGTTCGATTTCGATTCCGGCAAAGTTGCGATTTAGATTTTGACAAACTAACGCGGTTGTTCCCGAACCTAAAAACGGATCAAGCACCAAATCGCCTTCGCGTGTCGCGGAAAGCACTATCATTTCTATAAGTTTGATTGGTTTTTGCGATGGATGTCCGACTTTTTCTTTTGATGAACCTTTCAAACTCGGCACACGCAAGATATTTGTCGCGTATTTTCCTTTTTCAAGATGTGTTTTCCGTGCATCTAAATTTTTATAACGCTTGTCTTTAAGGTATTGTTTGATGGTTTCGTCGTCGTAGGAAGTTCGCACGGCATCTTTGTCAAAATAAGGTTTGCTTTCTCTAGTTTTGCGAAGCACGAGAATCATCTCATAACACGGCGTAAAACTATCGTAACGCTCGTTATAACCGACCGCTCTATCCCAAATCAGCATATCGTGAAACTGCAAAATCCGTGTCGCCATCGAACAAACGTGAAGCCAAAGATGTTCGCGTTTGCCGAGTTGTCCGAAGATGAAAAACAAACCATCATTCCTTAAAACTCGTGCAGATTTTCTAATCCAATCTTCCGTCCAATTTAGATAATCTTCTTCGGTTTGCCATTGATTGTCCCAATCTTCGCCAAGCAAAACCTGAAAATACGGCGGATCGGCAATAATTGCCTGAAAAGTTTCGGCATCAAAAATCTCTAGTTTTTCACGGCAATCGCCTTGATAAATTTTTGATTCATTGTTCTTAGAGATTGGCATAAGTACAATTGTACAGATACTTTTTCCAAATGTACAGTTTCAAATTTAATATTTGCAAACTATTCTTCTAACCGCTAATTTATCAATTCTATCTCTTTTCACATCAAAACCGATTCCCGCAGATTCGGGCGCGGTGATCGTGCCGTTTTTTGAAACTTCGA
>JANMAA010000267.1:0-16093 GCA_031359215.1 Acidobacteriota bacterium | reverse complement strand
ATTATCAAAAATAAACTTTTCGCGTTCGGCGCGTTTGAATATCGCAATCAGGATGGCGCAACTTTGGTCGGCATCCGCGATGTGCCGAATCGAAGAATAACGCGCGGTTTCGCAATCGCGCCGCTCGACGACGCGCTTTTTAATTCACGCATTGATTATCTTGCGAACGACAACAATCAAGTAAATTTTCGCTATTCGTTTGAAGACGTTAAAGCGACCGATTCGAGCAAACTCGACCGCTCGCTCGGTTCGGCTACTTATCTGCAAAATCTGAAAAATCGTTTTCACTCATTGCAGGCAGCGTGGTCGAGCGTGATTTCGTCAAATCTCGTCAACAATTTCAGTTTCAGTATTAATAATTTCGATAACACGACCGACCCGGCGCAAACGGGAATTCAATACACTTTTCCGAGCATTTTGGACGGTTCGAGTTTTCGCGTTCCGCAGGGAACAAAGCAAAATCGTCTGCAATTTGCCGATGCCCTGAGCGCGATTGCCGGAAATCATTTCTTAAAATTCGGCGGCGAATTTCAGCGCGTCCATTCGAGTATTTCGCTGGGAGTTTTCCGTCAGGGCAGAATCGAATTTGTCGAAGATTTCGCCAGCGCAGACCGCAACGGCGACGGGCAGATCAACGACAACGATTTACTGTTTGCCGTTACTCTGCGAAGCGCATTTCCCGACCGCGACTTGAATTTGCCGAAGGTCAACAATGATTATTTCGCTTTTTTCGCGCAGGACGATTGGCGCGTGAATAAAAATCTGACATTGAATATGGGCTTCCGTTACGAAGCCGACACGAATGTTAAAAATAATTCGGGTTACGCCAACATCAATCCGCTCGTCGCCTCGTTTTATCAGGGAAACCGAAAGGCTGACTATAACAATTTTGCTCCGCGCGTCGGCTTTAATTATGCGACGAATTCGGGAAAATTCAGCGTTCACGGCGGCTATGGGATTTATTACGACCGCGTAACTCTGGAACTTATCACGCTTGAACGCGGGCTTGACGGACGCGCTCTGCCCGTCGCGGTTCGCGCCGGAAATGCGCTGACCGATCCAAACGGCATCCCGATTTTTCTTGATCGGAATGGCAGATTTCTGCCTTTCGCGCCAACTGTTTCAAATCCGTTTTCCAGCTTCATTCTGCCGGGCGCGGGCGCGTCGGGAATCAACATCATTGATAACGATTTGCAGAATCCGATGATTCAGCAATCGAATCTCGGAGTTCAATATGAATTCGCCCGCAATTTTGTCGTTCGCGCCGATTATCTGCACAATTTCGGCACACATTTCATCATCGGACGCACAATTGGCGTGGTTAATAATCCGGTGGTCGGCGGACCGGACAGAGTAGTTAATCTCGAATCGAGCGTCAATTTCAAATACGATGGCTTGCTTCTGAGCGTCGAAAAACGATTTGCCGATCGCTTCGGTTTTCGTGCCGCTTACACTTTGTCGAAGGCATTCAATTACGCTAACGACGATCAGATTCCGTTTTCCAACGGTCCGATAGACTCAAACAATTTACGACTCGAATACGGTCCGACACCGAACGATCAGCGGCATCGTTTCACTTTTGCGGGAACAGTCGAAATGCCTTACGGATTTAGGCTTTCGCCGATTTTAACTTTGGCTTCCGGCGTTCCAATGGACATTTTACTGCCGGACGGTTCTTCGAGAATTCCACAAATTCAGAGAAACGCGGGCGGACGGCTTTTCAAAAATGTCAACGAGTTGAACAGCTTTTTGACAAGTTATAATTCTTCGCGCCCTGTCAGCCAGCAATTGCCGCTCGCACCCGCTAACGCCAGATTTAATGATAATTTCAGTTCACTTGATTTGCGTTTGTCAAAAGTCTTCACGTTCAAAGAACGTATTAGATTAGAACCGATTGTCGAAGTTTTTAATCTTTTCAATACGACCAACATTTTAGGTGTTTCCAATACGAATTATTCGGGTTTCGGGAATGTTCTCGGCACGTCGAATTTCGGACAGCCACTGACGACGGCAGGCGGCGTTTTCGGTTCAGGAGGCGCGAGAGCATTTCAAATCGCGGGACGCTTTACGTTTTAATTTACAGGGATGCAGGGGATAAATGGGATATTAAATCAAAATGTTTTGAGATTATTGATTTTTATCCCTTTCGTCCCCTCCATTCCTGTAAATATTTCTTATGCAATTAAAAAGACAATTCGGTTTGTGGACGGCGGTGGCTTTGATTGTCGGTCAGGTGATCGCGGTCGGGATTTTTCTGACTCCGGCGGGAATGGCGAAATCGGTCGGCTCTCCATTTTGGCTTTTGATAATTTGGGTTGTTATCGGATTGATGACGTTGAGCGGCGCATTGTGCTACGGCGAATTTGCGGCGCGGTTTCCCGAAGCGGGCGGCAGTTACGTTTATCTGCGCGAGGTTTACGGCAGACTAGCCGCTTTTCTTTACGGCTGGATGGTTTTGCTCGTTCTCGATCCGGGACTAACGGCGATTTTCGGTGTCGGACTCGCAAGTTACGCCGGATATTTAATAGAAATTTCGCCTGTCGGAAAACAAATTCTGGCGATCTCGATAATCGTTGTCGTCGGATTGATAAACATTTTGGGAGCCAAAATCGGCGTGAACTTTCTCAAAGTTTTGACCGTTTTGAAAATCGGCACTTTGCTTTTTATCATTCTTTACGGATTTTTGGGCGGCTTCGGGAACTGGAACAATTTCGAGCCGTTTTTCGCCGTTCCGAAAGACACCTTCGGCGCGTTTGCGGGCGGCATCGTCGGCGCATTTTTCGCGTTTGCCGGTTGGTGGGAAGTAACACGCGTCGCCGGCGAAATTGAAAATCCTGAACAAAACTTGCCAAAGGCTTTGACCATCGGAGTCGTTGCAATCACGCTGATTTACATTTTAACGAGCGCGGTTTTCTTTTATCTCGTCCCGATTTCCGCCGTTACAAATGACGAAACTTTTGCGGCACAGGCGGGCGAAGCATTATTCGGAAAAATCGGAGGAATAATTTTCGCCTCGATCGTGATAATTTCGGTTCTTGGAACATTGGTCGCTTACCTTATGGTTTCGCCACGTGTTTATTACGCGATGGCGAAAGACGAATTGTTTTTCAAATCTTTCGGCGAACCGCATCCGCGCTTTAACACGCCGCACCGCGCGACGATGATACAAATTTTTCTCGCTTTGATTTTAATTTTGGCGGGAAATTTCGAGCAGATTTTATCGTATTTTTTCTTCGTCGTCGTGCTGTTCATTGCGCTCGTCGTAGCGGGACTTTTTAAAATTCACGGGAAAGAATTCAGCGGATATAAAACGCTTTTTTACCCGCTCACGCCGCTGTTTTTCTTGACGATAACCGCACTCGTTTTGTTGCTGATTGCGATGCGAAATCCTGTGCAAAGTTTTCTCGGCGCGGCGGTTGTTTTGCTCGGAATTCCTGTTTATTATTTATTTTTCAAAATAGATCCAAAATCTAAAATCTAAAATCCAAAATTAAACTATGGCTTGGATAAAAACGATAAAATTTGAAGACGCGGACGCGCAATTAAAGGAAATTTTGATAAAAACGCGAATGAGCTATCCGCAGGAATACGCGATTCCGATGTCCGATGATCCGGCAAGTCCGATTAACGAATCAATCGTTGATTCGCACACGCTGATTCCCGACGCGCTCTATCATTCTTTTACGGCATTCAGCGCGATGATGTCGCCTGATTTGCCGCTTGAACGTCGTCAGCACGAAATGATTGCAACGATGGTTTCGGTTGTCAACGACTGTTTTTACTGACTGGAATCTCACGCAGAGTTTCTGCGTCGCGTAACTTTGGACGACGATTTAATCCACAAGTTAAAAACCGATTACGAAAACGCCCCGATCACGGAAGCCGAGCGCGTGATGTGCGATTACGTCGTGCAAATCACGAAAGACGCGACGAAAATTCATCCCGGACATCATGAAAAACTTCGCGCCAACGGTTTCGACGATCAGGCGATTTTGCAAATTACTCTGATCGCCTCGTGGTTTAATTATATCAACCGCGTCGCTGACGCGCTCGGAGTGGGCAGAGATTAAAATAAACCAGCAAACCGGGTTATTTTTTCATTTGCTAACCAAATGACACACCAAACAAGAAAAGGGCATCTCGCAATATGCCCTAACTTATTGATTCTAATGGTAGCTTGGGACAGAATTGAACTGCCGACACGCGGATTTTCAGACTTTGTAAGTAGTTTTATTTGCTTCACTTAGCTTCATTTTTAATCAGTTTATTTAGTGTTTCAAGCATTTTAGTTTATAATTCTTCTGCTGGTTTCTTCTCTTTTCAGCACACTTGGCACACATTTGGCACACAAAATTTTATCCGTTTTTGCATTGGTTTTGAAAATGAAATTAGAACAACAAACTCCGAAACAATCGCTCAATAAAGCCTTTCTCAAACAACCCGTTGCGCGTGATGAGATTGATTTGTTCAAAGCTAATCTGCAAACTTTGCTTTCTAAGATCAACGAAAAAGAATCGGAAGAGCATCACAAGAATTTTGTCCGCGATTTTCTTAAAGATACTTTTTACAAATCGGATTATGAAATAAACACCAAAGGCAGACAAGATTTAGTAATTCACGTTGGCAAAGATGCAAGCGATAAAGTCGGCGTGATTTTGGAAGCGAAAAAGCCGACGAATAAAGCGGATATGATTTCGGCGGACAATCCGAATAAAAAGGCACTTCACGAACTCATTCTTTATTATCTGAATGAACGCAACGAAGCGGACAATTTCGAGTTGAAAAACCTTGTCATTACCGACATTTATCAATGGTTTATTTTTGACGCTAATCTTTTCGACAAGCAGATTTTCCGCAATACAAACATCAAACGGCTTTATCAAACCTATAAAACTGACAAAAAAGATAATCCTTTCTTTTACGGCGAATTAAACAAGATAATCGCAAATTTGGACGAAACGCTTGATTGTGCCGTTTTTGATATTCGGGATTATGAAACGGCGTTAAAAAACGATGATTTGGAAGATGACGAAAGTTTGATCGAACTGTTCAAGATACTTTCGCCGTCGCATCTTTTGAAAGTTCCGTTTGCCGACGACAGCAACAAACTCGACAAGAATTTTTACACGGAACTTTTGCACATCATTGGACTTGAAGAAATCAAAGACAAAAGCAAACTGAAAATTCAGCGCAAAGATGAAGCGCGGCGTGATGCCGGTTCTGTGATCGAAAATGCGATTACGATTATTGAAACGAAAGATTGTCTTTATAAAGTCAAGAATTTGGAAAGTTACGGCGAAACGCGGGAAGAAAGGCTTTTCGGCGTGGCTTTGGAACTTTGCCTTACTTGGATAAATCGCATTTTATTTCTCAAACTTTTGGAAGCGCAACTTGTGGATTATCACAACGGCAACCGTGATTTTCGGTTTTTAGACATCAACACCATCCAAGACTTTGACGAACTCTTTACGCTTTTTCACCAAGTTTTAGCCAAGTTGCCGCAAGAAAGGCGCGAAAATATCAAAGCGAAATATAGCCGCGTTCCTTATCTGAATAGTTCGCTTTTCGAGATTAGCGAACTCGAAGCCGACACGATAACGATTGAATCGCTCAAAGATACGTTTGAATTAGCATTTATCAATTCAACCGTTCTTAAAGACACTAAAGCCAAACAAAGCGGTTTGCCGACGCTTGAGTATCTTTTTGCATTTTTGGACGCTTACGATTTTGCGAGTGAAGGCGCGTCAAGCATCACGGAAAAAAATCGAAGTTTGATAAACGCATCGGTTTTGGGCAAAGTTTTCGAGAAAATCAACGGTTACAAAGACGGCTCGATCTACACGCCCGGATTTATCACGATGTATATGTGTCGGCAAGCGATTCGTCTGGCGGTTGTCCAAAAGTTCAAAGATGCTTACGGTTGGAACATCGCGGAATTTACCGACCTTAAAAATTATCTGTTTGACCGCAAAAGCACAAAAGATATTTTGGAATTTAACCGACTTTTAAATTCTCTGCATTTGTGCGATCCGGCGGTTGGTAGTGGACATTTTCTTGTTTCGTCGCTCAATGAAATTATTGCGATCAAATGCGAACTCGGAATTTTGGCGGACAAACACGGCGAACGATTTAGAGATGTTGAAATCACGATTGAGAATGACGAATTGACGGTTTTCGATACTGACAGAAACGAGTTTTTCAAATATCGAATAACGGACGGCAAACCGAACAGCAAAGAAGCCCAACGCTTGCAGAAAACGCTTTTTCACGAAAAGCAGACGTTAATCGAAAACTGTCTGTTCGGAGTGGACATCAATCCGAACTCGGTCAAGATTTGCCGTCTGCGTTTGTGGATTGAACTACTCAAAAACGCTTATTACAAAGAATCAAGCGGCTTTGCCGAACTCGAAACTTTGCCGAACATTGACATCAATATCAAAGAAGGCAATTCGCTGTTAAGTAGGTTCGCTTTGGATGCGGATTTGACGCAGATTTTGAAGCAGATCAAATACGGCATTGAAGATTATCGAAACTTTGTGCTTGGTTACAAGGAAACCCGCGACAGAGAAAAGAAGCGCGAATTTGAAGCGAAAATCAAACAAATCAAAGACGATTTCAAAACACAGTTATTTTTCTTTTCGCCGGAACGCCGCAAACTTGCCGATCTTGAAAACCAACTGAAAGCGAGTGAAAGCAAACAATTCCTTTTCGGCGAATCCGACGAAGAAAAAGCCAAACGATTCAAAGACGAAGAAACTTTGAGAGCCAAAATCACAAAGGCAAAAGAAACCGTCCAACAAATCGAAGAAAACGCGATTTACAAAAACGCTTTCGAGTGGCGTTTTGAATTTCCCGAAGTTTTGGACAACGACGGCAATTTTACAGGCTTTGATATTGTCATCGGAAATCCGCCGTATATTCGACAGGAAGAACTCGGAACGCTCAAAGATTATCTGAAAAAAGGTTATCAAGTTTATTCGGGAATGGCTGATATTTTAGTTTATTTTTATGAATTAGGAATAAATCTTTTGAAGGACAGCGGCAAGTTTTCTTTCATTACGTCAAATAAATTTATGCGAGCTAATTACGGAAAGGTTTTGCGCGAACATCTCGGAAAATTCAATCTCGATGAAATAATTGATTTCGGCGATGCGCCCGTTTTCGGCGGCATCGCGGCGTATGCGAGCATTGTTAATCTGCAAAAATTTGATTCTGAAAACGGCAATCAAACGAGAGTTTATACTTTTCCGACAGTCGGCGACGTTCCCGATTTTGAAAAGACATACAAAACCGACAGTTTCAAAATCGCTCAAAACAGATTAACGCCGAACGGTTGGCGGCTTGAACAAACGGAAGTCTTAGATTTGCTTGCCAAACTGCGAAGCACTGGCGAACCGCTTGGCGAATATGTCAACGGCAGATTTTATCGCGGAATTATCACAGGATTTAACGAAGCGTTTGTTGTTGACCGCGAAACAAAAGAAAGATTGATTGCCGAAGATTCAAAATCAGCGGAAATTCTCAAGCCTTTTTTGCGCGGGCGTGATGTAAAACGATGGCAAGTTGAATTTCAAGATTTATGGCTGATATTTACAAGACGCGGCATTGATATAGAAGAATTTCCGGCAATTAAAAACCATCTTTTACAGTTCAAAAATAGATTGTTGCCTGACGGCAAACGCGGAAGAAAGCGCGGCAGTTACGAATGGTTTGAAATTCAAGATAATATTGCTTATTGGAAAGAGTTTGAGCAACCAAAAATAATCTATCCTAACATTTGCGATGTAAATAAATTTTCTTGGGATGAAAGCGGATTCTACACAAATCAGAAGGCTTTCATAATTCCAGAAGCAAACAAATTCTTATTGGGTTATTTAAATTCAAAAGTCGTATTTTGGCTTTTTGACAAACTTTTAGCTAAACTTCTAAACGGATTTTTTGAGCCAAGCGGAATTTTTATGGATAAACTTCCAATTCCAAAAATCGAAGAAAAAGACCAACAACAATTCGTCGCGCTGGTTGACCAAATTCTCGAATTAAAGAAAGCAGGCAAAGACACGCAAGCGTTGGAAAATGAAATTGACGCGCTCGTTTATCGGCTCTACGATCTGACCGCTGAAGAAATTGCGATTGTCGAAGGAAAAGCAATTTCCGAATGAATATCTTATAATTAAATTTATAGAAAGTGTTTTTTGTTATGCCTAGAAGTAAAAAAGAAAGCCGACCCGAAAAAAAACTAAAAACAGACTTTATCAGCGAAGAAATAATTTTCTTATGCGAATTAGATAACAAGCGGCTAAGGATGGATTTCCGCATCAAAAATTCAATTTATGGTGAGTTAGTTTGTTCTTATTATCCGAGTGAATTTGACATACATTTTGCTAAAATAACTTCAAGTTTAAATTTTAGGCTTCCAAGCGATTATTACGCCAACCAATTATTAGAAGAGAAAATCCGACAAAATATGCACGATGCAATGGTAGGAATGTTTGATGAAATAATTGTCCAAACAATTTGTGCATTGAACAAACGCGAATACGAAATTCAAGATTGGAGTAATACAAATGAACTTAAAAAGGTTGCGGAAAGACAAAAACAGATTATTGCAAAAAGGATTGGAGCGAAACAAGGCAGGCGTGAGGATTTTGAATCTTTCTTCAAGGTGGCTTTCGATGCTTTTAACGCTTGTTTTCCTGCAATATCTGAGTCTGACGTTTCAGAAGAATTTATCCTAACGACAGAAGAACCAAATCTTTACATACGAGAAAAGCAAATTGCAAAATTTGTTACTCAAGAAATACTTGCGGAGCAAATGGAAATCGGAGTTCGGACTTTAGCCAAACAAGAAAAGCGATACGGCTTTACTCACAAGCAATTTTCAGCAAAATTAGCTGCTCGTTGGTGTAACCAAAGAAGTGTTTGGCTGATTGAGTATATTTGCCAGAAACTATTTAAACCTGTCCTTAAAAAATAGATTTTTTAGGGGCGTTCTTTCAGTATTATTTTTTTTCTAAACTCTTTCCTGTGCAACCTAGTTTGCACAGGATTTTTTTATTTTAAGTGAGGTTAAAAGATGACAAATAAATTATTGACAGTTAAAGAAGTTGGCGAAATTTTAGATTTGAAACCGGCGCGAATCTATGAATTGACACGCGAAAGAAAGATTCCGTTCGTGCAGATCGGCGAACGGCAATACCGATACAGCGAAGCGGCTTTGATGAATTGGATTGAAAACGGCGGCAACCAAACGACAACAAGCGAAGATGAAAACAAATGAATTTTTGTCGAAACTTCAAAACGTGCGGAAAACGTCAAACGGTTGGCTTGCTTTGTGTCCTTCGCACAATGATACAAAGCAAAGTCTTTCAATCAAAGAAGTGGACGGCAAGATTTTGTTGAAATGTTTTGCCGCTTGCGATGTCGAAAATATCGTTTCGGCTTTGAGCATCGAGTTGAAGGATTTGTTTCCCGAACCAATGAAAGCAATGACAAATAATAATTTTCAACCAAACAAAATCGTCGCCGCTTATCCATACACCGACGAAAACGGCGAACTGCTTTATGAAAATGTCCGCTTTGAACCGAAAGACTTCCGGCAGCGGCGGTTTGATGAAAACGGCATAGAAATCTGGAATTTGAACGGCAAAAAGCGCGTTCCTTATCGGTTGCCGGAACTTATCGAAGGCGTGAAAGACGGTTTGGAAGTCTGGCTTGTTGAAGGTGAAAAAGACACGGACAATTTGCACTCATTCGGTTTTACGGCTTCGAGTTTCAAGAATTGGAAAGCTGAATTTAACCGATTCATTAAAAGCGCAAATGTCGTTTTATTTATTGACCACGATCAAGCCGGAATAAAACAGGCGAACGACGCGGCGCAAATTCTTTTCGGCAATGTCGCGTCATTAAAAGTTGTTGACCTTTTCATCAATGAACCGTTGCCTGAAAAACACGGCGCGGACGTTTCGGACTTTATCAAACTTTGCGCCGAAAATGAGAAGTTGAGCGATGACGAAATAAGCGAAAGGCTTTGTGTCTTTGTTGATAATACGGAAAATTGGCAATCGAAATCTGAAACCGAAACAAATACAGAAACAACCGACATTGACGAAACGCCGATTGAGATTAAACCGTTTCCCGAACCGCACGAAAAGTGCTTTCACGGTTTAGCGGGTGATTTTGTGCG
Source organism: Acidobacteriota bacterium (assembly GCA_031359215.1). Classification (GTDB taxonomy): domain Bacteria; phylum Acidobacteriota; class Blastocatellia; order Pyrinomonadales; family Pyrinomonadaceae. The sequence goes on along the minus strand of JANMAA010000267.1, from coordinate 5,910 downwards.
ATTTATCGAACCGCACACCGAAGCCGATAAAATGGCTTTGCTTATTCAATTCTTAACTTATTTCGGTAATATCATCGGACGTTTTGCATATTTTCAAGTCGAAGGCGATAAGCATTTTACGAATCTGTTTTGCGTTTTGGTTGGTGATACGGCATCGGGACGTAAGGGAATATCGTTCGGGCGCGTCAAGCAAGTTTTCAGAAATTTAGACGAACACCATCAAAAAGAATGTTTGGTTAGCGGTTTGGCAAGCGGCGAAGGTTTGCTTTATCACGTCCGCGATGCCGTTTATAAAACTGACAAAGACGGCGAAACGGTGGTTGATAAAGGCGTTTCGGACAAACGGCTTTTGATAAGCGAAGGCGAATTTGCCAACGTGCTTCGCGTTCAAGGGCGCGATGGAAATACGCTTTCGGCTTTTATTCGTAATCTTTGGGATAGCGGCAACGCCCGGAGTCTGACAAAAAACTCACCGCTTAGAACAACCGATGCTCACGTTTCAATTATCGGACATATTACGAAAACCGAACTTTTAACCTGTCTTTCCGAAGTTGAATCCGCCAACGGTTACGCTAATCGCTTTTTATGGGTTTGCGTTCGGCGGTCAAAGTTTTTGCCGCACGGTTCACAAGTGGATTATAAAGATTTGCTTGGCATAAATGCCGACATTTCAAGACGCATCGAATTTGCCCAAACTATTGAACAAATTCATTTTTCAGTCGAAGCAAAAGAACTTTGGGCTTCAAATTATGAACATCTCGAAACATCGCGTTATGGATTTGTTGCAAAAATTACCCAACGCGCTTCGCCGTATGTTTTGCGTCTTTCGTGCATTTTCGCCGTGCTTGACGCTCAATCGGTTATCGGAGTTGAACATCTGGAAGCCGCTTTAGCCGTCTGGCAATTCTGCGAAGATTCGGCAAAATACATTTTCGGCGAAAGGATCGGCAATAAAAATGCCGACGCATTGCTTGACGCTTTGCGCGATGCTGAAAACGGTTTGACGCGAACCGAGATTTACACCGATGTTTTCCAAAAAAATCTCAATGCAAAGGAAATTAACAAAGCACTTAGAATTTTACTCGAAATGAATTTGATCGAAAGCCGGAAAGAACAGACGGAAAATGCCAAAAAACCGTCTGAAAAATGGTTTGCAAAAAGTTCCATCAAACGTATTTAACGCATTTTATAAAAGACTTTCCGAACAAATACGTTAAATACGTTAAATACGTTGGTTTGAGAAAAGAAAAAGTTAAGTAAGCCTTTGTTAAGTAATGCTTATGTCAAAAAGAAAATGTGAAGCGACCAACCGACGCGGCGAACCGTGCAACGCATCGGCGAATGAAAGCGGTTTTTGTTTTACGCACGATGCGACCAAAGGCAGGGAAAGAGCATTGGCGCGGCGTAAAGGCGGACTGCAAAGAATTACTCCGCACGTCGCCGACGCTTCACTTGTGCCGAAAGAAACGCGATCAATCGAAGGCGCGATGATTATTTTAGATTATGCCTTGCAAGAATCGCTTGTTTTACCGAATGGCATTCAGCGCGGACGCTTGCTTGTTTCGATTGCACACGGTTATATCGAAGCCTTAAAAGTCGGCGAAATAGAACAACGTCTGGAAGCCGTTGAAATGACTTTGAAATTACGGAAAAAGGAAAAAAGCGAAAAGGCACGGCAACAAAAAGGAAATCAAAAATGGCAACGCTGAAAACAATCAAAAATAGTTACGATTTACTGACAAAGAAAGAAAGATTCATTTTGTATGATGCGGCAGAAAACCGCGATGACCAAAACGAGATGGACGCGATTATGCTTGCCACGCCGAACGAAGATTGGATAAAGCCGGATTTTGCTTTGCAAGCGGAACAACTTCTCAAAATGCGGTTGGTGATGCTTGTCGAACGATTGAGATATTGCCGCGAAGCAATGTTTTGGTTTTCGCTTATGGTTGAAGAAGAACTAACCGATAAAGGCAAAAAAAATGATCGGTTTTTTTATGATTATGCAAGATTAAATGCTTACTTCTACTGCGTGATAGTGGAATCATCCAACGCGATTTTTGAAGAAATCGGCTTAGATATTGAGGCTTGGAAAACAAAGGAAAATGAATTATTCAGTTTTGATTTCGTAGATGAAATGACTGATAAACAAATGCGAAATCTGGCATTTGACGAAAAAGAAGCCGAAACCTTTTTGAATAAAGTCGGTAAAGAAAAAGGCATTGAAAAGATAGTTTTAGGTTTTACTATTGAGAAAGAAGTAAAGAATTTGCGGGAACTATTAAAAACACAAGGCTTTGCCGAATTTTTCAAAGATTAAGATTCTTTTTTTTCGTTTTTGTCTTTCGGCGAATAGCCTTTCGGTCTGCCAACTTTACGATCTTTGACAAGTTCTAAATCCGATTCTTTGATGAAGTTATCACGTCCGATCTTTTGTGCCGGAAGTTGACCGTCAGCAACCATCTGGCGAACTCTGCCAACCGTAATTTCAAGTTTTTCGGCAACTTCTTTTGTGGTTAATAAGCCTTTAATCATACAAAATAAATTTATCTTAAAACTAGCTTTTACGCAAGTTTTAACTTGCCTTATCCTAGCTTTTGCGCTAGAATAAGATAGTAACAAAAAGTTACAAGTAAAAAAAAAGGAAGGAATAAAAAATGTTTATATTGAAAGACAAAACACAACTTGAAAGAGCGATTGCAAAGGCTTTGAAAATCCGTCCGACTGTGAAGTTTGACCACTTCGGACGTTATCGCGTTTCGGGAAGCAAAGGCGGATATTACACGGTTATTTGTAAGAAATCAGATAACGGTTACAAATTAGTCGAATGCACTTGTAAAGGCGCGGAAAAAGGCTTGGTTTGCTATCACGCGGTTTCTGCATTGAGTTTGCACATCGGACTTGCCAGACGGCAACAAACAGCATAAATGGCAAAGGAATAGGAAAGCGTCAACTTCCCTATTCCCAATTTATCCAAAGGAAACATCACTAACCAAAGGACACGCTGATTTTATCAAAAAAGCGTGTCCTTTCCAAAAAATAAAAATATGGCAGGGCAACTTATCAAACGCGGCGAATCTTGGCTCATTCGTGTTTTTCTCGGACGCGATGCAACGGGCAAAAGGAAGTTTCAAAATAAAACGGTCAAAGGAACAAAAAAAGAAGCGCAAAAAGCATTAAATTCAATGTTGCGTGATGCTGATTTAGATTTGCTTGGCAACTCTCAAAAGCAAACCTTAAACGAATATCTGGATGTTTGGCTTGAAACTATTGCTAAACCAAGATTGCAATATCGGACATTTAAGGATTACGGCGATTTGTTGCGTCGTTATGTCCGCGAACCGCTTGGAAACATCAAACTTTCCGAACTGAAAGCCGTTCATATTCAAAAACTTTACGGCGAAATGTTAGGACGCGGACTTTCACCGCGAATTGTTCGCTACACACACGCCACACTTTCAAGTGCTTTGAAAGAAGCTGTCAAACTCGACATCTTACCGCGAAATGTTGCAACGCTTGTGCAATTGCCAAAAAAACGACAAAAAGAAATGGACGTTTTAAGCCAAGAAGAAAGCCTTGTATTTCTTAATGCGCTGAAAGATGAAAGATTTGAAACGCTGTTTTCGTTCGCTTTGGCAAGCGGTATGCGATGCCAAGAATATCTTGGCTTGCAATGGAAAGATATTAACTTTGAGAATAAAACGGCAACTGTGCAACGTGCGGTTGTTTGGCATCGGTCAGGCGGCGGTTGGGAATTTTCACAACCCAAAACTGCAAAATCACGGCGAACAATACCAATGCCTTTATCGGTTATGCAAGCACTTCGTCGGCATCGAATCCAACAAAATAAAGAACGGCTAAAACTTGGCGCGGCTTGGCAACAAAACGAATTGGTTTTTCCGTCTGAAATAGGAACGCCGTTGAATCCGCCAAACGTAACAAGGCATTTCAAAAAGATGTTAGAAAAAGCAGAAATCCGAACTTCGATAAGACTTTACGATCTGCGGCACACACACGCAACGCTTTTACTTCAAGCCGGAATAAACCCGAAAATTGTTTCCGAAAGGCTTGGTCATTCGTCGGTTGTCTTAACGCTTGATGTTTATTCTCACGTTTTACCGAATATGCAACAAGACGCAACCGACCAATTAGAACAGATGCTTTTCCGCAAAAACGGCACATTTTGAAGGTTTGGCACACATTTGGCACACAAATCAAAAAAGGGCATCTTTTAAGATGCCCTAACTTATTGATTCTAATGGTGGCTTGGGACAGAATTGAACTGCCGACACGCGGATTTTCAGTCCGCTGCTCTACCAACTGAGCTACCAAGCCGTTTGACCGTTTGATGAAACAAACGAGCAAGTGAATAAGTGTAAATAAGCCTCTGGCTGATGTCAAATCGCTAGGTAAAAAACGGGGTATTATCTAGGGCTTATTCAAAGTAGGAAAAGACACTTGAAAAATTGAAAAGACTTTCCAGAACTAGTTTGATGTAATTTCGAGAAAACATTTTAACCAAAGGAAAGTCCAAATGAATACTAACACAAAACCGAAAAAGAACATTAGCAGTATCGCTTCAATTTTCGCCGAGATGGTTGACCAAAGAAAGCCAAAGGGCATTCGTTATCATTTTCAATCGTTGCTTATTTTATTGAGTTTAAGTAAATTGTGTTTTCAAGATACGCCGTCTGAAATAGCTGATTGGATTAGCAACCGAAGCGATTTACTGAAAGAAAAACTTGGCTTGGAGTGGAAAAAGATGCCATCACAATCAACTTGGCAGAGGTTGATTTCTCAGAACATAGAGGCAACGGATTTTGATGAAAAAGTTGGGAAGTATTTTCAATCTTTGAGTCGGGGTGAGCGACAATTATTTAACTTAGACGGGAAAGTAGTGTGCGGAACGCGAGATAAAGAAACAAATAAACAACTTCATTTATTAGCCCTCCAAGAGTCGGAAACGAATTCAGTGATAGAACAAACTGAGTTATTAGAAGGCGAAAATGAGATTAGCGGAGCAAAACGCTTATTGGAACAGGCAGTGCTTGAGAATAAAATCGTGTCGGGAGACGCGATTTTTGCCCAAAAAAAGTTGTCGCAAAAAGTAGTGGAAAAGGGCGGCGAATATCTGTGGAAATTGCGAGCCAATCAAGGCAGCCTCTATGAGATGGCAAAAGAGCAGTTTGAGAAAAAGGCAGATAAATACGTCCTCCAGGCGAGAAGTTTGGAGAAAGGACACGGCAGAATAGATGAGCGAGAAATTCTGACAAGTTTTAGAATCGCCGGAGAAATAGAGTTTCCATATCTTGGGCAAGTGTTTCGGATTAGGCGGAAAAGCGAAGAAGTAAAAACGGGAAAGCGAAGTGAGCAAACTATTTATGGGATTACCTCGCTACCTGTGGAAGAGTTTGGAGCAGAGGAATTGTTGGATTTGACAAGAAAACACTGGGGAATCGAAAACGGTTTGCACTATCGGCGGGACGTAACATTTAAAGAAGATAAAGTGAGACAAACCTCCAAAAAAGGCGGACGGGTTCTTGTCACCTTAAATAACCTAACGATTGAAGTTTTAAGGAAATTAGGATGGGAAAACATCGCCAAAGCTAGAAGATATTTCAACGCTCGGATAGATGAAGCCTTGAGTTTGATAATGCTTCCTTTAAAGTGCCTACTTTGAATAAGCCCTATTTCTAACGTAGGGCTTATTCAAAGTAGCTCTCCTAACGGCTTCATTATCAAACTGAGTGCTTCATCTATTTGGGCATCGAAATATCTTCTAGCTTTGGCGATGTTTTCCCAACCTAATTTTCTTAAAATTCCAATTGTTAAATTGTTCAAAACAGCTAATACTCGTCCGCCATTGGTGGTTGTTTGCCGACACGCATCTTCTTTGAAAGTTACGTCTCG
>JANMAA010000264.1:0-57742 GCA_031359215.1 Acidobacteriota bacterium | reverse complement strand
TTTTACTTTAAGGATAAAAAAATGGATTTTACTACAAAGGAATTATTAAAAAGATACGCAAAATTAGCCGTCGGACAGCCGTTTGCGCCGATTTTATTGAATATTCTAGTAACAAGCGTTTGCGATATGCGTTGCACACATTGTTTTTTTACGGAAGAACTCGATGATCGTCCGCGCAAAAAATTGCAAATGAAAACGCACGAGATCGAAAAAATCTCCGAAACTCTCGGCGGCAATCTCGGTGTTTTAGTTCTCGCCGGCGGCGAACCTTTTACGCGCAAAGATTTGCCGGAAATCGTCGGCGCGTTTCACCGAAATAACAAATTAGAATCGGTTTATCTGATGTCGAACGGGCAAATTCATCCGCGAATTTTCCCCGACGTAACGCGGATTTGTCAGGAAAATCCAAATTTGAATGTAACGATTGCTTTGGGAATTGATGGCTTAAAAGACGAACACGAAAAAATCCGTCAAAAAGTCGGAAGTTGGGACAAAGCGATTTACACGGCGCGAACTTTGCAGGAAATGAAAAAGGAATTTCCGCGCATTGACGTGCAAACCTGCACCTGTGTGATGAATTCAAATCAAGACACGATTTTTGATTGGTATGACTTCTTGAAACACGATTTGAAGCCCGACAAAATCAATATCAACTATATTCGTCCGCCGTCGAAAGATCCGAATGAACTTAATTTCGATCATAATCGTTATGCTAAATTGTCGAATATGATTCTCGACGACGTGAAAAACGCGGCGATCAAAAATAATTACGGCGGTTCAGCCGGATTTTTCAAAGCCGCGATTGACCTTTATATGCACGATTTGATTACCAAAGTTAAGGAAACCAATCAAGCACAAATGACTTGTTATGCGGGAACGGCGGGCGCGGTGATTTATGACGAAGGCACGATTTCGTCGTGCGAAAACAAGACGGAAGTTGCGAATCTGCGCGATTTTGATTGGAATTTTCAATCAGCGTGGAATTCACCGCAGATGAAAGCGCGTCGCAAAGAAGTTGCTAACGGTTGTTTCTGCACACACGAATCAAACAGCTATTATCCGAGTTTGCCATTTAATCCGAAACATCTGATTCAGATAAAAAAACTTGAAAAACAGATGAAAAAAGCGTCGCGGGAAATGGATTTGAAAAGACCGCAAACCGAAGGTGTTGCCGTAAAAGCCTGATAAATGCACATCACCGTCGAACAAACTCTGGAAATGCCTGATGCCGTTCTTTTCGTGCGGAAAGTTAAATCTGCGCTTGAAATAGAAAAGAAAAAACGGCGGCATTTTTACGAGATTGTCGAGGAAAATAAAAAGATGGAGTTTATTAACGGCGAAATTGTTTTTCATTCGCCCGTAAAACTAAAGCACAATAGCGCGACGGGTTCGATTTACAATTTATTAAAAGTTTTTATTGCCAAAAATAATTTGGGTTTTGTTGGCGTTGAAAAAATAATGATTTCGCTGACGCGTAATGATTATGAGCCGGATGTTTGTTTTTTCGGCAAGGAAAAAGCCAAGCACTTCACAAAAAATCAGATGCGTTTTCCCGCGCCTGATTTGGTTGTTGAAGTTTTGTCGGATTCGACTGAAAAAGCCGCCTGTGAAACGAAATTTCAAGATTATGCGGCGCACGGAGTTGAAGAATATTGGATTGTTGATGCGGAAAAGGAGATTATCGGGCAGTATTTTTTACAAAACGAGAAATATGAACTGCTTGTAAAATCCAAAAGCGGCGAAACAAACAGCGTTGTTTTGCCCGATCTTAAAGTTCCGATTCGGGCTGTTTTTGATGAAACGGAAAATTTGTCAGCTCTGACAAAAATTGTTTCAAGTTAAAATTTATGGATTGGAAAGAGGTTACAGAAAATCCGAATTTGCGTGATTTACCGTTTAAGATTGAATTGAATGAATGGGGACATATTATTATGAAACCTGTCAAACTATCGCATTCTGCCTATCAAGGCGAAATTGGCAAAATAATGAACAATTTGCGGGACGATGGAATTGTTCTTGCCGAATGTGCAATTTGGACGCGAAAGGGAACAAAAGTTGCCGATGCTGCGTGGGTTTCTGATAAATTGTGGAAAAAACTAAAAGGCAAAACTGAAGCCGATGTTGCTCCTGAAATTTGTGTTGAGGTTCTTTCAATGAGCAATTTGGCTTATGAAATGGAAGTTAAACGCGCACTTTATTTTGAACAGGGTGCGAAAGAATTTTGGATTTGTGATGAATATGGAAACATTAGTTTTTATGACGCGAAAAGAAAACTGAAGAAATCGAAGATGTTTCCCGAATTTTCTGATAAAATTGAAATCTGAATGCAACAAAATACCCCAAAAATTCTCATTATTTCATCCGACACCGGCGGCGGACATCGTTCGGCAGCGCAGGCTCTGGCAGAAGGTTTGCAAAAGGTTTGGCAAGGCGAATCGGTTGCCGTGCGGATTGTCAAAGCGGTCGAAGAATCGCATCATATTACGGACAAACTCGTTAAACTTTACAATTGGATACTGAAAAATAAACAGCATTGGATGAAATATGCTTATTGGGCGATAAATCGTTTTCGTCCCGAAACACGGGAGTTTTTCCAACGCCGCTGTATCGTTTTTTGTAAAGAACAATTCGAAAAATGGTGTCCGCATATCGTCGTCAGCGTGCATCCATTGACACAACATATATTTGCTCGACTTTTAAAAGAACTTAATTTAGCCGATCAAATTCCGCTCGTAACGGTTGTTACCGATCCGTGTTACGGCTTTTGGAAAGGTTGGGCGTGCGAGGCGGTTTCGCTTTATTTGGTAGCAAATGAAGATTCGCGGCGGCAGCTAATCGATTACGGGATCTCGCCCGAAAAAATAAAAATTTCGGGAATGCCTATCAACCCCAAGTTTTGTGAAGTTGATGAGAAAGCCGCCCAGACAGCGCGCAAAGCCTTTGGTTTAGATGCGGATAAATTTACGGTTTTTGTCAATGCCGGTTGGGTTGGCGGCGGAAATATTCCGAAAATTTTTCGTGAATTAGCTCGTGGTGAACTCGATGTGCAAGCGGTTTTTCTTGCCGGGAAAAATGAAGAGTTGCGAAAAGAAGCCGAAGAAATCGCCAAAACCGCGAAATTTCCGATCAAAGTTATCGGTTATTCGGACGAGATAGAAAAATTGATGCAATCGGCAAATGTAATGATTTCAAAACTCGGCGGCTTAACGACTTTTGAAGCCCTGGCTTGTCATCTGCCGATAATTGCCGACACGACCACGCCGCCGATGCCGCAAGAAGCGGGAACGGTTAATTTGATTTCCCAAAAAGGCGCAGGCATTTTATTGAAAAAAACTTCGGATATTGTGCCGACAATTCAAAGTTTGCTCAATAATTCGGCAAAATATGCACAGATGAAAGCCGCTACTATCGGGATGGCAATACCTAATTCGACTCAGAAAATCATAGAAGAAATCTCAGCCTTGTTACCGGGTCGCCAAACCTCTGCTCTCAATCAGTCGCCGGAATTAGAAACCCGACCAGCTCAGGTCTGACAATAATAAATTTACTTTTCTCACTTGTTACTTTTTCACAATTTCATTAACCTTTTTCTAGTTTTATTTAAATCGGTTTTAATACATTGGAGAATAATTTTGAGTCTTTTACTTGAAGGAAAACGAGCCTTTGTGTCAGGCGGAACACGCGGAATCGGCGCGGCAATCTGCGAAGTATTTGCGCGGGAAGGTGCGGACGTTGCTTTTAACTATCATTCGCGTGACGATTTGGCTGAACAAGTTAAGCAGAAAATCGAAGCTCACGGCAGACGTGCGCTTGGTTACAAAGTTTCCGTGACCGATCGTTTCGGAATGAAACATATTGCCCGCGAAATTAAGGATGCATGGGGTTCAATCAATATTTTGGTTAACAATGCCGCCGTCAACAAACCGGATAATTTTGCAACGACGACCGATAAATCGTGGGATTGGGTGGTTGATACAAATGTCAATAGTCTTTTCGCTGTTACTAAACCATTTTATAAACAGATGATTCGTGAGCGCATCGGTTCGATCTTAAACATCACATCCGTCGGTGCGATGCGCTCACTTCCGACATCCGTGCATTACGCTACTTCAAAAGCCGCGATGATCGGATTTACAAAATGTCTCTCGCGCGAAGCCGCGAACTTCGGCATCTCGGTCAATGCGATTGCGGCAGGAATTTTCGATACTGATTTGGGACATACTTTGCCTGAAAGACTTTTGCAGATGCACGATTTTTGGGTTTCCAAAGGCAGAGTCGGACAACCTTCGGAACTGGCTGAATATGCAGCGTTTATGGTTAGTGACCGGAATAGTTTTATGAACGGGGAAATTGTTATTGTTGACGGCGGCGCAATTACATAATTCCGGTGAGAACACGATTTAACATAAATCCGATGGTTTTTTGAATTTGAAATTGATTTTCAATTCTAAATATATGAAAACAGATGGTTTAGTTGACAACTACAAGCGATTGTTATATTTTTAATAAGTTGAGTAACCTTCAATAAAGGAATAACATTATGGCGAAAGAAGAACTAATCGAAAATTTGAATAACGCGTTGAGTCTGGAACTTTCGGGCATCATTCAGTATTCACAACACAGTTATTTGGTAACGGGAATCGAGCGCGAAGTCTATAAAGGATTTTTCCGCGACCAAGCCGAAGAAGCCAATGACCACGCGCAAACCCTTGGCGATAAAATAGTTGCGCTTGGCGGAATTCCGACGGTTGAACCGGCAATCATTCGCCAATCGGTTGACCTGAAGGAAATGCTCAAACAGGATTTAGAACTCGAACGTGAAGCGATGAGAGTTTATATGGCAGCTTGGGGTTCGTGCGGGGAAGCGGATTTAGCGACCAAATTCTGGCTTGAAGAACGCATTGCCAACGAACAGTTACATATCGAAGAACTTGAAAAACTTACTTCCGAAAGAACTGCAAAAGTGAACTCTGAAAGAATTATTTTGCGCGAGGTCAGTTAAAGTTTTGAGATAATTCAGGAGCGTAAGCGACAAAGTTTTTAACGCTTAAATAAAAGAACGGAAAGCATTGTTTTACAAAACATTACTTTCCGTTTAGTATTTTCGGAGAGAAAAAAATTAAGAAAAACTCGGAAACTCAAGCACATTAGCAACCTTCTCCGGCATTGCCATTTCAGTTTTTTGTTTATTCAAACGATACCGTGCCGAAGCAATGACGCGGTGTAAATCATCCAACATTTCAGCATCAATTGCCAAAGTTTTCTGACATAACCAACCTAAATCTTCCGTCCACGTCGAAAGTTTGATAATCGCCTGGTCATCCGTTAAAGAAACCTCAACCTTCTTTTCGTCGGAGAATATCGGTAAAAATTTTGTTGCGGTATTAGCTTGCATATTCTTATAAGAGAAAATGAAATTCGATTTCAATAAGGATTATGGCAAAAAAAAATACCTTCGTCAAGTTGTGGCAGAAAAACGGAACGAAGGTATTTTTTTTTAGCTAAATTATTTCTTAGATTTCCACTCTTTGACCAAATTTTCTAAATTAGCAACATTTGCCGGATTAACCGGAGGAGTGGCTGATTTGCCGATTTGAATGGCTTTTTCGCCGGTTGCAATCGCCTCGTCTTTTCTGCCCATCTCCGCTAAAAGTCTGGCTTTAGTGTTAAGATTAGAATAATTTTCATTCATTTTTATTGAATTATTTAACCAACCTAGTGCCTCCTCATAATTAGCGTTCATTTTTGAACCCAACACGAAATTTGCAGCTTGAACCGGATCGTTGACCATTTCACGGCGAAAACTATTTAAAATTCTCCCGTTTAAATCACCGACATCGAGCGTGAACGGAACGCGAATTTTTTCCCAAGCGATGACAATATTTGCCGTCGTATCGGCTACATTGTCAAAATCTATGGTCATTGTTTCTTTAAATTCGCCCGTTACCGGTTTTACTATAGCCCGCAGAGCATCGTCTTTGGCGTTGTAATTAAAACTACCCCATTCGTTGTTGACTTTGTTGAAAATTATCGTCCACGAATCTTTGGTTGGAATCGTGTGCAGACCGTATTTGCCTTTGGGCAATGCTTGTCCGTTGATTTTTACATCATTGCTGATCTCAAAAGTCGTATTTTCGTTTGCGCCGGTGCGCCACACTTCGCCGTAGGGAACTAGACCGCCCCAAACTTCACGGGATTTGATATTCGGGCGATGATAAACAATCGAAACGGTCGTATCACCGACAGTTTGCGAAACGCTTTGGCGTTGACTCACGCGCGGCAGAGTTGTCTGCGCGAGCAAACTTGAAACGCCAAACAAAACCAACATTAAAATTATAGATATTTTTATTTTCATAGTATTTACTCCTTAAAATTATTACTGCGTTTTAGGCACGCCATTTACCCTAGAATCGTTAGTTTAATTGATTATTATTGGCTTTCCAAACGCTCCCGCGCCCGGTGAATGAACAAAGACAGCATTTCCGCAATTTTTCTGGTCATCTCTTTGCTGATTATTGATTCACCGGCAAGACCGGCAAGCAAATGCAATTCTTGTGCAGAATTGCGCCGCAATTCAACGACTTGCGAAAATTGCACGAGTGTTAAATTGGTACCTTTTTCGATAAATTCCGCCGCGTATCGCAAAAGATTTTTGCTCTCACCGGCAATTGGCATCCATTCAATTCTCTCAAGACTATTTTCCGATAGTTGAACGGCAAATTTCTGAATCATAGAGCCGGCAAACGGAATTTCGGCGCGAATCGTCCAATGCGAAATACCTTTTGCATCAGTGTGAATGCTTTCGATACTCGGCATCAGTTCGACGAAATTTTTGATGTCCGCGAAAAATGCGCGGACTTTTTCTAAACTGGTTTTCACTTCGATTTTATCACTGTAATTAGCGCGGATGGTGAACATATTTGAATTTTACGAAAATTTTGCCGGAATTAATTTTGATTAATTATAATTTAATAAGTATCGCTTTCCTAAATTAAATTGTTACATTACTGGTTTTTTTTCGTGACCAATTATTTTATTTTATTTTTGACGGCATAAAATTTTTGGGAATGTTTGATACGTTTTTAGTATAATCTCTTTGTTTGATAAATAATAAATTAAGTTGAAGGATAATGATATGAAAAAGATTTCTTTTGTAAGCAGTATTTCATTTGCTTTTCTTTCTTTCTTTGTTTCGGGGACGGTTTTGGCGCAGACACCGACTCCTAAGCCGCCTTTGGATAACGAAAAAGAGGTCGTTAAAATTGCCACCAATCTAATTCAAGTCGATATTACGGTTAAAGATAAAAAAGGCAATCAAGTTACTGACATTAAGCCGGAAGAGATCGAGATTTACGAAAATGGTGAAAGAAAACAAATCTCTAACTTTTCTTACGTTTCCAGTAAGACCGAAAAGAGTATTGAAGAAACAACAATCTCTAATAATGAGAAAAAATCTTCTATTTCAACAACAACTCCGATCAAGCCGGAACAAGTTCGTCGCACCATTTCCATTGTCATTGATGACTTAAATATATCTTTTAGCGGGATTTATTATGTAAAAAAAGCCTTGCGTGATTTTGTTGACAAACAAATGCAGCCTAATGATTTGGTGGCGATCATTCGCGCCAGTAGCGGCATCGGCGTTTTGCAGCAATTTACTTCCGACAAGCAGATTTTATACGCGGCAATCGAAAAAATTCGCTGGTATCCGCTTGGTAATGATAATATCGATGGCGTAAGACCGATTGAAACAACTGCTCAGGACGTTACTGAAAGAACTGTTAACGATGCTAACCGAATAGCCTCGGCTGGTAGCGGTTCGTCTTATGTCCAGCTTCGTAACAGCAGAGGTTTTAATCCCGGTCAAACGGAGGCGGACTTAACGAGACGCTTTAACGAGTTTCGCGGAAGCATTTATTCAGTCGGAACAATCGGAACAGTAAATTACACTCTAAATGGTATGAAAGATTTGCCCGGACGCAAGATTTTGATGCTTTTTTCCGATGGTATTCAAATCTTTAGCCGACAAAAAGGTTTGTATGCGGAAAGCGTTCGGGAAAATTTGAAAAAATTGATTGATTTTGCAAAAAGTGAATCGATTATTATTTATACCTTCGATACAAAAGGTTTAAGGTCTTTGGCTTTTGATGCTTCCGAATCATCGGTTGAACTGCACGAACAAAAACTGACTCAAAAACTCGCACAGCGTGCTTCTGAATTTTACGATTCACAAGAAGGGTTAACCTATTTGGCTGATGGAACGGGCGGCGAGCATCTTATCAATAGCAATGATTTAAACTTTGGCATTAAACGAGTTTTAGATCAGCAAGGTTATTATTTGATTGGTTATCAGCCGGAAGCCGAAAATTTTGACAAAGAAAAATATCAATTGAGTAAACTGACTGTCAAAGTTAGCCGCCCAAATGTTGAAGTGAATTATCACACTAATTTTTTTGAAACTCCCGGAAAGACAAACCAGTCAGGTAACTTAACTTCCAAGCAAAAAATTACGCAGGCTTTGACCTCACCGTTTTCGTCAAACGAAATTGCTTTGAATATGAACGCGTCTTTCGCCAATGATGCCAAAGACGGTGCGTATATTCGTTCATTCCTACATATTGAAGCTAAGGATTTGAAATTTACGACCGATAAGGATGGCTGGCAAAAGGCTGTATTTGATGTGGTTGCAGTTGCTTTCGGCGATGACGGTGTGCCTGTCGAACAGACCGGTAAAGCCCAAACCATAAAAGCGAAAGGCGAAACTTTTCGGGCAATGATTGAAGAAGGATTTATTTATACCTTGATCTTTCCCGTTAAGACTTCCGGTAATTATCAATTACGCGTAGTTATCCGCGATACTGATTCAAATAAAATCGGTTCTGCCAGCCAAATAATTAGAATTCCAAATTTGAAAAAACAGGAATTGACTCTTTCAGGTTTGGTTTTAGAAGATTTTACGGTCGCCCGATGGCAAAATTTAAGGCAGGGAAAAAGTTCTGAAACAAATACTCCGACAAACGGGGCGGAAACATTTTCGACCTTGCTTTATGATACGACCTTGCGAAAATTTGCCCGGAACACCGTTCTGCAATATGGTTTAGAGATTTATAATGCGAAACCGGACAAAAATAAAAAACCGCAATTGCAGACTCAGGCGAAAATTCTATATCAGGGAAAGCCGGTTATCGAAGGAAAATTGAACGATCTCGATACGGACGGACAACCGGATTTGCAAAGCATAAAAGTAAGCGGGGCTATTGCGCTTAAAAGCGAATTGCCCGCCGGAGATTATGTTTTGCAGTTGACCGTTACAGATTCTGTTAATAAAAAAACTGAAACACAGTGGATCGATTTTGAATTGACCGATGAAAAAAAATAATCGAAAATTCAAAAAGTTCCGTTGAACAAAATAGAATTAAAAAACGGACGGGTAACTGAACGGAAAATGCCTCGGAAGAAGGGTTCTTCGGCAAACAGAATAACGTGACCTGAACCGGTCGGTTCGTCGATCAAATAAGCCGTTCCTTTTAAAAGTCTTTCCGTGTTGTCTTCCCAAACGAAACCTGAAATCGTCAACGGATTTTTCGGTTTTTGCTCGAATAAAAGTGCGTTTGTGCCATCCTTTGAGAAACGAAAAAAATAGCCGCTTGACAATAAAACCGGCAATTCGTTGTCTTCGATGCCGTAAGTCAGATAGGTCGTGCGGTCAACGGTTGAACGCATAATTGCACCCGGAATACCTTCGGGAACTTTACCCGCATTTGCCGAAGGCGATGCAATCGGCGGCAAAACGGGCGGCGCACCGTCGGCTTTGTCAAATTTTAATTCTTGCGGATTCGGTTCGGGTTCAACTGCCTGACGTTTATTTTTTACATTTTTCGGGGTCGGTGTCGGAGTCGGGCGCATTTCCGTTTCCTTTCGTTTATCTATCTCATCATCTTCGGCTATTTTGCCTTTTTCTTCATCTTCTTCGCTTCCGACGAGTTTTGAAGAAGTTAAACCGACATCCTTGAGCGCGGCAAAAACCGACGCGCCACTAACGGTTATCAAAGTTCCGCCTTTTGAAACCCATTCTTTCAACGAAGTTATTCCGCCGCTTCCCAGCGCACCGGAATAACGACCTGCCGAACCATCCGGCATAATCAATACATTATATTTAGCCAACGCGCCGCCTTTGATATTGTTAATGGTCAACGGTGTAAATTCGACACCGTAGCGGTCAAGCGTCCACCAAATCGAACCGTAACTCGTTTGACTGACCGACTCGTCGGCAACCATCGCAATATGCGGTGTTTGTAAGGAAACGACATTTTCCGCGCCGACACCCGTATCGCCTTCTTCATAATAGCCCGTATTTACCGCTGTAACATTTACACCCAACTCACGCGCCAATCGCGCCACGGCTTCGTGAACATCTTCGGAATTTCGTGTAACTCTGACCACAAATGTTCCGCGATTCCAATTTCTGCCACCGGCATTTAGTGGCTTTGTCGCCACTGCCACGCGAAAACCTTCCTTCATCAGACGCATTGCCATTACTGCCGCACCATCGGTTTGATACGGGATGATGTAGGCAATTTGAGCGCGCCCGCTGACCGAACCGCGCTTTGCCTGTTCGAGATATTCATTAGTAACCGGCTTTGCGCTGACATTACCCGCATCTTCCGTCCAAAAAGCATCAACTCCGAAAGCCAGAGGCATTGACCAAGCCGTAATGTCGTAAAATCCGTAATCTTCCTTGTTTGCCGCACTTCCGCGCCGTTCATTGCGCCGAAATCGCGCCATATTGTCATCAACAAACGCTTTGTCTTGCGCCGTATCTTGTTCGAGCAGAGCTTTGATGAGTTTTTTCTGTGGTTGATTCAAATCGATAATATATGCTCCAGCAGGAAATGTCTCCGAAATTTTCGGCGCGTCTTTTTGCATATAACTGTGCGCGTTTGCCGAATTGAACGAAGAATCGGTAACTTTTATTTCGATTTTGGCACGCTGCAAAATCTCGATCATTTCCGCCGTTTTAACCGGGTCTTTCTGCGGCAAAATAACGATGCGTTTCAACTTTTCATTGTTTACTTCGGCGATTGCATTACGTCTGAAATCATAAAAATCTTGTAATCTAGCCACACGGTTTTTCGCCACCGTTTCCAGCGTCGTCATCGAAGCCACAAAATGTTTGGCAATGGCAGAACGCAATGTTGCAATCGTGCCGTCGTCGCGGGTCCATCTCAAACCTTTAAAACCGCCGCCGTCGGTTTCGTAAGTCATTCCGATTGCGCCGTTTAATGCCGGATATGAATCCCAATAACCCGGATAAAAAAGGTCAAAAATATCGCGCACATAAAAATCCCATTTATTCGCGTCAAAAGCGTTGGCATTGGCACGTCCGAAAATATCCATCCATTTATTCGTTACGGGTTGCGGTAGGTTCGGATTTATCGGCAGTGCGGCGGGCGGGAAAAAGAATTGCGAAGGCTGTCCGTGGTGGTCAACGACGATTTGCGGATTCCATTCAAAAAACGCCTTTAGCATATTCTTCGTTTCAACTTGTGAAACGGCGATATTGTCGCGGTTTAAGTCAAAACGAAAATGATTCAGCCTGCCATAGACGCTCCACGGTTCACGATGTTCGAGCGCGTTGCGGTCGGCATTTCCAGTCGCTACCGAGTTATACCACGTTACAAAGCGTTCGTGTCCGTCGGGATTTTCACCGGTCAAAATCAGCGTTACGGTATTATTTAATATTTCAACCGTTTTCGGCTCATTCGATGCGGCGAGTTGATAAATTACCTGCATCATAGTTTCAAACGAAGCCGATTCGTTGCCGTGAATCGTATAAGCCATCCACGCGATTGTCGGATTATTATTTATTATCGAATTTGCATCCGAAGGCGAAGTCGTTCTCGAATCCGTAAGTTTTGCATTATTCGCTCTGATTTCATCAATTCGCGCCATATTGTTTGGCGAACTGATGGCGACAAGATGCTGCATCCGGTATTCATTCGTCAAACCGATGTCGTAAATCTTCACGCGATCCGGCGCGGCTTTGGCAATCGCGTTAATGACCGATTCCATCTGCGCGTAGGTCGTATGAAAATCACCGGCATCATATCGCAAAATACTCTGCGGACGCGGAACTTCCGGGCGATAATCGCCCCGCGTATAGAAATTAAACTTTTCTTCCGTTTGAGAAAATGCGAAATTGGCAAAGGCAAAACAAGCAAATACAACGAGAAATAAGTTTTTGGATTTCATTATAAATTTTTCGATAATTTAGGATTGAATTTTACAGAACTGTTTAAGATATTAAACTTTAAAGGTTAAAATATAAAGCACTATGGAAAATTTTCACGAAAAAATATGTCCGCGATGCGATGCCCCAAAAATGAAGGATTGGAAGGATTTAACCGACGATCAAAAATTTTTAGTTGAAAGATTACCGTTAAATACTGATTTTACGCCCGAAGAAAGAAAAAAGCACCGTTTTTGCACTCGATGCTTTTTCGAAGAGTTTGGAAAAGAAAAAAAGGTTTAGGCAGAATATTTGGCTTCATTAATATTATGTTCTATAAACCACTGGTCCGGTAAAAGCGACGATCAACTGCTTCAAATGCACCGAATTTCCATCGTCTAAATTCTCGCTCGCTTCGCGGTTGATAAATGTCAATATTAAGAAAGTTTAGATAGCCGCTAATAACAAGACATCTTAAGATTAATCAACAAAAAGACGATTTAGCCAGTTTGCAAAACTTTGACATTGCGGGTTGTCGGCTTGCAAATATTTGGCGGTAATCGCCGTGCCGAAAGGTTTTCCGGGTTCTTCTTGCCAAGCCAAAAATGTATGAATTTCGGCTTTGGTCGTGTGGTCAACATTTGTTTTGATAAAAGGCTTTTCTTCCAAAGCGGCAACCGAATTTTTCGCGTGTTCCCAAGATTTGCTGTTTTCGGGAACAAGATATGTAAGAAAGGTTTCCAAATATCCACTTTCAATTTTGTTGTCAGGCATTATCCAAACACCGAAAGTGGGCAGAAATTCTTGCCTAATAATTGTTCCGTTTGCGTCAGGCGAATTAGGCAAATCTTTGTAACCGGCTTTTTCTAAAATACTCGAAACACTTTGCCAACGCGCTTTTATATCTTCATCGGCATCAATAACAATTCCCAAACAAATATCTGAACTTCCGTCTATGAGAGTTGAATCCGCCTTTTTCAAAACATTTTCAACCCCGCCTAATTCTTCAATTATGAAAGTGTTTTTCGGTATTTCATAAATGTCACGAATTGCATAAATAACGTGTTGGTCGTCTTTTCCTTCAACCAAGAGAGTTTTTTTCAAAATCAACGCACCTCGACATTAAAATTCACGGCATCAACAAGTCTTTCTTCTTCAATCGTTTTCGCAACAATCTTTTCGCCTTGCCGCTCAAGCCGAATCAACATTCCATCTTCAGGACTGTCGTAAGCTGCTTGGGCAAACGCTTCGATACAATCTTTACTGTGCGTCGTCGCAAAAACCTGCACATTCAAATCTTTCGCCGTTTTGAAAATCAATTTCCAAACATCAGGCAAAACCGAATAATGCAAGCCGCTTTCGATTTCGTCAATTAAAAGAATTCCACCATTACATTGAACGAACGCTAAAGATAATCCTAACAATCGAGACATTCCTTCTCCATAACTTTTTAATGTAACTCTATTGGATGATTTACCATTACTCGCTATTGGATACCTCATACCTCTTGAAGTTGCAACAAAATTTATGTACTCGATTTTGTTCTCGATAATTTGTAAGAATTTTAGAGCTTCTTCTTCCAAGTTATTTATTACCGCTTCATCCCAGAGTTGAACAAGTTTTAAGTTATCCAATATTCCAGATGAAATAAATTCGTGTTTTAATTCAGGAATTCGCTCTGGAATAAAACTTTGAGTAACATCCAAAGAATAAAACTCTGTTTGAATTTGGTCTTGGTTTAGAACTTTAAATTTTGAAAATATAAGTAATCCTCTCGGCAAAGTTCCCCAAATTTTTTGGAATAATACGGGATCAGAAATTAAGTTCTCATCTTGGTCCATTAATTTTGTTGTGTAAATGTGAAGTGAAGAATTACTTGAACTTACGGTAATTTCTTCATTACTTCCTAAGTCTAATTTTGGTCGTCCGTAAAACATATTGCCCGCCTGCGACATTAAATCTTCTTTTTGAAAAAGTATATTCCTTGAATTAGCGTCTGCGACGTAAAAAGGAACTTCATCTCTCCAATTTAATAATCTTAATATTGTTTCGCTTGTTCCCCTTGTGGCATAAATCCACAAAGCCTCAAGTAAAGCAGTTTTGCCGACGTTATTCTTACCGACAATCAAATTCACGCGACCGAGTTTTTCGATTGTCAGATGTTCAAAGCAACGGTAGCCTTTGATTTCGAGTGAGTCTAAAAGCAGTTCGTCTTTTTTGTCTTCGGTTGTTTTTGTCGTTTCGATTTCTTCGACGGTTGTTGACATAAATTTTCTCCGATCAAACACAAAATAGCACGAACCGAACGTAAATTTAAAAGTATGAATTAAAGTCGGTGCAAAAAAGTTTTGTTTAAATGAAAGTTTTGACGGGTAAAAAGTGATTAACAGGTAAAAGCACTAAAAAATTCGAGAAATAAAAACAGAATAATTTTAACAGGAGATTGAAAATGAACGAGAAAAAATCTAATGCGCCGACGAAAACGGTCGGTTTTCGACACGGAATTTCGGTTGCGCGAGGGCTGGAAAGCACTCCGCATTCGCCTTTGTATGAAGGTCGTTTCGGTCGAATATTCCGAACTTTGCAGCCGTTTGAACCGAAAACCAGAAACGATGATTTTAAGTTGCTTTCTTCGATAATGGTTGAGTTAAAAGACGATGAAGCTCCGGGCGAAGATGCGCGTGATAATAAAAAAATCGCTTCGGGTTTTACATATTTCGGTCAGTTTATTGACCACGATCTTACGTTTGACCCGAATTCAAAACTCCAGCGCGAAAATGATCCCGATGCGCTGAAAAATTTTCGCACGCCGCGTTTTGACCTCGATTCGGTTTACGGAACAGGACCCGATGACAGCCCGTTTCTTTATGATGAAACGAATGTGAAGTTTTTAATCGGTAAAAACACGGTCAACGAAGACGATCTGCCGAGAAATTCGCAAAATGTTGCGCTAATCGGTGACAAACGCAACGATGAAAATTTGATCGTTTCGCAAATTCAACTTTCCTTTCTCAAATTTCACAATAAAGTTTTGGACGAAGTTGGCGATTTTGAAGAAACTCGCCGAATCGTGCGTTGGCATTATCAATGGATCGTCATCAACGATTTTCTGGAAAAGATTGTCGGCAAAGACATTGTTGAAGACATATTGAAGCCCGATAATTACAAAGTGGCGCATAAAAACGGCACTCAAACCGCGCATCTGTGGAAGGGCGAATTGAAATTTTTCGATTGGCGCAATCAGCCTTTTATGCCGGTCGAATTCGCTGTCGCCGCCTATCGTTTCGGGCATAGTATGGTCAGAAGCAATTACGTTATTAACTCTTTTACAAATCCTGACGACACGCCCGGAGCCGAAGAACTGCAAATATTTTCCGACGACGAAAACAAAGATTTACGCGGTTTCAGAATTCGTCCGAAGGAACGCGAGATCGAATGGCATTATTTACTCGGATTTGATAATTTGCCGCAAGACAAGGTTAAAGAACTGCAATTTTCGCGCAAAATTGATACGAAACTTGCGTTCGGTTTGACGAAATTGCCCGGTGTTCCCGCGCCTAACGCGTTGGCACAGCGTAATTTGCAGAGAGGCGTTGCCCTTGGATTGCCTTCCGGTCAAGCGGTTGCCGAAGCGATGGGAATTCCTAAAAATTTGATTCTCAATCCTGACTTTAAAAACGCGCAAACAACTGCTGACGGTGAATCCTACACAAATTCTCCGGCTGCCGATAAAACTTTTTTGAAGGATAATTACAGCGAAGAAACACCGCTTTGGTATTACATTTTGCACGAAGCCGAAACATTTTGTAACGGTGAAAGGCTCGGTCCGGTCGGCGGACGAATTGTTGCGGAAGTTTTTCTGGGAATTCTGCTCGGTGATAAGTTTTCTTACCCGAAAATGAGTCCGACGTGGCGACCGAACAAAGGCGAATTCGGTTGCGTCAAAGACGGACAATACCGAATTTCCGACATACTTCGATATATCGGCGCAAAAGAGTAAAAAATAAAAGGCGTAGAGAAAATTTTCTTTACGCCTTTTGGTTTTTAATCTGCAAAAGCAACGCTCAGTTGTTTGAGCGGCATTGAATTTCGTTCGTCCAAGTTTTCGCTCGTTTCGCGGTCAATGTATCTATATAAAATATCGCGCTGTTGCGGTTTGAATCCGGCTTCGGAGATTTGGTAGCGGAGTTCTTTTTCGTTAGCTTCGGTGTGTGCGCCTGCCGCCGAGACGACGTTTTCTTCGATCATAATCGAACCCATATCGTCCGCGCCAAAACGTAAAGCAGTTTGTCCAAGCCGCAAGCCTTGCGTCAGCCACAACGATTGAATGTGCTGAATATTATCGAGAAAAAGCCGCGACACGGAAACCATTTTCAGGTAATCAATGCCGGTCGGTTCTTCGGTGATTTTACGTCCAAGCGCGGTATTTTCGCGTTGAAAAGTCCAAGGGATAAACGCCGTGAAACCGCCAGTTTCGTCCTGCACGTCGCGGATTCTTTGAAGATGACGCACGCGATGTTCGATCTTGTCGCCGATGCCGAACATCATCGTCGCCGTTGATTTCAGACCGACTTTGTGAACGGCGCGCATTACGTCGAGCCATTCCTGCGTGTTGCATTTGGTCGAAACGCGCTTGCGAACTTCGTCATCGAGAATCTCGCCGCCGCCGCCCGGAAGCGAATTCAAACCCGCGTTTTTCAGACGCTGCATAATCGTTTCGTAATCGAGTTTCGAGATCAGCGAAATGTTGTGAATTTCCGGCGGCGAAAAGCAGTGAAGCTGAAATTTCGGATATTTCGCGTGAAGCGTCCGCAAAAGATTTTCATACCATTCGATATTAAAATCGGGATGAAGTCCGCCCTGCATCAAAACGCCCGTGCCGCCGAGCGCAATTGTTACGTCAATGCGTTTTTCGATTTCTTCGATTGAATGAACATAGGTTTCCGGCTTTCCCGGTCGGCGATAGAACGCGCAGAATGTGCAGACGACATTGCAGACATTCGTATAATTGATGTTGCGGTCAATAATGTATGTAACGACGTTTTCGGGAAATCTCCGCCCGCGAATCTCGTCCGCCGCCGCGCCGATCTTGGCGATGTCGTAACTTTCTAAAAGCGCGGTCGCATCTTCGGCAGTCAGTCGTCCGCCGTCTAAAACTCTATCTAAAATCGGTTGAATATCGCTCATAAAAATTATCAAAATCAGTTTATCACAAAATAAAATATTTTCATTTTGATACAAAATTCTTGTGCGGGAGCTCGCTGTTTTGCTTTTACAGCAGGCAAATAAAATTATTTTTTGGTATTAAAAACCGTCTTGAAAGCCATTTTTGCGAGTTTCCATGTTCTATCCAGATCAATTTTGCCATCGGGCGTATCGCGTCCCAACAATTTATCCGTCAAAAGTTTTCGCAAGTCTTTGCCTTCGCGTTTGAACATAAATTCTTTGGCGTATGGTTTTGCTGTTTCAAAGAAATTAAATTCCGGGTCGGTGATAATTCCGATGCCTTCGAGCGTCATCAGCGCACGCATAATGTATGTGAAATTCGACGGCAGACGAAACGGGTAATCATACATAACATCGGCTAAATCGTAGGTTAATTCTTTGAAATTCACGTCTTTCAGTTTCAAATTTAAATGAAATTGAAACATTTTTTCGACCACCGGACGCACGATGTCGGGGTTTGAGCCGGGTTTCATAAAGTCAAGATCGATCAAATCCTGCGCGATTCCCACCGGGTCTTTAGCAACGACGTGGAAAAATGCGTCAATCATTTTCGCCTGAAGTTTCGAAGAGATGCGCCCGACCATCCCGAAATCAAAAAACGCAAGCCGTCCGTCAGGCATTACGAGCAAATTGCCCGGATGCGGATCGGCGTGGAAGAATCCGTCTTCCAAAAGCTGTTTCAAATAAGTGCGAATTAACAGGCGGTTCACTTTTTCAGGCGACACATTGCGGGCACGGAGTTCTTCTAATTCTGTAACTTTTGTGCCGTGAATAAATTCCATTGTCAGAACTTTTTCCGTTGTTGCATTCCAATAGATTTTGGGAACGTGAACATTTGTCCAATCCTTGAAATTTTCCTGAAATCGTTCGGCATTGCGTCCTTCCGAAGCATAATCCATTTCTTCGTGAACCGTTTCGTCAAATTCGCGGAGCATTCCCGCCCAATCCGCGTTTTCATTCAAAGACGGAAATCGTTCAGCAAATTTTGTCACCTTTCGCAGAATTTCAATATCGCCTTTGATTATCGTGTTCAGATTCGGACGTTGAACTTTGACGGCGACTTCTTCACCCGTGAAAAGTTTGGCACGATAGACTTGTCCCAAAGATGCGGCGGCAATCGGTTCGACATCAAATTCGGCATAAACTTCATTGATTTTTCTGCCAAGTTCTTTTTCGATCCGCGCAAACGCAATTTCATTCGGAAACGACGGAACATTGTCTTGCAATTCACCTAACGCTTTGACAAACGGCAACGGCAAAAGGTCGGCGCGGGTGCCGAGTGATTGTCCGATTTTGATAAACGTCGGACCGAGATTTATCAAATTTTCTTTGAGCCAGACGGCTTGTTTTTCCTGATTGAGTTCTTTGTTGGATTCATTACCGATATAAAAATATCGCAACAGGAGCAAAAATTGGTGGAAAAACCAAAGATTGAGTTTATGAAATTGTTCACCGATCACTGCCAGCCAAGTCAATCTTTTCGCGGTTTCAAGACGTGCTTCGGCTTGCTTCAAATGTTGGGCGTGATGAAGATCGTATTGGTCGAGATAAAGGTAAAGCGCGAGATTACCGATGACTCTCGACACTTGAAAAAGACGTAAATTCCCGCGAAAACCTCGATAATTCTCCTCGATTTCGGTTTCTTTGTCCAACAAAAGTTTTTCTTCGGCAATCAATTGCTCGTTTGAAACCTGCTTAGAGATCGGAAGCGTTTTCGTCAGCGTGAGTGCCGACGTGCCGTTACCCTTCGAGATATTTCCGTCAACCAAAACCGCTTTCGGCGGCAATTCTTTTACAATCAAACCCTGCTCGTTATTTTCCATCATTAAATTTCCAACAAATTAAACTTTTATAATTCTAACAAATTCAATACGAAATTAAGTATTTTTTAGATTGATTTTTCGTCATTTGATTTGCCCTGATAATTATCTACTATCTGCATATTTCAATTTGATTAAATAATTTGGAGAGATATTTGACACCATTTGCTTTTGAAACCTACACTTGAGGCAGAATGAATCTGCCGAATTATCTGACATTAGCACGAATTATTATTGTTCCGCTTCTCGTGGTCGTATTGCTAACGCCGCTTTCGGAAGAGTGGTTCGGAATCAGCAGTTATGTGTTGGCGATTGCTATATTTTTAGCTGCTTCGATGACCGATATTTTGGACGGACATCTCGCCCGTCGTCGTAATCAGGTTTCAAATCTGGGCAAATTGCTTGATCCGATTGCCGATAAACTGCTTGTTTCCGCTGCCTTGATCGTTTTGGTCGAGAAGCATCTCGCGCCGGCTTGGGCAGTTGTTATTATTCTGGGCAGGGAATTTATCGTTACGGGATTGCGATCTATCGCGGCGACCGAAGGAATTGTAATTCAGGCGCAAAAGATTGGAAAAATAAAAATGTGGGCGCAATGCGTGGCGATTGTCGCACTGCTTGTCGCGGGCGCGACGGGCAATCCGCCGGTTTCAAATTTCGGTTGGGTTTTGCCTACTTTTCGTTTTTGGGAAGTTGCCGAAGTTCAAACGGCTTTTTCTCACCTGTTCAATCTTTCCTTGAACACTAATGATTGGCGCGTTTTCGGCTATCTGGTCGGACGCGGTGCCTTGTGGATTGCAGTAATTACCTCGTTTTGGTCAATGTATGATTATTTCAAATACTTTATCGTCGAAAATAAAAAGCGAAAATCCGTCGAAATAATTGACAAGTAAAAAGTGAAATATAACTCAATTCGAGAAAATAAATTTTCGATTCTCAATTATTACTTATCATTTCTCACTTAGTTATCACTTGCTCAACCGCTTTGTCCAAACGATTTTTAACCGTTATATCAAATCCGATAAATTTCTCAACCAATTTTCCGGTGCGGTCAAACACGGCGGTTTGCGGAATGTCATTTTGAGTTGCAAAAATGAACTGCATCAACGCATCTTCGGGAATTGCCAACACATAATTTACCTTTAGTTTCTCGGCAAACGCAGAGATTTTCGGACGGTCATCGTCGCCTCCGACATTCAACCCGATGATGGTGAGATTTTCCGCACCGTATTTTGTTTGCAATTGATTCAAATGTGGAATTTCCTCTAAACAAGGCGGACAAAATGTCGCCCAAAAATCCAACACGACGATTTTTCCCTGTAAATCTTTGAGTTTTTGTTCTTTGCCGTCAAGTGTTGTCCAACTCATTTCGCCCAGTGGTTTTGACGGCGGCAATGGCACGTTTGTTTGTGGAATGTTATTTATCGAAACCGGTTTGTTACCAACGGAAACCGGCGCGGCGGCAGGACGGCAAGCTATCGCAAGGCATAAGTAAAAAGTAAAAAGTAAAAAGTAAACCAATCTCATCAAATTTAATGTTAACTTCCTGACTGTTAATTGAAAATAGAATTTGCTGCCAATTATTCGATTAACAAATAATAATTTAACATTTTTCAACTTTCGTATGCGAACTATCACGATATGGGAAACTTTCACTGTTTAAAAGGCAAAAAAATGATGCCCTAAAAAAAATCGCCGACTCACCCCCATAAATCGATAATTTTCAGTATTAAGGCATCAAAGTTAAAAATCACTTTATTCTTAAAGAGATTTTATCTTTCGATAATAGGCATTGTGCTACCAATGGTAACACTTGTCAAGTAAAAAATGTTATACTTGACAACATAATTATTTTGAGCAACCCGGAAATGTAATGCCTATTTTTATTATTTCAAATTAGATGAACGAAAACGACCGAAAAAAGTCTTTGAAAAAAGTAAAAAAGCTCAGTAAAAACACCAGAAATAATGAAAATGGTAATATTCCTTACGGACGTGATGCGGTTAAGAAAGCGATTCTGGATGCGGCGGAAAAATTGCTTTTGAAACGAAGTCCGAACAAGATAACCGTCCGCGAAATCGCCAAAGCCGCCAACATCAAACATCCGCTCATTTATCGGCATTTCGGCACGAAAGAAACAGTCATAATTGCGGTTCACGCTCGCGGCATCGAAAAAGTCGAAAGTAAAGTTGCAAAAGTAGAGATTATAGAAGGAAACATCGGAATATTCTTTCAGGCAGTAGAAAAAAATAAATTTCGCCAGGTGGCTCTCGCCCGCGCAATGATCGACGGGGTTGATCCGCGCTTTATCCAACAACAATTTCCTGTTATGCAGCATTTATTGGAATTGCTGAAAAAAAGACAAAAAGAAACTAAGACCGAGACAAATTTTGATGCGGAAATGATGGCGGCAATACTTGGCGCGACGGCTCTCGGTTGGTTTTTATTCGAACCTTTTCTGCTTGCTGCAACGGGATTAGAGGAAAAAAATAAAGCTGAAATTCATCAAAAAGTAGTAGAAATTCTTGAAGAAATTATCCAAAAACTTTGCTGAGATCACTTATTTCGGCTCGCCTTGAAGCGTAAATGTTGCCCAAAAATAAGGGTTTTGCCAGCGTTTATCCTTAAGCATAGAAATCTGTGATTGGCGCAATGCTGACGACGGGGAGAGTTTCTTACTAAACATTTGGCGATAAAAATTTCCCATCAATTCTGAAGTTCCTTCGTCATTTATGTCCCACAAACTGACGACAACGCGTCTTGCACCCGCATACATAAAACCGCGTGTCATTCCGACTAAGCCTTCTCCGCGAATTTCTTTGCCTAAACCGGTGCGGCAGCCGCTCAAAACAACTAATTCTGCCGGAAGTTTCAAATTAAAAATATCGTTGACGCGCAAAAATCCGTCCTGATCTTTGCCGTTTTCGTCAATCATCGAAAAAACGATTCCGCTTAGTTCAGGGTTTTCGTTATTAATAAAACCGTGCGTCGCAAAATGAACGTAGCGAAATTTCGCCAATTCCGGCGACATTGCCGAGCTTCGATTTGCCGCAAAATCGAGCTTTTTTTCTTTTTGATTTTCTGAAATCAACGCACTTATCGAATCGGCTTCGCGCCGCGTAAAAGGAAGCCGCGGCAAATCAAAACCGGAAATTTCCCTACTGCGCGGATGTTTTTGGGACACCGCAACAAATTCCGTTTTAGGGTTATTTTTCTCCGCGGTCAATTGAAATCTTTCGTCCGTTTTATCAAAGATCGGGTCAGCCAATACTGCCAAAGTTTTCGTCGCAAGTGGTCTGCCGTTCATTTCGCGCCGCAGAATTGCCAGAGCAGAAGCGGAAGGCAAATTAACGATTTCGTGTTCTTCAACTAAAAATCGGTCTTTGATTCGCGTTTTTTGACTTTCGATTTTTGAATCTGAAACTGTCAGCGAAGCAAATGGAATATATTGTAAGGCACCGTCGGCAACAATGAGAAGACGTTTATTTTCCAAAAACGGCAGAGCAGGTGCGAGAATTTGCTCGCTCAATTCTTTTGAAAATTTATGCAAATCCGAATCGGCGATAAAAATGCGGTCGGCACGTTCATTGGCGGTTTCAAATTCGACTTGTTTGTTTCGCGCCGTTAATGCTTCGTAAAACTGCCGCGCTGTTTTTTCAATAACGGATTTTGCGGTCAGTTCCACAGTGCGAAAATTGTCTTTTGAAACAATCCACAAATAACTTTTTTCTTCGCCCAAAGCATATTCAAGCAAAACTGAATCGTTATCCAACACTTCTTTTTGAATTTCGTTAAGAGGCAGTGTTTTCGGCTGTGTCAATGCTGAATAACGGGGACTTTGACGACGCCTTTGCGCTCTCGTCTGTTCGTAATCGGAGCGGAGTTGTTCGATTTCGTTTTTCAATTCGGAGATTTTTACTGTGTCGGATTTTTTACTTAAAACCTTTGTCAAATTTTCCAATCTTGCCGTCAAAGAATTTCCGAGTTCTTTTTCCTTATTTAACAAACTTTCGTTCACGCCTTGCCGAATATCGATATTCGATTCGGTTAAGAGATTTAAAAGACCTCGGGCGCGGGCGCGTTCATTTGCCTGAAGCGCAAGTTCGGCAAAGTTTTTGTCGGGTTCAATTTTTTGACGCTGCATCAAAAGTTCGATATACGCTTTATAATAATCGTAAATCGTCGTCGAAAAAGAATCACGCAGATCATTACTTGTCATTTCCGACCTGAAACCTTCAATCAAGTTTAATGCTTCTTCGATATAAATTTGTGCTACATCCGGCTTTCCGCGCCGACTTTTGATTTTTGTTAATAAATACAAGGTTTTAGTAATGCGTGTCGGGTCTTCGATGGTGCGATATATTTCTAAAGATTTCTCGGCAAATTCCGCCGCTTCTTCTAATTTGCCGAGTTTGAAGTAGAATTCACCGAGACTTTTCAAAAAGAGAGCTTCATTGGATTTATCACTTTGTGTTTGTGAGATTTTCAAGGCTTCATTTAAGTATTCAAAACCTTTGTCGGTATTGCCTAGTTGAAAATAAGAGCGACCTAAATTGCTGAAATAACTCGGTTCGGGTTGTCTCCCGGGCAGGTTTTTATGTAGAGTAATCGCTTTTTCGTAGTATTCGACGGCTTTTTGGAAATTCTTGGTTTCATTGGCACAGTTTCCCAAATAGTTTAATGTGATCGCCTGATTATAGTTGTCATCGGTTTCTTCAAAGAGTTTGAGAGCCGCAGCGTGATAGCTTTCGGCACGCGCCGTATCTTGCAGGCGATAATAAATCGCACCGATTCCATTGAGTGCAATGCCTTCGGTCTTTTTATTTTTGGCTTCTTTGGCAAGTGAAAGCGATTCCGTCAAAATTTCGATTGCCTTCTGTCTTTCGCCGAGATACGCATAAACTCTGCCGAGACTATTAAGTGCATAAGATTGATTTTTTTTGTCACCGATGGTGCGAAAAATTTGCAAAGAACGCTGATGGAATTCAATGGCTTTGCGTCGTTCGCCCAACCCTGTCAGCAAAATTCCGATGTTGTCGAGAGCGACGGCTTCGGGTTTCTGTGCCTGTGCAAACTGAAATTTTTCAATTGCTTCCTGATATTTTTTGACGGCGGTTTGAATATTCCCGAATGATGAATCGGCTTTGATAAGTATTTCCATCTCGCTCATTATTCGTTTGCCGTCGGTGTAGCTGAATTCCTTTTCATTTGCTGTGCGTAACTCAGTGATTTGCAGGCGATAAGTTCCGCCGGTTTTATCAGCGAGAACAACGCTTATTTGGTAATCACCGTTTTTTCTGACGGCGGTATTTATGGTTTCGGTTTCGTTAGCCGCACTGACATTTATACCGTCCAACATAAATTTTCCGTCGGGTTCATAAATATTTACAGCGATACCGCAATTACGCGAAATCGCGCTAATTTTTACAAACTGATTGGCTTCAAGGTGAATTTTGTAGATATGTTTTTGCTTCGGCGAAATTTCGCGCTCGATAATTTGTCCTTCCGACAGCACTTTTATATCTTCGGAAGGCGGAGTTTGAGAAGTCGTCGGCAAAAATAATAAAACTAAAACAAAATTGGCGGCAATCGTTTCGATAAATCTATTTTTCATTTCCATCTCCTTTTCGTTTGTAAAAAAATCGAATATTTACGACGGAATCAATTTACCGAAAATGCAGTTTGATAATCTTTAGAGAAGTCTGAATGTTTTATGAAAAATTTCTGATTAATTTATTTTGTCAGCTTAGTTTTCGCCAAATCATCGGCAATTCGCGCCGAAAGTTTGGAGATTGCGCCGACGTATTTCCAACCTGAAATGCGCTTTCGGGTCGGATAAACGACGAAGCCTTGAGAATTTACCAGCCGCACAATCGCCGTCGCCATTTCATCGGCGGGATTGTTCGCATCGGATTCGCGCCGCACAAAAATTATCAAACGCGCGTCGGCTTTTTCTTTCGGGACAATCAGGAAAGTTCCGTTCCTTAAAATCTCAGCGGACATTTGCTGCTGAACTTGTCCGCTGAACTCTTCGTCGCCTGACAAATCCAGGTAAATTCGCTTTATCTCACTCAAAGATTTTCCGCGTTTGATTGGACTGCGAACTACGTCGCGCTTGTCCATATCGTTATTTTTCTCTCTGATCGGCATACGCCACACATCTGCCGGATTTGAATTGTTCTGTAAGTTTTTCGGTTTGTTATTTTGTGCCTGCAACTCTTTTTGCGGAGTTTCGACAACGATTTCTTTTTTCGGTGCAACCGGCTTTTTGTTTTTCAAATTCGGTTTTTTGTCTTTATTTTCCTTTACAAGCGGATTATTTTGCTCTTTCCACTTTGGCAGCAAAATTATTTTTTCCGGCGTATCGTTTTTATCTTTTGCAATTTTTTGCGGCGGTTCAGGAATTTTGATGTCGTCCTTTTGATTTATCGGTGTTGGATTATCCTGGGCAAAATCCTGTTTATTTTCGCCAATCATCTGACGATAAAAAAGCCAACCGATTGACATCGCTAAAAGGATCAGTCCAAACGCCAACGCCGGTTTGAATGCCCAACTTAGATTGTTTAACCAATTTGACAACGAAAATCCGGCGCGTTCGGAAGCCAAAACAAAAGGTTTTTGTAATTCTGTTTCAACATATTCAACGCCGCAGTTTATTCCGACAATTTCGCCGTATTCGTCTTTCGTCGGTTTCAAATTGAACGAAACTTTTTGCCCGCCTTCGAGCAAAACCGATTGGAGTTGACTGCCGTTTTCTAAATCTTCAAAACTCAAAAGATGTGTTGCAAGAATCGTTTCACCCGTTTTTTCAACCACGCGCACTTCGATCAGTTCGGAGTCGTCGCCCAAATCAAAATTTACGCGGTCGGTTTCTTCGAGATTGATTTTTGCCTTTTCATCGCCGTCCACAACAACGCGTAAAAGATTTGCCGACATTGCGCGGCGGCTTTCGGCTTGCGCCGCCAAAATGTTTTTGATGGTTTGCAGTTCGTCCGCTTCGAGATTCGGCGGATTGCCCCAATCATCGTTTCCGTCCGTTATTTGTTGATTATCTGAAATCATAAATTTGGGAATCTCCATTTTTTCCTTCGGCGAAGGCAATCTCAAAGCATCAGTCAAACGAAGAAAACATTCAGGATGCAGCGCCGCGTGAATGCGGTTGACTTCGATGCGATGTTCCGCGTCCGGGTTTTGTTTGTCGAAATGAAAGGGTGCGATAATGTCATCAAACGGATCAAAATTTTCGGGAATCGCGCAGGAACTGTTCCAAGGCGTGAAAAACTGTAAACAATCCTTTGCGGTTTCCGACAGATTTTCCGCGCCCGTTCGGTGGTTAAACCGTTCTTCGCCGCGATTGACTTTGACAACTTCGAGCAGCTCGCCGAAACGTGCCTTTAATTCCTTCATCAAAACGCCTTTCCGCGAACGATAATAATAATCGTCGTGAACGCGGTCAGGATTTTGAATGACGATATTGTAAATTTCCATCGCGTCATTTGTCCCGTAATTGTGCAAAATTCGGCTGATGCCGAGCGTTACATAAAAAGAGTTTCGCTTTAATGAAATGCGGACGAGATGTTTAATGAAATAGACAAGTAAATTTTTTTCACCAACTGTCTGCTTCGTTTCATTTTCCTTTTCAAAATTTTCCGATTCGACAAAAACCAACCGCTGCAAAAGTTGTAAATCGTTTAAGGAAACACGACTGCGCGTCGCCCGCGAAGTTTCGGCGCGACCCGTCGGCGTGTAGTAATAGCGTTTAAACTGAGCGTTGGAAGCGGTTTCGAGCTTGTTCATTGCAGACACGGCGATTTGTCTGGCGATATCTCGCTTCCCGTGTATAAAAAAGGCAAGCTGAAATGCCTTGTTAATCCAATCGTCAATTTGGTCTGTCTGCATAGTTGTTATTAGGGAATAAAATTAATAGGGATAAAAAGGACAGACAGGGAATAAAAGATTTATTTTTTATATCCTCTTAATCATCTTTATCCCTGTTAATTATTCCTCGCTTAATCCATCAACATATTACTCCAACAAGCAAATTTCAGCGTGTAATTTTCGGAATTCACAAAATAACACGCAGTTGGTTTTCAATGTGCGCGAAACTCATCGTGTTGATAACGAAAAAATCAACCGCTTGAGAAGCGATTCTCAATGCGAAAACTTTTTTGAGGGAACAAACATAAATGAGAAGCACATTAAAAATTTTGAGTCTGATTATTTTGGTTTCGGTATTTGCCGGTCAAACAAAAATCAATGCCGCGCAAACCGCCGATTCTCCGGTCGAGGTTTTGGCAGTAAAAGATTTGGGAATCTCGGCTAACGACGATTCCAAATCAATTATCGAAGTGCGCTGGCGCATTAATTCGGCTCTGATTGCAAATGCCGCTTCTTTTAATCTGGTTCTTTCCGTAACTTACGCCGATGGGACAACGACAAATATCAAAAGACAAACCGATGGAAAATCACAGTCAATGCGTGTCGAAGTTTCAAGCGTGAACATTTCAAAAGGCAAGCCGGCGGCATTTATTAAAAAGAAAATCGCTATGGTAACTGCCGTGATGCCGGAGAAACAATTCTGATTTCAAAAACAAACTTCTTAAATAAAAGAAGAAATAAAACTAAAAAGAGGACATAACAAAATGAAAAAATTAACAGCAACAACGATTTTCGGTTTGGCATTAGCCATCGCTTTAGGTTTCGGATTTATTCCGTCAATGGATCAATCAGCCGCTTGTGCCGATTGTAATAACGACGATGCAACCGTCGCCAAGAAAATTTACGACAAGTTCACCGAAGAATGTGCAAAGTTGATTCCCGACCCGAAAGTTCCGGCAAAACTTTGTCTGGCGGTCAATACCTATAATAAAATTCTTCCGAAGCTCAAGGAATTTGCCAAAGATAACCGTTTCGGACCCGGCGACCGCATTTTATTCGTCGGCGAAGCGCAAAACGGAAATTTACTCGCCGGAACAAACCGCACTTTCCAAGCCGGCGCACCGTCGCCTGCCAACACGATGACGGTAACGGTCAACAAAACCGACGGCGGCAACGGCGCAATCGTCAAGATTTGCGCGATTGATAAAGACGGCAAATTAAAACGGGTCGGAACAATCAACTTCCCCGAAGACCAAAGCACAGGTGCTAAATCGGTTGACGTTTCAGCTATCGAAGGCGAAGTTGTCCGCGTTGAAGTAGCCAGTTTCGGCAGCGCAGCCAAAAAATTTAAATATACGCTGAAAACAAGTCAGTAAAATAATTTGGGATTGTGGATTTGGGATTTGGGATTTGACGTAAATCCCAAATCCACAATCCCAAGTTTAATATGACACAGAAAAGCAGAATAGAAACCGCGTGTGAAATTGCCCGCGTTTTTATGTGCGGCGAGAGTTGGCGGGAAAGCGCAGCGTGGTGCGACGGTTGCAAAAGCGATGTTCCGATGATTACGCAATTAACCGCCGCGATTTTGGAAAAAACGGATAGTGTAACAATTTTTCGCCGTGTCGAAACAGGCGAATTACACCATAAAGTAAAGGCTGACGGCGCACTGCTTGTTTGTTTCAGTTCATTGCTTGGTGATAGTTTCGATAAATTTTTAGGCTAACTGCATGGATGCAGTTGGTGAAAAAGCTATGAAAAAAGCAACAAAAAAATTATCTCTTGCGCTGATTTTATTGCTGATAACGATCTCCGTTTGGCAAAAAAAATCGTCGGCGCAAACGTCCGAGCAAAATTTATCGGCAACGGCGAATTTCAAAGCCGATGCCGCCGTCGCGCCCGATACGCCTATCGAAATTTCGTTCAATCGCAAATTGCAAACGACGGAAAAAATTGCCGTAACGATTGAACAAACCGATCTAACGAGTCTTTTCAGCAATACGGAAAATAAGTTTACTTACAACGCAAAAATTCTGCCGCTGCCGTCTGGAAATTCTAATCTGACGGTTTATGTCGTCAACGCCGTCGGCGCGTGGAAGGAAATTTCGCGCCTGACTTTGTTAGTCCAAAGTCAAGAAAATTCAGCAGCTAACGAAGTCCCAAAAACCGAAGAAACTAAACCAAATGCGGACGAAGAAAAATCTGAATCAACTGTGAATGCTGAAACAGTAAAAATAAACGAAACCACGAAGCCCGAAGAAACAAAAACCGAAGAGCAGCCACAAACGACAGAAACGACAGAAAAGAAATCGAGATTTAATTTTATTCCGACGCTGACTTTGAGTTTGAAATCGCAGCCGTTTCAGTCAAACTTTCCGCTTGAAAATCGTCCGGCGAAACGCGCTACTTCGACTGATTTTACGCTTCAAGGTTCGATTAAAAATGAGTATAAAAGCGGGAATTTCAGTTCGGAATCAAACTTTGATTTTGCCGGTTCGAGTTTCAAACAAGAAGCATTACGCTTCGGCGAATTGGGCGACAAAGCTCCGAATGTTGACCTTTCAAGTTATCTTTTGAACTTTCAGGTCGGCAAGGCAAAATTTGCCTACGGACACACATCTTTCGGTAACAGCCGTCATCTCGTCAGCAGTTTTTCGGCTCGCGGTTTGTCGTTCAACATTCCGATTAACAGCCGTTTCGACATTACGGGAGGAGTTTTGAACGGCACGAGCATCGTCGGTTTCGGCAACCTTTTCGGCTTGAGAAATCTTGACCATCAGGTTCAGGGCGCAACACTCGGCATCGAAATTTTTCCGAAAAGGCAAAATGCTTTGCGGGTAGAAATTTCGGGTTTTAATGGATACATTCAGCCCTTGAATAATGTTTCGGAAGGACGCATCAACGATGCCGAACAAAGTCGTGGCGGCAGTTTACGGCTGGTTACACAGGATAAAACAGAGCGTTTCAAACTCGAATTCGGCTTTACATTGAGCCGTTTTCAAAATCCGGCTGACACATCGCTTGACCCCGACGGCAACGCCGTGCCGATTGCCGCAGTTTCAAAAACAGCACATTATTTGGACGCGAGTTATCAAATTTTGAAAGATGTAAAATTGACCAAAACGAAAAACGTCAATTTGAACTTCGCTTTTCGGCACGAATACGTCGAACCACTTTTTAAATCTTTGGGCGCGTCGGCTTCGGCTGACAAAACCGCGCAGGATTACGCGCTTGAAGGCACAGTCGGCGACATCGCGCTCCAATTCGGACACACGCGCTTTAACGATAATTTAAGCAATGTGGCTTCAATTTTGAAGTCGCTGACCCGCGCCAATCGTTTTTCCGTCGCGCTTCCCGTTTCCGCATTTATCGGAAAACCCGATAAACCATCGCCGTTTTTGCCACGTCTCGCTTACAGCATTGACCAAACGCACCAATTCGGTGCGGGAATTCCCGTCAACGGCGGTTTTGAAATTGATTTAAGCACGATTCCCGACCAAATAAATACGAATCAAAACTTTAGTTCAGCGTGGCAGTTCAGCAAATTCAATCTCGAATACCGCTACAACAATTCGTTTGCCGACAACCGCCAAACAGGGCGCGAAACCGCTGACCAAATCGGCTGCGTTCATGGCATTTCCGTCGGCTTAAATCCGTTTAGCATTTTGAGTTTCAATGTCGGTCTGAATTTTGAAAACTCGAACAATTTGGAACTTACGCAAGTAAATAAAACAAAGGCTCTGACTTTAGGTTTGAACTTACAACCATTCAAAGGCGCGACCTTTAGCGGAAATTTTTCCGACACTTTGGCGGGCGACGCGGCAAAAACCAATAACAACAAAAACATCAATTTTGATATGCAGTTTACTTACAATTTCAATCTCGAAAAAAGCAAATTCAAAAAATTCGGGATGCAAGCGTTTGTCCGTTTTGCCGACACTTTCTCGCGCAATCGTGATTTTATCGCCGATGTCAATAATCGGACGCGAACCAAAATTATCAACGCGGGATTGACGTTTAATTTCTTCTAAATTTTTACGGAGTTTTTATGAACAAATTTATTTCCATTTTTATATTTATCTTTATATTTTCACTTTCGACTTTTGCCCAAGTAACCGTTTCGCCTGACAGCGTAACGGCTTACTCGCAAGGTGCGACGAGTGTTTATCTGACTTTCAGCGATGTAGTAAATTTAACGCCGGCAGAAGCAACTTGGTGCGGCGAGATAATTTCCGCCGCGCCCGATTTAGGTTTCAGATGCGACCCGACGACTATTTTCGGAAGTTTGCCGGCGCGTTACGACCAATCGCGTTTTAACGGAACACGCTACACCGATATTATGTCAATCACGCCGACGGTGGCGCGTCGCGCATATACGGATGCGGCAAACGGTAATAACGGGCGGTTTTTTTACGTTCGCCGTTTCATCAGCACAAATGGCGGACAAGATCAATTTGTTCCTGTGACGATTCGTCTAAGCGGCAACGGCGCGGGCGTTGCATTTTCGTTGACAGCGGTTAAACTTCTCTGGCAGGACGGCGAAAAAGTCGTGCCGTTTATTAAACCTGATGAACAATTACCGAAAATTTCGGTGGAAATCCGCTACACCGGAACGGGACGTTTAAAAGGACGTTGGGAAATTGTCAAACCGGGCGAAACTCTGCCCGAAGCGCGGGATTTATTGAGCGAAGCCGCACTGCCTCCCGAAGAACGCGGAACGCAGCGGCGTTACACGCTTTTGAATCGTTTCAACATCAATCTGCCGCCGGGCGGGAAATATATTTTGCCCGGACCGGAAAATTGGCGGATTGATAAATCCATTGAAGGAATGTATCTGCTCCTTTTTCGTGTCGATGCAAGCGACGCGAGCGATTCGTTCTCAAACACCGGGCAAAATTCAGTAGCAACCGGCGGCGTGGCAGGCTTTGCAATGCCGACTATGCGCTATTACGTCGGCAATTCAAATAATGTTGACATCAATCAAATTACCGATGTTTCCGTTTCCAATTTTGACGCAACAGACTTGCGTCTGCCAATAATTCTGCGTTGGAAAGAAATAACAAATGCCAAACTTTATCGAATTGACATCGAAGACGCGGATGGTAAAAAAGTTTTTTCATCAATCGTTATACCCTCAACCAAAGATTATCAATTGCCGTCGTTTATCAGCGAACTAGCTTCGGCAAAACAATTGAAATGGCGAATTTCGGCTTTTGATGAAGCGGGCAAAACTTTGGAAGAATCGAAATTTAATGAAGTAAAATAGACAAAAATAACACTACGAAATCAAAGAAGCAGTTTTGATTCAACTCAATATTCGGTTAATCTAAATTCTGCCGAAAATGAGATACAAACTTCCCGAAATTCCGCCGCCGAAACTTATCAAAGCGTTGCGCGGCTTTAATCTTTTGCCCGCGATTGTTTTTTTGCCGACGCGAAGGCGTTGCGATGAAGCCGCGCTTGAGGTTGCAATCGACAGATCACAGCGGACAAATGCTGAAAGAGAACGGCAGCGACTAGAGATTTATCAATCCTACGTTCTCGAAAATCCCGAAATAAAATCGCATAAGCATCGCAAAATCTTGCTTAATTCCGGGGTCGCGGCGCATCACGCCGGACATATTCCGGCTTGGAAATTATTGGTCGAAAAAATGATGTCGAAGGGACTGCTCGATGCGATTTTTGCGACTTCGACGGTTGCCGCAGGCGTTGATTTTCCGGCGCGGACAGTTGTTTTGAGTCAAGCCGACGCTCGCGGAAATGACGGTTGGCGACCTCTGCAAGCGAGTGAATTGCAGCAAATGACGGGACGCGCCGGCAGACGCGGCAAAGATAACGTCGGTTTTGTCGTGCTTGCGCCAAGCAATTTTCAAAATCCGCCGCGCATTGCGACGCTTTTGAAATCGCCCCCCGACGCGCTGGAAAGTAAATTTCGCGCAACCTATACAAGTCTTTTGAATCTTTTGGATGCTTTCGGCAGTTTTTCGCAAGTGCGCGAGATCGCTGAAAAAAGTTTCGCGTTTCGTGAAACGGCGCGAACCGTATTGAAACTGGAAAAAGAGCACGACAAACGATTGGAAAATTTGAAAAAAAAAGTCGAAAAAAGTGTATTTGATTATTCGATTGCGGATGTGCGCGGTTTTGAACGGCTAACGAGCGTGCGAATGCGTTTTCAGGAAAAATTGCCGGCGACACGCGCCGATATTCGCCGTGAATGGCTGAAAAAAAATGTCGTGGCGGGAAGAATAGTTTCACGCGGCAAAAGCGGTAAGCGGTTTTTTCTCGTCATCAGCGTTCACGGCGAAAAAATTGTCGCAATGCGCGAAGATGGCGAAGGGACGAATTTTGCCCTGTCGCACGTCAATCACGTTTATGAAAAAAGTTATCCGATAAAGGAAAATCCGATTGAGAACGCTTTTTTTGAAACTCACGACGGAAGAAATCGCGCACTTGATGAACCGAAACTTGTTCATAAAAAAGATGAGACAGACGATGCGATGGAAATAATTAACCGGCTAATCGAAAGTTTTTTGCCGGAAAATGCAATCGAAAATCAAAGAAGAAGTGCGATGAGTTTTTTATGGGAAACTTGGGACGATGCCGAGTTTTTGCAAAAAATCGAGCGCGACATCGAAACTCTGAAAAGTGAAATCTGGCTTCCGTTCGAGCATCGGGCACGGGTTTTGCATCATTTCGGTTATCTTGATTTTCAGACCCAAAAAGTTACGGAGCGCGGAAAATGGTTGGCAGATTTGCGCGTTGATCGCCCGTTATTAGTCGGCGAAGCGTTGCGGCGCGGACTTTTTAACAAACTCGAAATCAAACAAGCCGCGGGATTAATGGCGGCACTCGCGGCTGATTCAGACCGCAATTTCGGTGAACTTCATCTTTCTGACAAACTTCTCGATACTTTGGGCAAAGCGGAAAATATTATTTTCGATGTTTCCGGTATCGAATGGAAAAATGGCGTTGAAACGGCACCGGAAATTAATCTTTCAGCGGCGGCAACCGTCGAAACGTGGGCGGATGGAATGAGTTGGAGCGATTTGGTATTTCGGACAAAAGCGGAAGAAGGCGATTTGGTCAGACTTTTATCGAGAACGGGCGAAGCGTTGATGCAATTGGCTTATCTGAAAGACGAACACGTCGAAGCCGCCCAATTAGCCCGAAAAACAGCCGATGTTATTTTGCGCGCACCGGTTCGTTAATTGTCATAATTTTTTAATCATTTCAAACTGGCTCAAAGTTTCTTCAAAACCCGTATTTTGCAAAAATGTAATTGTCCCGGCTAAATTTAAATCCACGTTGCTGAAGCAAAGCTGTTTATTATTGCCGATTTTTATTTCTATCTCCGCCAAAATATTTGAAGCAATCCTTTGCTTCCGGTAATTTGGATCAACTGCGAGTTGTGAAATAAAACCTTTTGTCGAAGATGCAATTCCATAACCGACACATTTTTCACCAAGAAATGCGCCGATAAACATTTTCTTAATTAAACTTCTTTCAAGTGCTTCGGAGGATTGCTGCCATGAAGGATTTCCGTCCCAAAAAGTTTTTAACAACTTCCAATCAGGATTGTTCATTTCACGGATTTTGATGTCGTCTTGGACTTTTGATGTGAAATTATCAATGTTTCTTCGGTCGTAACTGATAAGTTTTCGGGTTTCCTCAAAACCGAGTTTCCGGTAAAGTCCGATGGCTTTTTCGTTTTGTGAAATAACTTCAAGGAGAATTTGTTCGATACCGATTTCCCTGAGTTTCGGTATTAAAAACTCGAACATTCGGTTGCCGATACCCTTACTTCGATAAGCCGGAATGACACCTGTTCCGGCATCATAAGCGGTTTGTTTATTGTTCCATACTCCGAAACCGTTAAGCGTAAAACCAACCATTCTATTATCATTAAATGCCCCGACGGAGAGTTTTAGATCAACTGCGTTCTGCGCGATGTGATTTTCAAACTGCGCTTCGGAAAGCTGGAACGGAATAAAATAATCTGAATAGGCTTCCAATAATGTTCGGTGAAGAACCGGAAAATCATTCATAGATAAAAAGCGGTAATTTACTTTGTAAGTTTCGTTTCTTTTGGGCATTTGTTAAAATATAAATGTATCTATGCTTTTTAGGCAATTGGATCTATAAAAAAATGAAAGTTTTACTAGCAGACGAATATGGATTTTGTTTCGGAGTCGAACGCGCCGTCGAGATGGTTGAAGAAGCCTTGGGCGAAGGCGACACGGTTCGCGCCCTTGGACCGTTAATTCATAACGATCAGGAAATGGCGCGGTTGGCAAAGCAAGGTGTTGCAACGATTAGTCAGCCGGTGCAGATTCAGCGCGGTGAAACTGCCGTCATTCGCGCTCACGGCGTTACGCCGCAGGTCGAAGCGGAGTTGCGCGAAAAGGCTTCCAAAGTGGTTGATGCAACCTGTCCGTTCGTGACGAAAGTGCAAAAATTAGCGTCACGCGCCGCTACTCAGGATCGCCACGTCGTGGTCGTCGGAAATCCGGATCATCCTGAAATGATCGGCGTTTTCGGCTACGCGCCCGAACATACTTTTGTCATCAGCGATGTTGCCGAAGTTGCCGGTTTGCCGCGTCTTAACAATCCGTTGGTTGTTTCGCAGACGACCATTAAACTGAAAAACTTTCTCGATGTAGCGGAAGCCGTTAAGCAAAAAGCCGAAGGCGAAACGCAGGTTGTCAACACGATTTGCTCGGCGACACGCGACCGTCAAGATGCGGCTCGCGCACTCGCGGGCGAGGTTGATGCCTTTTACATAATTGGCGGCAGACATTCTTCCAATAGCCGCAAACTTCTCGCTGTTTGTCTGGAACAATGCAAAAAAAGTTTCCTGATCGAAACCGAAGATGAAATAAATGTCGAAGATTTGCGCGGCGTAGAAAAAGTAGGCGTAACGGCTGGAGCTTCAACACCGAATTGGTTGATCGAAAAAATCATCAAACGACTCGAAGAAATAGGCGCGGCAAATCAAAAGACAGAAGCCTGCGCCTAAGCAAGGGCACAGTCTTCGCATTTTTTCTACTGTTTCTTCATCACTTTTTTCTTTTGTATCAAGTCGCAAACTTGATACGCGCCTGTCGGGTCAATCGCGGTGTTGCCGACCTCGACGTGCTGGATAATTCCCTCTTTATCGATCACAAAAGTTGCGCGTCTGCCGTAGCCTGAGTCTTCGTTGTAAAGTCCGTAATTTTTAGAGGCTTGGCGTTTCCAATCACTCAGAAGCGGGAATTTTACGCCGATGTCCTGGGCAAAGCGTTTATTAGCCGCAAAACTATCCATACTAACTCCTAAAACTTGTGTTTCGGTCGCGTCGAATTTGGCAATATCAGCCTGATATGCCTGAAGTTCCTTTGTTCAGCCGCCTGTAAATGCCAACACATAAAATGCCAGCACAACCGATTTTTTGCCTTTAAAGTCGCTTAATTTTACTGTCTTGCCGTCCGTATCGTTTAAGACAAATTCAGGCGCGGCATCGCCGACTTTTAGATTAGTTTGAGGTGGTTTCGGCGTTGTTTGAGCACAAACTGCGCCAACCAAAGCACATAACAAAATCAAACTGATAAATCCTCTTTTCATTTTTTACTCCATTAAATTATTTTGGAAATTTCTGTAGAAAGAGCATCGGATAAATTATTCTTGACAAATATAATTATCGAATCCCTCGGATATATTTAATCGTTTGTGTGCCGGAAAGACAAGTTGTTTAACAAAAACTTATCATTTTTGCTAAAACAAGGGCTGACTGTATTCGTCTAAAAGAGGTTCGATCTCCTCAAGAAAATCCGTGACTGTTTTCGTGTCAATTTGTTCTGCAACCTTTTTGGCATTGGTAAAATCCTCTATTGACAGTCGGTTGAGATTAATTAAAGCTCTTATTCTGGTTTTGTGAGTCTCTAAAAGAAACATCATATTCTCGCCGTTTTGCAAAAATTTGATACCTTTATCGGCATATTCTAAAGCCTTCAAATAATTTCCCTCGGCTAAAAATATACTTGCCCGGGTGTCCAGGGAATAACCCTGACGGCAAAAATCACCGACGAGTTTAAAGGTATTAAATGCTTTGCTTGCAAAGTTATGAGATTCTTTGAATTGTTCGGAAACTGTGTATAAACGGGCAATATTATTTTCCAAAGCTCCACAGTATTGATGGTGTCCCGCTTCAAAAAAGAAACATCTGGCAGTCAGAAATTTATCCAGTGCTTCATCGGTTTTTCCCGTATTTTTTAAGGCTAATCCATAATGATTGTAAAAACAGCCCTGATAAAGTTTATTTTCACAATTTTGAAACAGGTTCTCCAATACAATGCTACTGTTAATAATGCTTTCGTAGTTTTTTTCGGCGAGATTTAATAATGAATCGATTATGTGAGAATATAATCTGGTAGGATGATTAGCAGGAAGATTTATTGAAAAAGCATTAGCCAGACACTTTCGGGCATCATTGACAATTCCGATTCTTTCATAAGTTAAGGCTATGTAATTATCGGTTTCGGCAATTTTTGCTTCTAATCCCAGATGAGAAAATTTTTGTTTAGCTTCAAGAAGCAAATTTCTTGAAATTTCCTGAGCTTCCGAAATTTGTCTTGAACGTCCGAGATAACCGGCAATGCTTCCGCAACGTAGAAAAACTTCGGCTACAATATCTTCCGATAACTGAGCCGTATCCGGTTTTACACGAAAATCGTTCCAAAACATCGATAAAAGTTGATACGCCCGTGAGTAATCTCCGTTCATTTCAGCATCGGAAACATTATTTAGAATTGAAATAGCCTGAGCCGGGGAAATTTTTTCTTCCATAAAAATTTTTTTCTGAAAATATCGTGCTATTAAAACTTTATAAAGATTGTCTACTAGACAATTTAATATTTTAAGGAGAAAAGATATGAAATCATTACTGTTTCGTAGTATTGGTGTTTCACTTTTTGTGCTTTGTTTGAGTTTGTTCGCATTTGCCGACGGGGATATGGGAACAGGTTCACTAACAAATCCAACAGATGGTGAATCATCAAATCAAACAACCGAAATTACAACTGATTCAAATGCTGCCTCTAATTCAAACGAAAATTCCACACGGGATTTCTTCAACTGGATTGAGAACATCTTTACTGATGTTTTGAACTAGGTAATAACTTCAAACAGACAACATCAGGCAATCTATCTTAAAAGACTGCCTGATGTTGCTTTTTTTGCGTAAAATTTAAAGAACATTAAATCAACTAACCGAAATTATTTCAGGGATTTAAGTATCATACATCAAAAACATTTTCACGCAAAATTAAATCGTATATCTGATTTTATTATTTTTTGCCGAAACTAATTTCTCGAACCCATAAATATCCGAATGATATACCAAAACAAAAGTGCAACACTGGCAAATAAGGCAAGCGAAGCCGCGACGTGCTGATTCGGACGATACTGATGAAGAATAGAAGACGTTTGATACAGAATCGCGCCGCCTGCAAAAGCAACCATTGCAAATGAGAAAATATTTCCCAGTGAAAAGCCGAATAATAAACTGGCAACAATTAAGCCGAGTGCGACAAAACCGCCGATTGCCAAAATCGGACCTAGAAATGAGAAATCTTTGCGCGTGATAAAAACCACCGAAGTCAGACCGAGAAATAATCCGCCCGTAACCATTCCGGCTTTGGCAAAAATCTGATAACCA
The DNA here is from genome assembly GCA_031359215.1 of Acidobacteriota bacterium. Lineage (GTDB taxonomy): Bacteria > Acidobacteriota > Blastocatellia > Pyrinomonadales > Pyrinomonadaceae. The sequence continues at coordinate 18,897 of JANMAA010000264.1, read as the reverse complement.
TCCGAATAACTGGCAGCCATAAAAAGCAACGGCAGAAAAATGATCACTTCCGCCACTATATAAAGTGCCAATCCCATATATTGCATCGCTTTCGACGTTTGTGAATTTGCCCACCACTGAGCCAACATCGAAACGCCCATAAACGCTGCCAAAACGATAAACCACGAAAATCTGCCGCCAAGCATCGTTTGGGCAATTGCTAAACCGGCACCCGAACTGATGAGATAGGCTTCCATCAAAGTAAAAATTAAAACTGCTCCTGCCAGATGAGCATAAGTTTTGCGAATAAAACCAGCGCGTTCTTCCGGCAATGCTTCCGCTGCCGAATAATTACCAAAAGTATTTTGAAAAGTTGTGTTCATTGTTTCTCCTTAAAAACTTTAGATTATTGGATGTAAAAAATAACGAAAATTTTGTCTGACATTTCTATATTAGCTCATTTTTCCGACTAAAAAAACTATTAGAATTTTACAAGTGTTTTAGTTTGTCTTTACAATTCAAATGATGCTTACGGCGGACGGTATAATGCCTTTACTTTTAACAAAAGCGGATGTTGCGAAGTTGAAAGTTATTAAAAAGAACAGTAAAAAAAACGTGAAGAAATTAAGTATTTTTGCAGTTAAAAAAAGCGCAACCTTATTCACGGTTACGCTTTTTTTATTTTCCAGCTCAAAAATTTAGGAAACGATTAACGATCATTGTTGTAATTATCGTCATAGTCATTATTGTAATCGTCGTTGTTGTAACGATTATAACCCTCGTTATATCCTCGAATAAAACCTTCACGGTAATATTGAGCAGTTGGCGCGGAATTGTTGCCGGTTGCCTGATGAATCCGACGATTTGCCGCACGTTGAGCATTGGCACGACGACCGTTCCGGGCATCTTCCGCGCCTTGACTCAAACCGTCACGATAGCCGTGTTGGACTGATCCCTGATAGATATTATTATAGTCATTATTTCGATTTCTCCGGTTGTTATAGCGATTATTATCGTTATAATCATCATCACGCCGCTGCCGGTCGTTATCATACCGATCATCACGCCGGTTCTGATAGTCATCATTTCGACGATTATCCCGACGATTATCCCGACTTTGCGCCTGCGCCGAAGTTGAAAATAGTCCGATGCCGAGAAACATTAAAAAAGCTATTCCGCTTAGTCTCATAATGCGTTGTAAATTGTTTTTATTCATAAAACCTCCCTGTCTGAATATCCTACAATAATTTAACAAAGCGATTTGTATGCCAAACAACAGGACACCAATAAATTCCAATAATTTCTCAAATCTTCGGGATATACAACTTCAAAACCTGCCTCAAATAAGACACAATTATCCTATTTGGTTGCACAAGTCCGAACTAAAAAAAGAAAAGCAACCTGATTCAGATCGCTTTTCTTTTCTATTTGATTAAAAATATGATTTACTTCGCCGTCAGCACGTCAACTTTTTCAATCGTCGGTGCTTCGGCAAGCAATTCGGCGGCATTTGCCATCAAAGCGGCGGCAACTTTACCATTGAGATGTGCGTGGCGTCCTTCATCGCCGTCGAAAGTGTCGAAAATACCGAATGTCGAATCGTCAAATTTAATTGCATACCAATCAACCGTCAGAGGTTCTTCCTGAACCAAAGCCAGACCGCTATTTAAAAATGCTTCGACTTCCGCTTCTTTGCCGCTTTTGGCTTTTAATTTTACAAATAATGCCTTCTTAACCATAAAAACTTTCTCCTTAAATTTCGTATTTCAATAATAGTATATCAAAGCAGATCAGGAAAACTTGAAGAGTTTTTAAAAAGATGAAAGAAATCTTTCCAAAATCATAAAATTTCTGTATTCTTTTTCAAATGTCTCCAATTGCTATTACATTAATTTTATTACTGGTTGCACTCGTGCTTTTCGGCACGGAGAAACTGCCGGTTGATGTTGTCGGGTTAATTCTGGTTATCGGGTTGGTTGTTACCGGAGTTTTGACGGTCAATCAGGGCGTAGCAGGCTTTGGCGATAACATTATCGTTACGATTGCGGGACTTTTCGTTTTGACCGGCGGACTTATTAAAACCGGATTGGTTGATCTGATCGGGCGCAGATTATACCGGATTGCAGGTGATAATGAGTTTTTGCTGACGGCTTTGATAATGGGCGTAGCGGCGATTAGCGCGTCGGTGTTGAAAAATACGACGACAACGGCGATGTTTCTGCCGGTCGTTATCGGTTTAGCTAATCGGGCACGGATTTCACCTTCAAAACTTTTAATGCCGATGGCTTTCGGCGCAATTTTGGGCGGCAGCTGCACGCTTATCGGAACATCTACGAATCTTGCCGTCAGCGGTGCGATCCAGCGTTACGGAATGGAGCCGTATTCAATGTTTGAACTAACGCCGGTCGGCATCGTAACGGTGGCGGTCGGGATGATGTATATGCTCTTGGTCGGCAGAAAATTACTTCCGAATTACGGCAGTGATGAATCTTTGACCGACCAATATTCGATCCGCGAATATATTTCGGAAGTTTTGGTGTTGCCGAGTTCGCATCTGATCGGTAAAACGCTTGGCGAAGCGAACATCAATATGGAGCTCGACCTGACCGTTCTCGGAATCATTCGCACCGATGAACAGCGCATCGCGCCAAGTCCTTCGGCACAAATTCTCGACGGCGATTTACTGATCGTCGAAGGGAAACTCGCTGACATTTTGAATATCAAAGCCGAAGCCGGACTCGAAATCAAAGCCGATTTCAAACTCAACGACCGCGATCTGGAAAGCGGCGAAGTCGAACTTTTTGAAGTAATGGTAATGCGCGATTCGCGGCTTGTCGGACAAACGCTGAAAACGATGAGTTTCCGTCAAATGTATGAATTAACCGTCCTTGCCATCAATCGTCACGGTGAAAAGTTTATTGATAAAATTAGCAGTGTCCGTTTGAAGTTCGGCGATGTTCTGTTAGTTCAGGGCAATCGTCGATTGATCGAGCCGTTTGTTGTCGAAGGCGAAATGATGCTTTTGGAAGATGTTTCGGCGAGCAGTATGCGGACGGAGAAACGACCTTGGGCAATTACCGCTTTCGGGGTTTTTCTTGCTCTTTCGCTTTCAAAAATCGTTATCGGTGTCGAAGTTCCGCTGGCTATTGCCGTTCTAATCGGTGTTCTTCTGCTTTTGGCAACCAAAACCATCCGTTATTCCGAACTTTATTCGTTGATTGATTTTCGTCTGTTGGTATTAATTGCCTGTATGATGAGTTTTGGCGTGGCGATGGAGAAAACCGGCACCGATATTTTTCTTGCCGATTTGATAAAAACTTATTTTGAACAATACGGTGCAACTGCGGTGCTTGCCGGATTTTTTATCCTGACCGTCGCCTTGACGCAACCGATGTCAAACCAAGCCGCCGCCTTGGTTGTGATTCCGGTAGCGGTCAAAACTGCGCTTGCGCTCGGACTAAATCCGCGCACTTTCGCAGTAGCAGTTACTTTTGCCGCATCATTTTCTTTTATCACACCACTTGAACCCGCCTGTATTCTCGTCTATACGCCCGGACGCTATCGCTTTATGGATTTTGTCAAGATCGGGACTTTCCTAACTATCGTCGTCTTTGTCGTCGCTATGCTTTTAGTGCCGATATTTTGGAAACTCCGCTAAAGCATCACCAAGAAAAACAATCGATCAATTCTGTCGATTGTTTTGACATTCATAAACTTCCAGTTGCTACAAATTTAAATATAAGTCAACAAAAACGGTTGCCTGATACAGTTTCGGGCGGTTTCAGGTTACTGTCTGACGCTGCCGGAATTTGTCAATAAGTTGTGAGGTTTTTCAACCGTGTTAAATAAATCTGTCTTTTTTGTTTCGTCATCGGCACTGTGATTTTAGATGTAAATCGGCGGTTTTTAGAAAAACGATAAAAGCCTGACATTAAATAATTCTAAACACAGTCTTACAGATGTAATCAAAATCCGTCTAAGCGGAAGATTTAGGGAGATAAAAATGGATTTAGCAACAGATTACGGCAAAGAAAACTATCTTTTAAAAGCTGCCACAATGAGGAATCGGAATCGTGTTTTGGCTAATATGGTCAACTCTTTTGTAGAGCCGACTATTATACCTTTTGCCGCACGCCCGAAATTTAAACTCACGCCTGCGGTCGTGCAGCCGAAGATTCTTCTTTATTCGCACGACACTTTCGGACTCGGAAATATCCGCCGGACATTACTGTTAGCGGAAAATCTGATTAAAGAATATCCGCGGGCATCGATTTTAATAATTACCGGTTCGCCCGTAATTCACGCATTCCGGTTGCCGGAAGGAATCGACTATATCAAGCTACCGTCGCTTGACCGTGTAAATGCCGAGAAATATGAGCCGCTTTTGCTCGCCGATTGTGCTGAAGAGATAAGAACTACGCGAGCCGCAATATTGGAAAAAATCATTTCGGGCTTTGCACCCGATTTATTCATCGTGGACAAACGACCGGCGGGAATTGACGGCGAACTACTTAATGCACTTCAGTTTCTGAAAGAGAAGCATCTGCGGACAAAAGTCGTGCTCGGTCTCCGTGACATTCTTGACGAACCGCAACGGACAAAGAAAACTCTTCGTGAAAACGGTAGTTTCGACGTGATTGAAAAATTTTATGACGAAATTTGGATTTACGGCGCACAGGAAGTTTTCGACACTGCCAAAGAATACGGCTTTCCTCCGTCCGTCATCGAAAAAACACATTATTGCGGCTATCTGAAAAGACCGGTGATGAGAACTGTGGGCGGCAATGGAGCGTTGCGTGTTTTGGTAACTACCGGCGGCGGCGGCGACGGTTCGCAGATGATCGAAACTTATCTCGAAAGTTTGTGCTTGCTGAAAGCGGAACTTGCCGTTCATTCAACCGTTATATTCGGTCCGCAGATTGCAAATGCAAAACGTGAAATGCTGTTGAAACGATTTAACGAAACGGCGGACATCAGTTTTTTGGATTTCGTTCCTGACCTGACTCAATATTATGCCGAAGCCGATATTGTCGTTTCAATGGCAGGCTATAACACCGTTTGCGAATTGCTCTCGCACAATAAGCGAGCCGTATTAGTTCCGCGAGCCGAGCCGGTGCGCGAACAGTTGATCCGCGCGCGATTACTGGCGCAACAGGGCTTTTTTGAAATTATCGAACCGGCTGAACTCGATCCCGAAACGATGAAGTGTAAGATAATCAACGCTTTCAAAACGACTTCGATCAAAAAACATTTTCTTGATCTGGACGGCTTGCCGCGAATAAACGAGCGCGTTCACGATTTGCTTGGAAAAAACGGGAGTGTTTTATGAAAGAACCAAAAGAAAAAAACAGCGCGGCGATTGCCTACGTTTTGAAAAATTTCCCGAAAATCTCGGAAACTTTTATCGCCAGCGAGATTTATCGTCTGGAACAACTCGGCATCAACCTCGAATTGTTTGTTATCAAGCCTCCGGGCGAAACTTTGCAGCACGATATAGTTGCGAAAATTCAAACGAAACCATTTTATCTGCCCGTAACAAGTTCGCTTTCGGAAACTTCGTTGCTGAGTTGGCTGCGCCTTCATTTATCGGATTTTGCGCCAAATGTTTCAGAGATTATCCGGCGTAATCCGCCGGGTGTTCTGAAAGCCGCAAAATTTGCCTTCGGTCAGGCATTTCGTGCAAGAAAAACTGCGTTCAGTTTTCCGAAAAAAACTTATCTGAAGGAATTTTTACAGGCGGCGGCGATTGCCGCACGGATTTCGGAAAATCCTGAAATCAAACATATTCACGCTCATTTCGCGCACGGCGCAACAACCATTGCGTGGATGGCGGCGATGATGACAAATCTCGAATTTTCATTTACCGCCCACGCCAAAGATATTTATCTCGAATCGCTCAATCCCGCCGGACTTTTAAGCCGCAAAATGGACGCGGCAAAATTTGTCGTTACTTGCACCGAAGCAAACCGCGAACATTTACAAAATTTGAGTAAAACGCCTGTGCACTGCCTTTATCACGGTTTGACGGAAGATTTTGCCGAACTGTTGAAAGAAGATAATTCCAAAAAACATAAACGCAACGGACATCTGCAAGCCTTGGCGGTCGGGCGTTTAATAGAGAAAAAAGGTTTGGACACATTTGTCGAAGCCTGTGCGATTTTAAACCGGCGTGATGTGAATTTTCAAGCCGTTATTGTCGGCGAAAGCGGCGACAATGAAAAGAAAATTAAACATCTCATCGCTACAAATGATTTGCACCAAAAGATAAAACTCGCGGGCGCGATGCCGCAAACAAAACTTTTTGCCGAATATCGTCGGGCGGATGTTTTCTGTTTGCCCTGCCGCATTCTGGAAAACGGCGACCGCGACGGCATCCCGAACGTGATGGTCGAAGCGATGTCGTGCGGCGTTCCGGTCGTAACAACCGACGTTTCGGGTATTCCCGAAATAATCACCGATGGTGAGAACGGATTGCTTGTTAAGCCGAATAATCCGCTCGCGTTGGCTGATTCGCTCGAAAAAATCTACGCCGATAAATATTTATCGAAAAGATTGGCGCGTGCCGCTCTGCAAACCGTCAGGGAAAAATTTGACGGTGAAGTTTCAGCGCGCAAACTTGCCGAAATTTTCCGCGAAACTTTAGGAGAAGATTAAAAACAGATGCTTTTACCGGACTTTAAAACTAGAAAAACAACCGCGCCGCAAATCTCGCCGCGCCCGGTTTTCTGCGTAATCGAACACGCTTATCAAAATATGGAGATCGCCGAAAACGTCTGCGCCGGACGTTTTGCGATAGCCGGCACGACGCTTGATTTGGGAAGTGAAATTAATTGGCTCGAAAATCCCCTGCCAAGCGATGAAGAATGGCAAATCGAATGGCACAAATTTTATTACGGGCTGGATTTGGCGCAAGCCTTCAGGACCACCGGCAATGAGAAATTTCTGCAAATATGGGAGCGTCTCGTTCTTTCTTGGATTCGCCAAGTGCCGGTCGAATTCAATTCGAGCGATGTTCTGGCGCGGCGCGTTCAAAATTGGATTTACGCGTGGCAGATTTTTGTCAAATCGAAAAAAAATCGCCGATTATCAAACGGTTTAGACCGCGAAATTTTGCGGAGCATTGCCGAACAAGTTCGATATTTACGCGAAAATCTAACACCTGAACGCAATCATCGAACGCTTGAACTTTACGCATTGTTTATCACCGCATTGGCTCTGCCCCAACTTGACGGCAATAGAGAACTTTTGAAATTTGCGATGCACGAACTTCACCGTAATTTGCTGACCGATATTCGCGCCGACGGCGTTCACCGCGAACATTCGACACATTATCATTCGACGGTTTTACGTTCTTTTTTGGGATCGCGCGAAAACGCCCGACGATTCGGTTTGAAATTTCTCTCTAGTTTTGACGAACGATTGATAAAGATGTGTGAATTTGCACTTCATTTTCATCGACCCGACGGCGAAATTCCGGCAATTTCCGACAGCGATACCGGCAATTATCAGGATTTATTGAAACTTGCCGGAAAGATTTTTGAACGACAGGATTTTCTTTATGCCGCAACAAAAGGAAGCGAAGGGATTGCGCCAAAAAAATGCCATGCCGACTTTACCGAAGGCGGTTATTTTACCCAGCGAAGCGGTTGGGGCAGAAATGATACTACGTTTGAAAACGAACGGTTTTTAATTTTTGATTGCGGACAAACAGGCGATGGCGGACACGGACATTACGATGCCTTGAGCGTGGAAATTGCGGCGCAAGGAAAGCCTCTGATTGCCGACATTGGACGTTATACTTACGCCGAAGATGAAGGTCTGAATTGGCGGCACTATTTCAAAGGCACGGCAGCGCACAACACCGTCTGTGTTGACGAAAAAGACCAAACATCATATCGGCGCGGCAAGCCTAAATCTATCGCGCAAGCACATTTTATCGAACGCCTCAGCCAATCCGGTTTAGATGTTCTGGGCGGCAAAGTCGAAAGCCCTAATTACGAAGCAATTCATACACGGCGCATCTTTTTTATCCGCGATAAATACTGGTTGATTGCTGACAGTTTACGTGGAGTGCTTCCGCACAAATACGATTTGCGTTTTCATCTGACACCTGCCGCTTGGAATCATATTACAGTTCATCAAACGGAAAACAATTCGGTAGTCCGCACAAGCGATGTTGCATTAGTTTTTGAAAAAAATACTTCGCCGAAGATCGAGCCGGGTTGGTTTTCACCGCAATACGGAATTAAGCACCGTGCGCCGTGTGTCAGCGTTGTAGCAGAAAATGCAGTTTCGGTAGATTTCTACACTATGATCGCACCGCTCGGAATAAAACGGGTTGTCCCGATATTTGAAGTCGAAAAAAAAGGTGTGCAGACAACTTTTAAAATTTCCCGCGTAGAAAAAAATGGCAAATCGAGCGACGTGCTGACTTATCGAATCTCCGCAGAAAACTGTTTGATCGAAGAGTTTTACAAATATGAGGAAAACAGATGACACCGATTGCCCAAAAGAAAAATCGGCTCGCAGATGATCCATTTCTGCCGCAACGGGATTTATTATTGAATGTGCCGGAAATGACACGGCGTTTGGCGTTTCTTCGGCAAAAATGGAACATATCAATAGCTGACGATTGCGAAATAACGCGCAGCAAGTATCGTTTCGGTGACAATCTGCGTGTGCTGTATAAACTGCCTTGCGACGCTAATAACATATACATTGCCGCCCGCACTTATTCCGAAACAAGCGCGAAAGAAATTTACGAAAATTGTCTGCAAAATGCAGCTTCTTATTCACCTGACTTTCCGGTTTGGTTCGATGAAGAATTAAACACGGTTTTCTGGACTTTTCCCAACGACCGAAAAATCGAAAATTTGCGTGTTTTGACAAATATCCCGAAAAGTATGATGTGCTTTTCCGGCAAAAAATGGACGGCAAGTCGCCTTGTCGCTTACGCGCCGGAAAAATGCGCGACAGCGCAGTGCCTCGACGAAACGGGTAAAATAACGGCTTACGCGAAAGTTTTCGCAGGTAGCGAAGGACGCAAAATTTATGAAATTTACAATTACTTTAGAGAGAGAAATATGCGTTTGCCGCGTCCGCTGGTTTATTCAGAAACGCACCACACCTTGATTTTGGAAGCCGTTGGCGGAATGCGCCTGGCGGATTTGCAAATAGAGAATCAAGGCGAAATTTACGAAAAATTCGGCGCGGCGATTGCGAGTTTGCACCAAATCGCGCCGCCCGCAAATCTGCCGCGTTTCACACGATTGAACCCGGAACGTGTGCCGCGAGTTCTCGAAACAATAAAAAAGACGTGTCCTGAGTTGGCATTTCAAGCCGAAAGACTCGCCAAAAAGCTAACTGGAAACATTGAGCCAACCGATCAACCGGATGTTTGTCTGCATGGCGACGTGCATGCGAAAAACGCGATTTGGAATGACGGGAAATTGACGTTGATTGATTTAGATCAGGTTTCAATCGGGCAAGCCGTCAGCGATGTGGGAAGTTTTTTGGCTGGTTTGCATTACAAAAGATGCACGGGCGAAATCGAAAAAAATAATTGTAAAGAAATTGCCGGGAGTTTTCTTACGGGATACACGCAAATACGCGAACTGCCCTCGGAAAAATCTCTAAGCCGGCAGACAGCAACAGCTTTATTTTCCGAACGTGCCGCCCGTTCGGTTAGCCGTATGCGCGTCGAAGGCTTAAATCATTTAAGCGAAATTCTGGCGGCAAGCGAAAAGATTTTAGACCAAGGCAACTGGCGCATTTGATTAGTTTTTATGATAAAAAAACATACCAAATTCAGACAAATTGTTATCAACCACCTCTCGGCGGAAAAATTAAACTTTGCCTTTGCCGTTTTCTGCACCTTGAGTCTGGCAATAGCGGATTTATTAAAACCGTGGACGCTGAAAATCATTATTGATAATGTGCTTTTATCGAAACCTCTGCCGCAATTTTTATCGTCTTTATCGGACATTTTTGCCCGACAGAAACCTCTCGCGGTGCTTCTGGCAGCTTCGACGGTAGTTGTCATCAGTGTCGTCAAAGGAATTTCGACTTATTCTCAGGTTTATATTACCTCGCGCATCGGTTATCGGCTGGCACACAAACTCCGGCGCGAACTTTTCGCCCACCTCCAACGGCTTTCGCTCTCATTTCATAATCGCTCGGAAACAGGCGAATTGCTGACAAAAGTTACTGCCGACACGAATAATTTGCGCGACACGTTTTCGGAATTCGCGCTCAGTTTTGTAACCGAATTTATCACGCTTCTCGGTATGCTCCTGATTATGTTTTTAATTAATTGGCAATTGAGTCTGATCGTGCTGGCGACATTCCCTGTTCTGGCTTTAATTTCAGTTTATCGTTTTCACGCGATTCGTGAATCGGCGCGGGCGCAACGCAGTGCGGAAGGAAAAATCGCTTCAAAACTGCACGAGATTTTAAATTCGATTCAGGTCGTTCAAGCCTTCGGGCGCGAGCGATACGAAGAGCGACGGTTTGAAACGCAGAGCGAGGCAACGCTTTCGGAAAGTATTCGGACGGCGCGGCTCGAAGCGGCATCTTCACGCGCGGTTGATATTGTCAGTGCAATCGGTATGTTTGCCTTGCTGGTGTTCGGTTCTTTGCAGGCTTTGGACGGGAAAATTACGCCCGGAAGCGTTCTCGTTTTTGCGGCTTATATGAATAGTTTGAACGTGCCGATCAGAACACTCGCTAAACTCTCGGCAAAAATTTCACGCTCGATGGTAAGTGCCGGTCGGATTGCCGAAGTTCTCGAAGTGCAACCGGAGATTGAAGATAAAACCGATGCGATAGAGGCGAAAAATCTGCGCGGCGATATTTGTTTTCAGAATGTTTCATTTGATTACGGTGACGGCAGAAAGATTTTGAAAAACATTAATTTTCAAATACCGGCAGGCAAAAAGGTCGCGCTTTTAGGAATGTCCGGCGCAGGTAAATCAACGATTATCAGTCTGATCTTGCGCTTTTATGATTCTTGCGCGGGCGGGATTTTAATTGACGGCGCAAACATCAAAGATTATAAGCGTGAATCATTGCGCGGTGAAATCGGTATCGTTTTGCAGGACACGATCTTATTCGGTGCGAGCATCCGCGAAAATATCGCATACGGCAAAGAGAATGCCACCGAGGATGAAATAATTTTCGCGGCAAAATCTGCTCATGCCCACGAATTTATTACTAAATTGAAACAAGGCTACGACACGATTTTGGGTGAACGCGGCGGAACTCTGTCGGGCGGTCAACGCCAGCGAATAGCACTTGCCCGCGCTTTTATTCGCAATGTTCCGATCTTGATTTTGGATGAGCCGATGACCGGACTCGACGCGAAAAGCGAGGCTTTGGTGCGCGATGCGACCAGCCGTTTGATGGAAGGAAAAACCTGTCTGCTTATCACGCACGATCTGCAAAACGCCGCCGAAGCCGATATGATTTTGTTACTCGAAAACGGCTCTATCAGCGAGCAGGGAACGCATTCGGATTTGATCGAACGAAGTATTCGCTACCAATCGCTTTTTTCTTATAAAAACCCACCGATTGAAGCGGCAACAGTTAATTAAAAAGTCGAACTTGCCTCAACAAAACTATTGGTTACTTTTAACAAAAAACAGTTGTTTGTGTCTTTTTTGGCTATGAAAAAACACTGTAAAAGTAATGAGTGAGAAACCGAAAATTCTTTTCTATTGCCAACATTCGCTCGGAATGGGGCATCTCGTTCGCTCGCTGGCTTTAGCAGAAAGTTTGAGTGCGAAGTTCCGGGTTATTTTGCTCAATGGCGGATGTCTTCCAAAACAAATTCGGGTGCCGTTCGAGATTGAAATTATCAATCTGCCGCCGCTCGGTTTTGACGGGGAAAATAATCTGGTCAGCCGCGATAAACGGCGCACGGTGGAACGCGCACAAATCCTACGGCAAAAAATAATTCTCGAAACTTATGTCAAGCAAAAACCGGAAATTATTTTGATCGAGCTTTTTCCGTTCGGACGCAAGAAATTTGCCTACGAGATTATTCCGCTGGTCGAAGCAGCCCACGGGAAAGCGAAAATTATTTGCAGTCTGCGCGATATTTTAGTCGGACAACGGCGGGATCAGGAAAGATTTGAAGAACGCGCCGTCGAAACGGCAAACCGATTTTTTAATGCGATTTTAGTCCATTCGGATTCAGGTTTTGCACGGCTCGAAGAGTCTTTTCAGTATTTGGAGAGTTTGCGTGTTCCGGTTTTTTACACCGGATTTGTTACTCCGAAACCGCAATCGACAAAAAAACCGAAACGCGCCGGTCGCGCCAAAACAATAATTGTTTCGGCTGGCGGCGGCTTGGTTGGCGAACATCTTTTAACCGTGGCGGTTGAGGCTTACGCACTTTTGCCCGAAAAAGAAAATATCCGAATGAAAATTATCGGCGGGTTGTTTTTACCGGGAAGAGCGCAAGTTTCCCTACGCGAATTAACAAAAAATCAAAAAAACATTAATTTGCGGAAGTTTGTCCGAAATTTGCGCGGCGAAATGAATACTGCCGATCTGTCAATTAGTCAATGCGGCTATAACACGACGTTGGATATTTTGCAGTCAGGCGTTCCGGCTCTGATCGTTCCGTTTGGTGACGGCACTCGGGAAGATGAACAGACAAAACGGGCGCAACGTCTGGAAAAATTAGGCGCGTGGCGCGTGTGCGAAAAACTGACAGCGGAAAATCTGGCAGAGGAAATTCAAAAAACATTGCAGTTTCATCCGCGCAAAATATCGCTCGATATGAACGGCGGTAAAAATTCGGCGAAAATTATCGGCAATTTATTGTCAAAAACGGCAACTCGAAAACATTCAAAACAATCATGGTTGTCGCCTGTCCGTGATGCGCTTGAGGAAAAAGGCGAAACGGTTAAAATCTTTTTCCGCAACGATGATGCCGGAATCTTCAATGCACGCCTTTTCAAGCTAATGAATCTTTTTGAAAAGTTCGGACTGCCGCTAGATATTGCCGTTATTCCAAGCGAAGTTTCAACCGCGCTTGCCGAAGAATTGATTCTTCGACTGAACTCAAAACCGAATCTTTTTGCGATTCATCAACACGGTTTGGCACATATTAATCACGAATCCGAAGGACGTAAATGTGAATTCGGCAAAGCGCGAAACGCATCGCAACAGTTTTATGATATTGCCGCCGGTTATCAAATATTAGAAGACTTTTTCGGTAATTTGCCGCGACCGATTTTTACTCCGCCGTGGAATCGTTGCACGAAGGAAACAGGGAAATCACTAAACAAACTCGGTTTCAAAGTTTTGTCACGGGAATCGGCAGCCGAGTCTTTGTCAATCGATGGTCTGGAGGAAATTCCGGTTTCGGTTGACTGGTTTGCCAAACGCCAAGGCGTTCCGCTAAGTCGTGAAGAAATTGGCGAAGTAATGTCCAAAGCGATTAGGGAAAACAACATTGTCGGAATTATGCTCCACCACGCTTTGATGGACGAAACCGAGCGATGTTTTCTAAGCGAATTACTCGAACTGTTTTCGTATTGTCCGGCGGCAGAATGTAGCCCGATGTGGAATTTGTATCAATTCGGTCAAAAAAAGAGGCTGGTTAAAACAGTTGGCTGATACCGTCGGTATTGATAAGTCATATAAGGAGTTTTTATGAAAATCAAATTTTTAGTTTTTGCAGTTGCCGCGTTGATGATTACGGCAATAAATTCGGTAGCGCAAAGCACGGAAAACAATTCTTTGCCGATTCAAACGATAATAAAAAAGGATGAAAAAAAGATTCAAAAATCAAATTCGGCGAAAGAAGAATGGAAAAAGACGTGGAGTATTGTTGTTTCTTATAACACGACTTTCGATACGAATCTCGAACACGAAACAATTCCGAAAAGCGCAACAGGCTTTGTTCCGGCTGTTACCGCAGGATACCAACTGCGTTCAAAACGGCATCGCTTCAGATTTATTTACGGGCTTGCGGCTTCACGCTACACGAAAAACACCGAGCTTAACCGCGTCGGACAATATTTCAGTGCGGCTTACCGGATTTCGTTCGGCAAGTGGAGTTTGGAAACAGAAGGCGAAGCAGTTTTAAAAGGCACGAACGAAGACCGTGAAACTAATAATCAATTCATAACCACAGAAAAACTCACTTATCGGTTCAATGGAAAAACGCGGGCGACAATTTATTTCGCCTATCGGCTCAGACGATTTGCGCCCGAAGATGCCGGACGGGATTCCGTCAATCCGATGTATGGATTCAAATTCTCGCGCGATTTCGGCAGTAAATTTCAATGGGATGTCGGCTACCGTTATGACCAAAATCGCGCCCAAAATCCGCGCCAAAACTATGTTCGCTCAACTTATGACACTTCCTCAAAATATCAATTGACAAAAAAGGATTTAATTTCGGCTGATCTGTCATTTCGACCTCGTCTTTATGAGCGAACAGTCACAGTCGGCGATATACGTATTCCGCGCCGTGACCGCAAATACAGTTTCGATCTCGGCTGGCGGCGCGACGTTTCAAAGAATTTCGGGTTTGAAGTTATTTACGGTTACGAAAAACAAAATTCTAACGATGCGGATAAAATTTACCGCAATCATCAGGTAGGATTTTCGCTTTTTTACCATTGGGGCAACGGTGAGGCAATCATACCATAAATTGCCAAACACAATTATTCCAATACAGTTGCCGAAATTTCAATTTTTGATGAAGCCTTTTTATTGGCAACTACACCGAGCGGAATTTTCCAAACAAGTGTTTTTAACCGGCAAGTTCCGGTGTTATCTTCACGGCAATAATAAACAGATATTTTTGCCTGCAAAACGGACGAACCGACGGTTGTCGTTTGGAACGCAATATTCAATGGCAGTTTGTTGAATTTTTGTTTGCCGCCGGCGACTTTTATGTTTTTTCCATTCTCAACCGAAACCTCATAACGCTGCGGCGCACTCTGATTCAAATGATAGCCTGCCGGAAGTTTGATATTGAAGATCAACGAATTTGCCGCATTTGCCGCAACATACCGTTTTTCGAGTTTCGTTTCATTTACGTTTGGCGAAAAATTGCCAGCTTCGTCTTTGATTTCAATCGGCGGCGTTAAACCGTTGATTTTCAAAGTTGAAACTACCTTTGTTTTTAAATCGACAACTCGGATCGCGTGATTATTAGTATCTGCTACAAAAAGTTTCTCGTCTGCAATACTCAAACCCGCAGGTTCATAAAACGTCGGTATTTTTCCGTCGGATTGTCCTGATTTTCCCGTTCCCAAAAATGTTGTAACAGTTCTTTTTTCGACATCCAACAATTTAATTTTATGATTGTATGTGTCGGCAATCAACACTTTACCGTCGTAAAGCACAACTCCCAACGGATGTTGCAGGCGAACATCATCGCCACTGCCGTCAATATCGCCAAACTCGAATAAATCGCCGCCGACCAAGGTTTCAACCGTGCCTTTCACAAGATCAATTTCACGAATAATATTCGATTCGCTATCTGCGATAAAAAGATTTTTTCCGTTGGAAACAATGCCCGAAGGTTGTGCAAAAGCCGATTCTTCGACAATTCCGTCATATCGTGCTTCCGCACCGGTTCCAGCATAAGGTTCGATCGTGTTTTTTTCCAAATCCATCCGCCAAATCTGATGTGAACCAGCCATCGCAACATATAGATTCCTGTCAACCAATGTCAAATCCCACGGCGAACTCAATGCAGTTGTGGAGGCAATTCCCCCGGAGCGCGTAAAATCTTCGAGTTTTCCCGTTCCGGCAACCGTTTCGACTTTTTTCGCTTTCAAATCAATGCGCCTAATAAGGTTGTTTTCCGTATCGGCGACATATAGATTTTCATCGTCAAGAGCTAGACCTTGCGGGCGATTAAAACTCGCCGCGGCAAAATCGCCGTCTTTCGCCGCCGCCTTTCCATTGCCGATAGTTTCGATTAACTTACCGTCAAAGTCCGTAATGATAATTCGATTATGATTTGAATCCGAGATAAAAAGTCGTTTAGACTTTTCATCAGCCAAAACTTTACCCGGAAACGCCAGCGGCAAATCGCCGACTTTTGCTTTTTCCAGCGCAAATTTTAACGGTTGCTCATTTAGGTTTCCTTTTTTGCGAAATTCAGCTATAGCGGTTACGATTTGACTTTCAATCGTCTGAAATTGTCCTTCGCCGAACCATCTGCCGGCAATATAGCCGTCCGGGTCAATCAAAACTAAACCAGGCCATGCACGTATGGCATAGCTGTCCCAAATCTTGAAGTTTGCGTCGTTGACGACCGGGTGTTCGACACCGTAACGGACGATTATTTTACGGATATTTTCAGTATCTTTTTCGTTTTCAAACTTGGCTGAATGAACGCCGACAACGACGAGTTGATTGCCGTATTTCGCTTCGAGTTCTTTGATTTTGGGAATGATGTGAATACAGTTAATACAGCCGTAAGTCCAAAAATCGAGCAAAACGATTTTGCCTTTCAGTGCAGCAAGCGAGAGCGGTTTATCGGTGTTCAGCCAACCGATTCCGCCGGTTAATTCGGGTGCGCGAACTCTTTGTCTTTCACCGAAATAATTCATTTCAGCCGCAAAGGGCGAACTTAATCCGCCGAAAATCAACATCAAACACAAAACAAATTTCAACTTCATATTGGAGTAATACCAAACTACCAGTTAATTGTTCCTTCCTTTGTTTCATCAATCGAGGCGAGTTCCACGCCTTCACCGTAAAAGAAAAGTTTCATCTGATCAAACAGAAAATCGTGCGAATCGGGATTGGAAACATCCAAGCCGAAATGGTTGATAAGCTGTTTTTGCTTTTCAAGCCATTCTTTCCAACAATTTTGACAGCATTCCGCCCCGATTTTTTGTCCGAGTTCAGTCGGAATCGGCGCAAAGCCAATGGGAGCGTTTTTTTCGCCGCAACGCGCACATTTAAATTTATCACTTGAAAATAAAGCCATTTTATTTCTCCTAATTTTATTCGTTACTTTTTACAAAACAGTTTCACAATACAGTTAGCAGTTAGCAGTCAACAGTCAGCAATTATATTCTTTCTGCATTCAATATATCACCTACACAACTGCCAACTGCTAACTGCTAACTGCTAACTACTAACTGTCAACTGCTAACTGATTCAATTGCCGCCAAAACTTCGTCGTCTTTCGGGCGAAAAAGACTCAGCGATTGAACCTTGTGGTATGCAATGTTGCCGTTTTTATCAATCACGACAACTGCCCGCGCCGAACGTCCGGGCAACCACGATTTAACATTATATTTTTCCGTCGCATCGCCGCTTTCGTCCGACAAAAGTTTCAATGTCAGATTATATTTATCGGCAAAAGATTTGTGCGATTTTTCCGAATCCATCGAGATTCCGACAACCTCCGCGCCCGTCGCCTGATACTGCGACCAATTATCGCGCACCGAACAAAGTTGTTTAGTACAAACCGGCGTATCATCGCCCGGATAAAACAACAGCACGACAATCTTGCCCTTAAAATCGTGTAAACTCCAACCGTCGCCATTCAAATCCTTCAACGTAAAATCCGGTGCTTTTTCGCCTGTTTTCATTTTTTATCTCTCAAAATAGTTTTTAATCAAGGCTGTATGTGAAAATAACTTTTTCAGTCTGTTCATCAAAAATAACCTTAAAATTGTATGTCCAAGAATATGTTCCAACTCCATATCCAAAATCAATTTGATATTCCCAAGAATTTGGAGAGTTGGAAGTTTCATCCTTCCCTAATAATTTTTCAATTTCAGTTTTTGTTTTTCCAATCAACATATCACTTTTCTGTAAATTATTTGCCATTCTACCCTTTGTTCTCATATCGCCGGATTTCCATTTCTCGGCATCAAAAGCTAAATTATTTGACTTCAAATCGGTTATGTAGGCTGCTAAGAAAACAACTTGCAATAGCAAAATGATTTTTATCGTAAATCTAATCATTAAAAATCACGAATATCCTTGAGCGGTTTTTAACAAATCGTTGTTTTATTTATACTACGCCGAAGGCGCAAATAGCCACGCCATTGATGGCGTGGTTTGCTGATGATATTTGAATAAAGGGCGTTTTAACGTCCTTTTAATCGCTTTAGCTTTCATCGTATTTTTCCAATCTCTCGTGCGTCGAGCCTTTTTTGTGATGTTCTTTCTGATTCAAAATATATTTCACAACCCACGGCAAATCTTTCGTTCCGAAACTGACGATGCCGTAACCTCGCTGCCATTCCAACAATTTTTGATTGACGAATTTATTGACATAAAACGAACTTCCGCCTTTTAGCTGTCCGATCCATTTGCTAATATGCAGTTCAGGCGTAATGCTGACCGCCAGATGAATATGATTTTCCGTGCAGCCGACGGCGTGAAAAAATGCGCCGTCGGTTTCGATAATTTTATGTTTCAAAAAATCGTGCAGTTTCGCTTCGATTTCGGGCTTGATTAACGGCAAACTCGCTTTCGTGTGCCAAGTTATATGAATATTTATCTCGGAATAGGCGTATTCGGACATAGTTTTGCTCAAGCGTTTGAAAAGGACGTTAAAACGCCCTTTTGAGTTTTGAAATCGTTCGCCCACGCGCTAAAGTCGCGTGGCTATGTGCGCCTTTCGGCGTTTTTGAATGCTTTACTGAAAATCTCGAATATCTTTAAAAGGCTTATCTTTATCGGTAAAATCAGGGCGATAATAGTGTGATGCTGATTCGTATTCCTGCATAAAGCCTTCTTCCATTCCCAAATCTTCGAGGATTTCGATTGCCGAAAACCATTCGCGTTCGGAGATGCGGCGGGACAATAGAATGTACCTCTCGTCGGTCGCGGCTTTGTTGGTGGCGTAGTATTGGGCCATGAGCGAGATGGCGGTTTTGGGCGACAGGTCGTCGCGGATCCATTGGAGGTTTGATTCGA
>JANMAA010000251.1:0-4613 GCA_031359215.1 Acidobacteriota bacterium | reverse complement strand
GCAGAAACCCGCGCGTGAGCAAGGGTGCCACAAGTCGAACATTTGCACCCTTGCTCACGAGCGGGTTTCTGCCCCATACGTCAAACTCGAATTTGCTCTAATGTGAGAAATTTAACAAAATATTTTTGAAATATAAACAATTACGCTGATGGAATTCAATTTATGAAAACAGTTTTGTTGCTCAGACACGCAAAATCGAGTTGGGAAAATTCATATTTATCAGACTTTGACCGTCCACTGAATGCACGCGGTTTGGAAACTGCGCCGTTTATGGGTAAAATTATCGCCAAAAATCATTTTCAAATTGATCTTATTATCTGTTCTCCAGCCAAACGCGCCCAACAAACCGCGAGTTTAGTTAAGGAAACAGCCCAAATAAACAGTGAGATTAAATATGACGATAGAATCTATGAAGCAAGTCCAATAAGATTATTGCAAGTCGGGTCGGAAATTGATGAAAAATTTATATCAGTGATGCTGGTCGGTCATAATCCCGGATTTGAAGGACTTATTCACCTTTTAACGGGTAAAATTCAACCGATGCCGACTGCGGCTTTAGCCGTCATTGATTTGACAATCGGGCGTTGGAATGAGATAAACGCTGATTGTGGAGATTTGCGAACATTGCTTCGCCCGAAAGAGTTATAATAGATAAACGATGATGATAAAAGATTTTGGAGCGCGAGTCGTCAGTGTTTGGGAAGGCTTGCGACCAATGACAAAAAAAATGTTGGTTGGCGCATTACAAGCAGAAAGCGGAACTTCGTCAACCGCACCAAACCAAAAATTTTCTTACGATACTCACGCCGATTGGGAACTTAGCCGGCTGTTAGGCGCATTGGACGAGCAAAGTAAAGATGCGGAAATTATCAAAGATGCGGAGAAATTGCGTGAAATCAGACAATTAGCCGCAACCTGCGCCGAGGTTTTGCAAGCCAAAACCGAATCCGCCGAAGTCTTTATTCAACTTGCCACACGAATTCTCGAACGCAAAGATTACAACAAATTCGATGCCTTGGCAGATTTGCTTCTAAAACGCTTTTCAGCAAGCGAAATAGCGGAAATCATTCGCCAAACCGAATCCGCCCATATCCGCGCCATCGCCTTTGAATCATTGGCATTGATGCCCGTTGCTTCGATTTTCCCGCTTCTGAAAGACCCGATTTACCACGAAATCGCGCACATCGCGCTCGAACAACAGGCTTTTGAATTTGACAACATAGAAGCTCAAACTCTTTTAGAACAGTTGGATTTTGATGAATTTGTCGGCGAATAATCAATTGCATAGATTATTTTTTTCAAAATTTTTAACTACTGATAAGTTTCCCTGAAAGCCAAAATTGTCCGCTGACGATTCCGTCGGTTTTCGGTTCATCCTTAACTAAATTAATATCAGCAACGACATCAATTTCACCACCCGAAGTTTCTACTAAAAACCAATAAAAATGTTCACCGGAAAGCTCATTAGTTTTGAGTTCAAACTCTTTTATCTCGCCGGATATAATACCGATCGGTCGGGCAGATTCAACCGGAATCATACTGTCTTTGGTTAAAAATAACCCGCTCGAAAAAAATGATTTTGCCGACATTTGTGTTTCGGCATCCTGCGCGTAATAAAAAGCCGCTTCGTTATCGAAAACCTTGAAATCATTGGAGGCAAAAGCCGTTAGCTGAATTTCTTTAACAATTGGAAACTCGAAACCGTCATTTAAACGAAAATCCGGCACATCGAAAACAAACTGAAATTCGCCTGTTTGCGCTGTTTCATCCGAAGGATTTGCCCAAGCCTGAAAACCGCCGTCAAGTTCAGATGAATCACGCTCTACCTTTGCCATCAAGCCGACTTTTATTTTACTTTTGCCGTCAAAATGCGGATTAAAACCAATTAACTCCTGTTCGATATTGCCTTGCAAATAAATCTCCGCGCCCGAAGCATCGCTAAAACGCAAATAAAACCCTCTCGGACATCTGATTGATTCGACATATTTGATCGTTTCGGTGATCAGGACATTCACGTCTTGTTCATTCTGCACCGGAAAGCCGATGTCGGATAGATTACTCATATTTTGCAATTATTATTTTTATTCTGTTCGGAATAGAAATCTTTGCCCGCGAATAAACGCGAATCCTTTAAATTCAATCTTTTTAATTATTTGTGTTTATTAGTGCTTATTCGCGGGCAAAGATTCTTATTTTTAATGTTGATTAATTTCCTTTTTTGGAAAATCGGTTTCGCCGGAATAGGTTATTTTTTTGCGCCCAAAGCCCCAACGAAACGGTGTCGGCAAAAAAGAAACGCCCCCGACGCGCACGCCAAACCACATCACCGGCGCGATAAGTTTATTCTGAAAACCTTTGGTTTCTGCGACGCATTTGAACAGTTTATTATCAGCCCGACGGCGTTCCCGCCACGAACCGCCCAAGTAATACGACCTGTCGTGTTCGACGCAGCAATTTCGATAGTCGCCATCTGGAAACAATGAACAACCGTCGCTTTTAAAATCAGCGGGAATTGTCGTGGCTGCCGCATTCGAACCACTTTGAGTTAAAGCACTCAGCGAAAATAAGGTTAATAGCAATAGAATAAAAATAAATTTTCTCATAACTCACTCAAATCTAGCTTGCTGAAATTGCTTCTGTTTTTTCATCGTTCAGGCGATGCGCGTAAAGCGGAAATTTTGCGGTCAATTCGGCGACTTCGCGTTTGACGTTGGATTTGACTTCTTCCGATTCGGGTTCGCGGATGACCGATGCGATGAGTTTGGCGATTTGGCGCATTTCGTCCTCCTTCATTCCGCGCGTCGTCAGCGCAGGCGTGCCGACGCGAATGCCGGACGCGACAAACGGCGAATTTTGATCAAACGGAATCGTGTTTTTATTGACCGTCAGATAAACTTCGTCGAGAGCTTTTTCGGCGACTTTGCCGGTAATTCCCTTGCCGCCGTCGAAAACATCGATCAAGATCAAATGATTGTCCGTGCCGCCCGAAACGAGCCGCAAGCCGTTTGCCGTCAATTCGCTCGCCATCGCTTGCGCGTTGTTCAAAATCTGTTGTTGATACGCCTTGAAGTCTTCGCGCAACGCTTCGCCGAATGCGACCGCTTTGGCAGCGATGATGTGAACCAACGGTCCGCCCTGCACGCCCGGAAACACGGCTTTATCAACGGCTTTGCCGAATTCTTCGCGGCACAAAATAAGTCCGCCGCGCGGTCCGCGCAGAGTTTTATGCGTCGTCGTCGTGACAAATTCGCAATGCGGCACGGGCGACGGATGAAGTCCGGCGGCAACGAGTCCGGCGATATGCGCGATGTCCGCCATCACTATTGCGCCGACCGATTTGGCGATCTCCTCGATTCGTGCAAAATCAATAATTCGCGGATACGCCGACGCGCCGCAGATCAACATTTTCGGTTTATGTTCTTCGGCGATCTTTTGCAATTCGTCGTAATCAATCCGCTCGGTTTCGGGCGATACACCGTAAGCGGAAACTTCAAAATTGATGCCCGAAAAATTCATCGGATGCCCGTGCGTCAAATGTCCGCCGTGCGAAAGATTCATTCCGAGAATCTTGTCACCGTGATCGAGCGACGCGAGAAAAACCGCCATATTCGCCTGTGCGCCCGAATGCGGCTGAACATTCGCGTGTTCCGCACCGAAAATTTCCTTCGCGCGGTCAATCGCCAATTGCTCGACGACATCGGCGAATTCACAGCCGCCGTAATATCGTTTTTTCGGATAACCTTCGGCATATTTGTTCGTAAAAACCGAACCCATCGCCTGCAAAACCGCTTCCGACACAAAATTTTCCGACGCGATCAATTCCAATCCGCCCGACTGCCGTTTCACCTCATTATTTATCGCTTCGGCAACCACCGAATCAACTTCCGCTAAATTTGCTGTAAAAAGATTGTTCATTGTAATTTTTATAAATTTAAACTTAAATTATCTCGATCCGCTTCCGAATTATTTCTATTGGAGCCAAAAATCCAATTAGCACCGAAAGCAAGCATACCAAACATTAGAAATTGTAAAATTAGTTTCACTCTTTCTGAAACTTCTTGAAGTTCTTTTTTTGTTTTTCCTAATTCTCTTTCTAGACTTTCAATACGTTTGTGATTTTCCGTGATGTAATCCGCTTGTTTTTCGGCACTTATGTTAGACGAGAAATCAGAATCATCATTAAAATTATAATATGAGCTGATATGTGGAAATATAATTATCCAATACATCGAAGTAAGGATAAAAATACCGAAACAAATCTTTTTTAAAAGTAATGTTCTATTCTTGAATTTGTCTTTGGTAATTCCCGACAACATTCCTAAGAGTATAATGCTCATAAAGCTAAAGTCGTAGATTATCAATTCGTATCCTTCAGGATTAACCATAATTTAATTTTCTCCAATTGTTATTTAACTTTATTTCTCAGCCAATCTTCAATTTTGTCAACTTTCCAAGTCTCTATGGTTTTAATTCAGCTATCTTTTATTATACACATGACCGAATTCTTTTTCGCAGAGGTTGAAGGTAGTTTGAACCACTTAGAGCAAATTTGAGGTAAATGTATGGTTATAATTCAAGGGCAGAAACCCGCGCGTGAGCAAGGGTGCAAATTG
>JANMAA010000196.1:0-1859 GCA_031359215.1 Acidobacteriota bacterium | reverse complement strand
TAACGGCGACTACGGAAAATTTTACGGCAGCGGTCCGAAACGGCACGAATATTTGCAGGAAATGAACCGCGAAGTTTTGTCGAAATACGACGTGATGACGCTCGGCGAAGCCGGAGCGACCAAAGAAGACGCGCATAATTTCGTAAACGAAGACCGCCACGAACTCAATATGATATATCACTACGAAGGCGTGTCGCTCGGCTATCTGCCCGACTCGAAAAAACTGATTGATCCGAAAGGCTGGAAGTTGACCGATTTTAAAGATGTCTATACAAAATGGGATACGAATTTTGCCGAAAAAGGCTGGAACACGGTTTATCTCGGCAATCACGATCAGCCTCGAATGGTTACTCGTTGGGGAAATGACGCGCCCGAATTCCGCGAAGTTTCGTCGAAAATGCTGACTACATTTTTGATGACTCAGCGCGCCACGCCGTATTATTATTTCGGCGACGAACTCGGAATGAGCAACATCAAATTCGACAAAATCGAAGACTACAAGGACATCGAATCAATCAACTGGTATAAACAGATCAAAGCCGAAGGCGGCGATTTACAGCAGTTTTTGGATTCGCAAAAGATTGCCGCCCGCGACAATTCACGCACGCCGTTTCAATGGGACAATACGGCAAACGCGGGTTTTTCGACGGGAACGCCGTGGCTGAAAGTCAATCCGAATTACGAAACCGTCAACGTTGCAAACGAAGACAAAAACGAAAATTCCGTGCTGAATTATTTCCGCAAGATCGTCAAATTCCGTAAGGAAAATCCGGTTTTAATCTACGGCAAATATACGCTGCTTGACCGTGAAAACGAGGACGTTTATTCATACACACGCGAACTCGACGGCAAAAAAATTCTTGTTTTGTTAAACTTCAAAGCAAAGGAATCGGAAGCGAAAACAGGTTTGAATTTATCGAAAGCAAAAGTTTTGATGAGCAATTATGCAGATGCGGCGGCGAGCGAAAAACTGAAACCGTATCAAGCCGTAATTTTAGAATTATAAAAATTTAAAAATAAATTTGGGGAAAACTTATGAACACAAGTAAAAAACCGATGCTGTCATTTTGGCAAATCTGGAATATGAGTTTCGGATTCTTAGGCATTCAATACGGGTTCGGTTTGCAGCAGGCGAATCTCAGCCCGATCTTTCGCTATCTCGACGCGGACGAATCGAAACTTCCTGTTTTATGGCTCGCAGGACCGATCACGGGTTTGCTGATTCAACCGATTATCGGGGCGATCAGCGACGGAACTTGGACACGGTTCGGCAGGCGCAAGCCGTTTTTTCTGGTCGGGGCTTTAACGGGAAGTGTCGCGGTTTTGCTGATGCCTTATTCATCCGTGCTGTGGATGGCGGTCGGTTTGTTCTGGATTTTGGATGCTTCGATGAATACGGCTATGGAACCGTATCGGGCGATGGTCGGTGACAAACTTAACGACAAACAACGAACGCTCGGCTTTTCAGTTCAGACATTTATGATCGCCGGCGGACAGATCGCGGCGGGACTTATGCCGCTGTTGCTTTTGTCATTTGGAATTTCGTCGGATACGCAAGGCGGACATCATATTCCGAATATCGTCAAATATTCGTTTGTCATCGGCGTCGTTGCAATGCTCGCCACGATGGCTTGGACAAATTTCACGACCGACGAATATCCGCCCGACAATCTCGAAGAATTTCGCGCCGAGCAAGCGGCAAAAGGCGGTTTTTTTGGCAAGATCGGTCACGCATTCAAAGATATTTGGGAAGCTGTCGTTGATATGCCGCAAGGTTTGCGGCGAATCTGGTGGGTGAAATTATTCACTTGGTATGGCTTGCCGTTTATGTGGCAATATCTTTCGCTTTCGATTGCGAG
>JANMAA010000238.1:0-7857 GCA_031359215.1 Acidobacteriota bacterium | reverse complement strand
CGAATGCGAATGCAACCCTATGTCGTTGAAAACAAATGCCCTGCCCACTCGCTGAAAGTGAGCAACAATCGCGGTCAGTTGTTCGACACTTTCAGTGTCGGAAAATCTTTTGCAATCTTCGTAGGGATGCGCTCATTTCACTCGCTTTCCCTACGCTATAATGTTTGTCGCCTTTAGCGACTTAAATCAAAATGCTTTACAAAGAATGGATTGATTTTGTCGTTTATCCGTCAGATGCCGATAAAGTTAAAACTCGTGCAGAACGAATTAACACGAAAGGTGCAATTTCTGAATTGGAAAATGATGGCGAACTTGGAAAAAAGTTTGGTCTGATCGTGAGTTGGAGCGATTATGCTTTTAATTACGATAACGACAAATTTGAAGCAATGTGGATTGATGATGATGGAAACGTAATGATTTGGACTGAAAAACGGGTTTGGTCGCTTCACCGCCGAATAGACGGCAAAGAAAAGATGATATACGTTCCGCGAAATCTTGATGTATCTCAATTATTTTAATTCAAATAATAATTCTCATTCGACAACAATTGTCGAATGAGACATCTCAAAGTAATGAAAAGCAAAATAATTTACAACAGAAGTTTTCAAAAAGCGTTGGCGGTATTTTCTTTTGTTTGCTTTGCGTTAAGTTTAGTTATTCATTTATTTGCTGTTCTCGGAATAAATATCATCAGAGATGGTTGGCAATTTTTGTTTCAAGCCATTATGTTTATTCCGTTTGGAGTTTTGGTCGTTGTCTCTCAACCTCAATTTAAACTTTACAAATCAACAGTTGATAACGATTATCAAAAGTGGTTTTTCTCGCCGATGCCGAAATGGATCAAATACGCGACTTATACTTTGAGCGTTTATGTGTTGATAAATTTCGTCTTTTGTTTGGTATTGATTTCGACGGTCAAAGCAGAGAAATTGGACGGAAAATTTGTTCTCGTTCCGATAAAAGCAGAAGTTTCTGCAAAGAATGTCATTCGAGAAATTTCAGAACAGGAATATGAACTGCAAAACTCATATCGAACAAGATTTTTTTCAGGACATTGGATGATTTTTTATTTAATGCCCGCGTTATTCTTTTGGTATAAACGAGAAAATACAGCTTGGACTGCGAATCCAAATTTAGAAAATGATTAAAATTCACCCGACAGCAATTATCGAAGATGACGTAAAAATCGGCAGGCTCAATCTGCCGACGCTGATGACTTTTACGCTTTTGCTGTCCGTCTTTGCGCTGTTTGCGGTGAAATTTAATCGAACTTTCGACAATTTGTTTTTCGGAGTTTTTCTGTTTGCCGGTTTAATGTCTTTCGTTCTCGGTATTATCATTCTCGGCTTTTGTTTTCTGCGACGGCAAGAGTTTAACGGCGAAAACAGAAAGTATCTGAGGCAAAATGTTTTGCTCGGTTTGGCGGCATTTACGTCGCCGATTTGGTTGATAATTATTTCATTGTTCATCATCGGCTTCAATCGTTAATAAATATGATAAAAATTCACGACACGGCAATCATCGAAGAAAACGTAACAATCGGCGAAGGCACGAGCGTTTGGGACAATGTTCATATTCGGGCGCGGGCGGAGATCGGCGAAGAATGTATCGTCGGCGAAAAGAGTTATATCGCTTACGACGTGAAAATCGGCAGCCGCGTAAAGATCAACGCGATGGTTTACATCTGCGCCGCCGTGACGATCGAAGACGGCGTGATGATTTCGGCTTCAACGACTTTTACCAACGACCGTTTCCCGCGCGCGACGATGCCCGACTTGAAATCTCTGCGTCCGAGCGAGCCTGACGAACACACTCTGCCGACGCTCGTTCGGGAAGGCGCGACCATCGGCGCAGGCTGCATCATCGGCAACGACCTCGAAATCGGACGCTGGGCGATGGTCGGAATGGGTTCAATCGTTACCAAAAGCGTTCCCAATTTCCATCTCGTCATAGGAAGTCCGGCGCGAAGCATCGGCGCAGTCTGCAAATGCGGACAGCTTTTTCATAAATTTTCGGCGGAAGACGCGGAAGAATTTGAAGCGAAATGTCCGGCTTGCGGTTTGGAATATGAGATTAAGAAACTTATAGTTAGCGAAAAACATCTATCATAATGTTCAGGAGAAAATTATGAAGAAATTTGTTTTCATCGCGCTCATCTGTCTTTGCTTGGGTTTGAATGTTTTTGCTCAAGCGAAGATTAAAGTTTTGAAATACGAAGCACCAAGCGGTTCACAAGCTGTATTTGCGGTTGGTCTGAAAGGTAAATTCCCTGTGACAGTAAAAATAGATAAAGAAGGTAAGGTAATTTCGGCAGACAGTGGAAATATTCGTCCACTTTTGAAAGAAGTATTAGAAAAAGCTGCCAAGAAATGGATTTTTTCGCCTGACAAATATTTAAAAGAAAGAGAAGCAAAGATAATTTTTGAATACAGAACAAAATTCGAGAATTCTAAAAAGAATAGCGACAATCCACCGACAATAACCAGTAAATTCAAAAAACCAATGCGTTTTGTTATAACGGGAGAATTTCATCGAAGAACAAGTGTCTATTAAACACACAAAGTCAATTGCCATCATCGGAAGCGGATTTCTCGGTTTGACGCTCGCTTTGCGGCTGAGCGAGGCGGGAAATCGAGTGACCATTTACGAATCCGCGCCGGAGATCGGCGGGCTGGCGAGCGCGTGGCAGATTGGCGATGTCGTTTGGGACAAACATTATCACGTCACGCTTTTGTCGGATTCATTTACGCGCAAGATTGTCGAAGAAATCGGCTTGGGCGACGAGTTTGAATGGGTTGAAACGAAAACCGGATTTTACACCGACGGCAAACTCGTTTCGATGTCGAACACGCTCGAATTTTTGCAGTTTCCGCCGCTTGGATTAATTTCCAAATTTCGTTTGGGCGGCGCGATTTTTTATGCTTCGCGGGTGAAGGATTGGAAGGCGTTGGAGAAAATCTCGGTCGAAGATTGGCTAACGCGCCTTTCGGGTAAAAAGACGTTTGAAAAAATGTGGAAGCCTTTGCTCAAAGCCAAACTCGGCGAAGCCTACAAAGAAACGTCCGCCGCGTTTATCTGGGCGACAATTCAGCGAATGTATGCGGCGCGAAATTCGGGGTTAAAAAAAGAAATGTTCGGCTACGTTCGCGGCGGTTATGCGCGTGTGTTGGAAAGATTCGGCGAACATCTGCGGGAGAAAGGCGTTGAAATTAGATTAAGTTCGCGCATCGAAAACGTCGAGAAAGACACCGCCGACAAAATCACGGTTTTTGTCGCCAAAGGCGACCGACAACATAGCGTAGTGAGAAGCGAAGCGAATCACTACGACCGCAACACAGCAATCACCCCGACGCTGAAAGTGTTGAACAATGCGGCTGAGTGTTCGACACTTTCAGCGTCGGAAAACCAATCATCGTCTGACGTAGGGTTGCACCCTACGCTATGTTATTCGTCACCTTCGGCGACCGGGACAGAAGATCAAAATTCAACATTGTCGGATAAATTCGACCAAATAATCCTCACTTGCCCGTCAAATATCGCCGCCAAAATCGTTCCGCAATTAAACGATGCGGAAAAGTCGAAACTGACAAATATCAAATATCAAGGCATCGTCTGCGCGTCGGTTTTGATGAAAAAATCGCTCTCGAATTTTTACGTTACAAATATTACCGACGAAACGCCGTTTACGGGAATTATCGAAATGTCGGCACTCGTGGACAAAAAAGAATTCGGCGGCAACGCGCTCGTTTATTTGCCGAAATACGTCGCGCCGGACGATGAATTGTTTGAAAAATCGGACGCGGAAATCGAAGAAATATTTTTGAACGCATTAGAGAAAATGTATGCTCATTTCAAACGCGCAGATGTCGTAAATTTCAAAATATCGCACGTTCGACAGGTTTTTCCGCTGCCGACGATTGATTATTCGGCAAATGTTCCAAGCGTTGAAACTTCAATTGATAATTTATTTGTCGTCAATTCAGCACAGATTACGAATGGAACTTTGAACGTCAATGAAACTGTTCAATTAGCCGAAAGATTCTTTAAAAACATTTTGTCACCAAAAATTACATAAGATTCCAATTGATTTTTTCTCGAAATTTTGGGATAGATAATTCAAAGACTCAAGCCTTTTACTTACTACACATTTGCTATAATCTTAACAATCTATGAACGCTGAAAATTTGCAAACCGATTTAAGTTTAACGGCTGAGATAAATCTTTATTATGATCTATATTTACCTGAAAATCTGAAAACTCCCGCGCCGTTGCTTGTTGCCGTTCACGGTTACGGCGCACACAAACGCTATATGATGCGTGAGGCGCGAATGATTGCGCCTGAAAATTTTGCTATCGCTTCGATCCAAGCTCCTCATCAGCATTTTCGCCCAACCGACAGCGGCTATAAGATCGGATTCGGTTGGCTGACTGATTTTAAGGCTGAAGAATCCGTTTTATTGCATCAAAATTTTATCGTGGAAATAATTAAAAAATTATCTAAAAAAGAGGTTATTGATACAAAACAAATTTATCTTTATGGATTTTCGCAAGCGTGTGCGCTAAATTTTCGTTTCGCTTTTACGTTTCCTGATGTGGTTCACGGCGTAATCGGCGTGTGCGGCGGAATTCCATCGGATTTAGAAACGAATGAGAATTATAGTCCGACAAACGCCGATGTTTTTTATCTTTACGGCAAGACTGATGAGTTTTATTCGTTTGAAAAATTTCAAGGCTATAAGCAAAAACTTAGAGATTACTTACCGAATTTTGAATCTAAAATTTACGAAGCAAAGCACGAAATTACCAATGAAATGCGCGAAGATATGAAAATTTGGCTGGCTGAAAAACTGTAATGCAAAAAATGAGCAGCAAATCTCATTTTTCAATTAACTTTCAGTTTTCTAATCTCAACTTTCCCCTGTATTTCAGCGGGCAAAAGAAGACGAAGCGAATTTTCACCCGATTCGGAGTTGACGATTTCTACCTGCAAATTTTCCGAGCGTAAGCCATCTAAAACCGACCGAACGCCATATAAAACCACAGTTGCCGTGCCGCTTTTGTCATTGCCTTTAACCGGAACGAGAAAAAGTCTTTCAATGCGCTTTTCGCCAATTCTGAAAACAACATCGACTACCGTATCAATTAGTGTAACTTTCGGATTGATGATGTTAAGTCCGACTTGTTGAACGGTAAAATCAGCCTGACGATTTTCGAGATTTATTTTTTCCGTTGATACAGAGTCGAGCGATCTAATATAGCTTGAAGGTCCGCGCACCTTTACTTTATTCGGCAAAACGGTTGCGCTATAAATCTCGAAACCATCGGCAAGATTGCTTTCGGTATCGGCTCTGACCGAAATTTCGCGCTCTTCTACCTGCTCTAATTTGACGGCGATTTTATTTGGCTGGACTTCTTCGAGTTTTACGCCGGTCGGCAGTTCGACGCTGACATTTTCGGGCGTAATTCTGACGGTTCTATCACCCGGCTGGGCATCCGCCAAATCTAATGAAACAATCAAATCTTCACGCTTTATTTGGTCGATTTTGCGCTTGTCGCCGGTAATGACCAAATCGACTTCCTGCACCGGCGAATTTGTAATCTCAATATCGTTTGAAACGCGCAAGGCAAGAGAGACATTTCGCAATCTTTCCCGCGTCGGGGTGCGAAGTCCGGTTACACCGAGCCAAAGTGTAAAAGTAATGCCTAAAGCCATCGCCTTGATAATCCAGTCATCAATAAATACACGCTGAAATAAGCGGCGCAAAGAAATTTGCCGCTGATCTTTTTGCAGAAAATTTTCGGGTGTAAAATTCATCTTAACTTAGAATTATCCAATACTTATCTCTGTTTCAGCCTCGCTCATTGTTTTTGGCTGTTCACGTTTCTTTTGAATAATCGGCATATCCATCGCGTCAAGCAGCAGATTGCGAAGTGCGGTCGTATCTAAATTTCGTTTCAAAACACCGTTTTCGACAAAAGAAATCAATCCCGTTTCCTCCGAAACAATAACGGATATGGCATCTGAGCCTTCCGTAATTCCGATTGCAGCACGATGACGAGTACCTAATTCACGCGAAATACCCGGATTTTTTGTCAGCGGTAAAAAGACGGAAGCCGAAGCAATGCGCGTTCGTTGAATGACGACTGCACCATCGTGAAGCGGGGTTGACGGATTAAAAATCGTTACGAGCAAATCGTAACTCAATTTAGCGTCAATCTGAACGCCCGCGTCTATAAAATTTCGCAAACCGACATTGCGCTCGATTACAATTAATGCGCCGATTTTTTCTGATGCAAGCGTGGTTGCCGCTAAAACAATCTCATCGTAGATGGTTTGACCGAGTCCTCCGCGTTCCCGACGAAAGACCGGAAAACGCAGCCGATTACCGAAATAAATCAACGCTTGTCTGATTTCCGATTGAAACAGAACGATAATTGCCACGCCGATATAAAGCACGGCGGAACGCAAAACAAATTCGAGTGTCGCCAAATCCTGAGCCACCGCCAACCAGTAAAGCAATGCCAAAATAACCATTCCGACAACCGTCGGCACAGCCCGCGTGCCGCGCAAAAGTTTCAGCACGACATACACAATAATAAAAACCAGCGCGATGTCAAAAACATTTCGCAAGGTATTTATGGTTGGTATGTAATCGCTAAACTGCATTTTTTTAAGTCGTATTTTCAGGTTTCATTTGTTTGACGAAACATTCCCGAAAGATTGCCGTTTCTAAGAATATCATATCTACTTTCAACTTAACTTTTTTCTTATTCGCTCGATCTCGTTGATGCTTTCAGCAATATCTTTCCGGTCTGCGGATGCGTCAACTTTTGGAAGCATTCGTAGCTGATAAAGGTTGCATAGACTGTCAAAATAAACATTGTTCCAATAAACGACAGGTGAAAATCGAGAGCAATTTTTACCGGCGAAAACCCCGAAAACATTGTTCCATACTGATTTTTAATTTGAAGTTTTTCATATATTCCGTTGATAAAAATCACCTTAAAGAAACCTCTAAAATCTTTGAAATCTGAGATTTACAAACTGTTAAAGATAACTATCACCCGTAAATCTTAAATGTCCAGCTATATTTCTTTCCTTTTTTGAGAAGACTGTTGCCGGTCGCCGGTCGGATGCCGGGAGACCATCCGTAATAAGTGAATTTTCCTTCCTTTACCTGAATGGTTTTCGTCGCACCGGGAGGAATTGTATAGAGTGCCCCATTGAGCCGAATTCTTAAAGTCGTTTTTTCTTCGAGATTTGTAATACTGACTTCGGGTGCCGCGTTGTCGGCAGCATCTTTTTCTTCAAGCGGCGGACCGGTAACTGTATTGGATGTTAATTTTATAACGATAAACCTGCCGTCAATCCAGCCTTCATTTCCGGTATCTGCCTCAACGACTTTATACCAATTGGCTGACGGCACTTTATCGACCAGCGAGAGAAATGCACCGCGTTTGACGTTTGACAAAATTTTGCCTTTCAAACCGGTAGTTTCACGAATTGCGCCGTCTTTGACCACAACTGCCAGATCAAATCCGGGGTCATCCATTTTTCTGACGTTTTCTTCGTCGCGTAACCGTTGTTCTTTTTCCTGCGTAGTTTGAATGGTTTTAGTCTTGGTTTTTTGAGCAAAAACAGTCACCGTCAAAGCCAGAATAACCAACAGAAAGTATCCGATCTTGTTAAGTTTTAACATTTGTTAAGTCTCCTTTTAAATGGTTCTACTGGGAATTTAGTGGAAACAAGCTAAGTTTGCCGTAGAAAAAGAGTATTGCACTGCGGAAGTTTTCAAACTTCCGATAGCCTCTGCCGATTGATTTGAGCAGTTGGATTTTACCGTTCAATCTTTCTGC
>JANMAA010000237.1:0-13934 GCA_031359215.1 Acidobacteriota bacterium | reverse complement strand
GCAGAAAGATTGAACGGTAAAATCCAACTGCTCAAATCAATCGGCAGAGGCTATCGGAAGTTTGAAAACTTCCGCAGTGCAATACTCTTTTTCTACGGCAAACTTAGCTTGTTTCCACTAAATTCCCAGTAGAACCATTTATTTGATGCAGATTACTTTCTAGAGAAGGCTATCGAATCAAAAGCAGATGACGAATTAGCCAAAAGATATTTTCGTGCTTCAATTTTCAGTTCATTTGGGGCATTGGAAGCATATATAAATTTTATTGGAATCTCATTTGAATTATCCAAAGGACTTCAACCATACGAAGTTGCTTTATTAATGGATAAACGATTTGAATTCAACGGAAAAGAATTTGAACTGACAGACAAACTTGAATATAAACGATTAGAAGACAAAGTAAAATTTATTATTTATCGGTTTCTTCCGAGTTTCGACTATCAAACAGAAAAGTGTTGGAATTCTTTTAAAATTTTTAAAAAGCTACGAGATGAACTAATGCACTCTCGAAATAACGAAGACGAACGCTTATTCAGCGATTATGAAAATAGCGTTAAGAAAGGCTTTTCAGGAATTATTGAATTAATGAATAAAATTTCAAGTGGTGTGTTTAGTAAGCCTCTTCGTAAAAAAATTTTGGAGTTATCTCCGTAATTCAATTTGCATTTAATCTGGTGATTAGTAAGCTATTTTTTTCGCAGACACTATTCGGAAAATTATTGGTCGTCTCATTCTAAGCCACAGCAAATTCGGTTAATTTACGTTTTTCGGGCGAGTAAAAAGCGAGGACAATATCTTGCTTCGGCACGAAAAATCGATTTCTGATTATCGGCGAATCTAATTTGCAAAGGCTTTTGATTGTTTCTTACACCGAGCGAAATGATAAAATACGAATCATCAGCGCGAGAGAATTGACACCGAAGGAACGAAGAAATTATGAACACGGAAAATTTGAATAACGAACTCGAACCCGAATACGACTTTTCAAAACTGAAAGTCAGAAAAGTCGGCGCGGGCAGAAAACTTTTACAGGAAAACGCGATCACGCTCGACGTTGACGTGGCAAAAGTCTTTCCCGATTCCGAAGCGGTTAATCAGGCTTTGCGGTTTTTAATCAGAGTCACCGCCGAACATCAAACTGAACTGAATCAACATTAAAATTATGACGCACACCGTCGAATTAACATTAGAATTGCCGTCGAATTTGACGAAAGACGAAGCGCAGGTTTTGCTTGCCGTGAAATTGTATGAAACCGAGCGCGTTTCTCTCGGACAGGCGGCGAAACTTGCGAGATATTCCAAACGGGCGTTTATGGAAATTTTGGGACGGAAAGGCGTTCCCGTCTTTAATTATTCGCCCGACGAACTGCGCGAGGAACTCGGCTTGTGAGCGAATCGGTTGTTTCGGACAGCACTTGTTTGATCGGTTTGGAGCACGTTGGCAGAATCGCGCATTGAAGATGCACTCAGAACCGGCTTTTCGCACCTTCCGGCGCGGGAATCAAATATTCGACAAACCTGTCGTTACACGTCCGGCTATTTTCTGTTTGCCGCATTCGCGGCTTAAAAATGAAAATTTAAACAGACTCTTATGACGAGCGACGGTATTTTTTGATTGGAGATATGGGCGAAGGTCTTCCGATGAAAGAAGGACAAATTGCCCGTGAGCATTACAGTTATAACCGGAAAAAGTTAGAAAAAGAAATATTGCAAATCATCAAAGAGCGGACAGATAAGCAAATTAAAAATAACCGGCATTTTCAATCGAAGTTGCTCGTGAAAGGCTGAATCGGCATTACGGAAAGGTGAATCCTGAGAATGCCAAACAGTAGAAAACTTTTTTTACAAACTACCGGCTCTTTTTCTTGACATTTTCTTCTATTGAACAAAATTTCACAACTCTTTCTGATTACTCCATTTCGCTCTCGTCGATGTCAAAGTTTGCATAGACATTTTGCACATCGTCGTGGTCTTCGATTGCTTCGTAGAGTTTGAGCATTTGCTTGGCATCTGCGCCTTCGAGATGAATATAATTTTGCGGAAACATCGAAACTTCCGCCGCTTGCGGTTCGATGTTTGCCGTTTTAATCGCTTCGCTGACGGCTTCAAAGGTTTCCGGTGCAGTAAATATTTCAAAACTTTCGCCGTCTTCCTGCATATCGTCTGCGCCGGCTTCGAGAGCGATTTCAAAAAGTTCTTCTTCCGGTTTTGCCGCTTTGTCCACGACAATATAGCCTTTTTTGTCAAATATCCACGCTACCGAACCGGCTTCGCCCAAGTTTCCGCCGTTTTTCGAGAAAATGTGGCGAATTTCGGCAACCGTTCGGTTGCGGTTGTCGGTCATCGTTTCGATTAAAACCGCCACGCCGCCGATGCCGTAACCTTCATAAGTGATTTCCTCGTAATTTACGCCTTCGAGATCGCCCGTGCCGCGTTTGATGGCGCGGTCAATCGTTTCATTCGGCATATTCGCACCCTTCGCGTCCGAAACCGCTTTGCGAAGCCGCGCATTTGCCGCTTCGTCGCCACCGCCGGTTCGTGCCGCGACCGTGATTTCTTTAATCAGTTTAGTAAAAATTTTCCCGCGCTTGGCATCCGTCGCGCCTTTTTTGTGTTTAATAGTGTGCCACTTGGAATGTCCTGACATTTTGTAATTTTCCTTTTTTTATTGGGTCGAATCAAAAATATATCATACCGATTTTTTTTATCGCAACTTCGTTTTTTTACATTCTTTTCATTTTCTCGTCATATTTTCTTCACTTCAGCCTGTTTTAATCATTGTAGAAAAGGAGATTTTTTAATTATGCAAAAAGAATTAACGGTTTTTCTGATCGGTATTTTAGCCTTGTTTGCTGATGTTCTGAGCATTTGGCAAACGTCAAATCTGTGGCTGAACGGCTTTTACGGCACTTCGCTAACAATTTCGCTTGCCGTTTTAGCCGCTTGTCTGATGCTTTTAACTTTTGTCTGTCTGCGTAAAATTATTGTTAAACTAACCATTGATTAAACTTTTGTAAGTTTTTTCGTCTAACCCGTTTATGCGGACTTGCTTATGTTTTGAAGTTTGTCCGCTAATTATTTCGACAGCGGTTTTGGAAACATCGAATTTTTTCGACAGTATTCTTATCAATTCTGCGTTTGCCGCGCCATCAACCGGCGGCACGGCAATTCTAACTTTTAACGCGCCGTCGTGTTCGCCGACAATCTCGCTTTTCGAGGCTCGCGGCACAACCCGAACTTTAATAATTACAGACGATTTTTCCGCCACCTTAAAAATATGAAAAAGCTAAAAATACTTGAAACGACAAGTTTATGGTTTTGTATGTTCTGCGAAATTTACGATTATCTGACAAAAACATTCAGCACGATAGTTTGGAGAAAACCGATTAAAAGTAAAAGAAGCATCGCCGAAATATCAAACATTCCAATCGGCGGGATCAGTCGTCGCACAGGAATCAACACAGGATCGGTAACGCGCTGAACAAAGCCGAGAAAAGTGTTGCGCGTAAAAACAAACCACATCGAAATAAAGCGGATAAAGATGAACAAAACGTAAATACTCAGAAGTGCGTAAAGCACGAAACCGATTATTGCTTTTATATTTCCCGCCTTCGCCGATTCTATTAAACCGTTGATAATAAAGAGTGTGTTTCCAATAATTTGCAGCGAGAAATAAGCTAAAACTCCCGCGATAAATAATGTAACCAGCGGCGCAAGCTTTGTGTTAACGCGAAAGTTTGCCAAAAATTTTGCCGCCGGATAAACAAAACGATCGGTTCGTTTTTTCAGTTGATAAGAAAGTCTGCCGACTTTGCCAAACGGATTCGGGTCAGAATAATTAGCGATCAGGCGCAAAATCATAAGCAGAGCAAACACCAAAAACGCAATGGTTACAACCAAACTAATTATCGGATAAATTTCTAAAATCATATATTTGAGTTCAAGGTTCAAGGTTCAAAGTTCAAAGTTCAATTCTTAACCTTGAACTTTGAACTTTGAACCTTAAAACTGTCGTGCGCCGAAAATCGCCGTGCCGACGCGCACCAGCGTTGCGCCTTCTTCAATCGCAATCTCAAAATCGTGGCTCATTCCCATTGAAAGTTCACCGTTCGGCAAAACTTCATCACGAATTTCGCGCAAACGCTTGAAAAACGGGCGCACTTTTTCCGCATCTTCCAAAAATGGCGGAATAATCATTAAACCGCTAAATTTCAAACACTCACAATTTTGTAAAAACTCTATCAACTTAGGCAAATCATTTTCATTAATGCCGTTTTTCGTCGCTTCATTTGCCAGATCCGCCTGCACCAAAACCGACAAACTTTCGCGCTTTTCCTCTTTACAGATACGTTCCAATCTTTCCGCAAGTTCAACCGAATCGAGCGTATGAATCACATCAAAAATCTGAACGGCTTTTCGCGCCTTGTTTTTTTGCAGATGTCCGATAAGATGCCATTCCACCTTTCCGCGCCCGATTCGGGCGATCTTTCCTTCCGCTTCCTGAACTTTATTTTCGCCGAAAACGGTTGCGCCGACATTTATCGCCGTCAGCAAAACCTCAGTCGGATGCGTTTTGCTGACGGCGATAAGTTTTATTTCAGACGGCTTTCTGCCGACTTTATTTGCCGATTGTTCGATCTTTCGCTCAACGTCCGCCAAGTTTTCGCGTAGATAATTTTTTGCCTGTGCTTCGTGCATCTATTCAAATATAACAAATTTACGGAACTTTGGTTAATACTTGCTCTTGAACTTTCGCTTGTAAATTCGTATCATCACATTTACCTTTTTACGCGGACGTGGCGGAACTGGTAGACGCGCAGGTCTCAGAAGCCTGTGGGAGCAATCCCGTGGAAGTTCGATTCTTCTCGTCCGCATTCTTTTCAACCTCAATTTCAAACAATTTATGAAAATGCTTCCCGATTATTTTCAAAAAAGACTGGAAATCATTTTAGATTCGATCCAACAAATTGTGAATATCGAATCTCCTTCACGCGATATTGAGAGAAGCCGTCAATTAGTTGGTTTTCTTGAAAGCGAAGTAAAAAACATCTCGCCCAACCTCAAGATCGAACGAATTTTTTGCGAAAATTACGGTGAACATTTGATAATTCGCGCGTTTGAAAACGACGAAAACGGCAAACATATTCTGCTGCTCGGACACACCGACACCGTTCATCCGATCGGCACAAAGGAAAAAAATCCGACGCGCATCGAGAACGGCAAACTTTACGGCTGCGGCACGTTCGATATGAAAGCGAATATCGTTTTGATGCTCGAAGTTTTGCGCGTCTTGGTCGAATTTAATCTCAAACCGTCAAAACCGGTCACGATTTTGTTAAGTTGTGACGAAGAGATCGGCAGTCATTCGGGACGCGAATTTGTCGAACGCGAAGCCGCCAACGCCGAATTTTGTCTGGTTTGCGAACCATCGGCAAACGGCAAGGTCAAAACCGGGCGCAAAGGCACGGGAATGTTTCGGCTCAAAACGCACGGAATTCCCGCGCACGCCGGACTCGAACCCGAAAAAGGCGCGTCGGCAATTCTCGAAATTGCGCGGCAGATCGAAAAACTTCATAAACTGAATAATTTAGAAAAAGGCACGACCGTCAACGTCGGCACGATTTCCGGCGGCACGACCTCGAACGTCATTCCGGCGGAAGCGGAATGCGAAATTGACGTGCGATTTTCTTCAATGAAGGAAGCCGCCCGAATCGAAGCCGCGATCAGAAATCTGAAACCCTTTGACGAACGGGTAAAAATCGGGATTAACGGCGAGATCAACCGTCCGCCGATGGAACGCAGTCAGGAAGTCGTCAAACTTTATGAAAAAGCGCGAAATCTTGCCACCGAATTTAATTACGAACTCGGCGAAACGCAGGTCGGCGGCGCGTCCGACGGAAATTTCGTCGCGGCAATGGGCGTTCCGCTGCTCGACGGGCTGGGACTTTCCGGCGCGGGCGCACACACGCTCGAAGAATTTATTTTGATCGAAGATATTCCGAAACGCGCGACGCTTTTAACAAAACTGATTTTGGAAAGCTAAAGTCAAAACCATCTGCGGTAGCGAGCGGTTTAAGGTAGCAAAAAATGATTAACGATTCTAAAATTCAACCATTCGCTACCGCAGACGTTTCTGACAGGAGAAAACGCGCACCGCGCAACCGCACGATTGAATTGAGCGCGAACGAGAGCGAAGTTTATCGAAAACGGTTGATCTTTCAGGATAATTTGAGCGAATTTCAAAACAAAATAATCTGCGGCGATGCCTTTCAAATCTTAAAAAATCTGCCCGAAAACTCATTTGATTTGCTCTTTGCCGATCCGCCGTATAATCTGACGAAAAACTTCGGCGAAAACTCGTTTAAGCAAACTTCCCTCGACAAATACGAGATTTGGCTGGAATCGTGGTTGAAAAACTGCGCGAAACTTTTAAAGCCGACGGCTTCGGTTTATATCTGCGGCGATTGGCGTTCGGCTTCGGCGATTCAGCGCGTCGGGTTAAAGTATTTTCGTCTGCAAAATCGTATTACGTGGGAACGCGAAAAAGGACGCGGCGCATTGAAAAACTGGAAAAATGCTTCGGAAGACATCTGGTTTTTTACCGTTTCCGATAATTTCGTTTTTAACGCCGAAGCCGTCAAGATCAAACGCAAAGTCCTTGCGCCTTACAAAGAAAACGGTTCACCGAAAGATTGGGACACGGAAGAAAGCGGAAATTTTCGGCTGACTGCGCCGTCAAATTTATGGACTGATTTGACCGTGCCGTTTTGGTCAATGCCGGAAAATACGGCGCATCCGACGCAAAAGCCGGAAAAGCTGCTGGCGAAAATTATCCTGGCTTCGACCAATGAAAATGCTTTAATTCTCGACCCGTTTGCCGGAAGCGGAACAACGGCAGTCGTCGCTAAGAAATTAAATCGCTCATTTGTCGGCATCGAGGCTGATGAAACTTTTTGTCTTTTGGCGCAAAAGCGTTTGGATTTAGCGGAAACGGACAAGACGATTCAAGGATTTTCGGGCGGCGTTTTTTGGGAAAGAAACGCGCAGACTAAAAATAAAAAATCGCTTCGTTAACCCGATTGTCTGCGCCAATACAATCTTAAAGACATATTTGATAAAATATGATCTTGTTGGTTGCTTTTTGTCAAATGACAGATACATTTGCAGAGTTGAACTGTTTCCTCTAATACTTTTTTCTCAGGACAATCGCTATGACACGATTTTGCACACGAATCCGAAAGCCATCTATTTCTAACTTCGTTGTTTATTTTTTTAGACATTATTCTCCTGGAGAAGTATGACGAATAACGCTCGCCGAATCTTCCGGTAACAGGAGAAAAACACGATAAATCTTGTGCTTTGACAGTTTTATTAAATTTTGGGGTAAGTAAATTTACCGTATTTAGCAATTGTAAGTCAAACGGCTAAAAAAGACTTAATAGTATGAAAATAGCAACTTGGAATGTAAATTCAATCGCCATTCGTCTGGAACAAGTTTTAACTTGGCTCAAAACACACGACATAGACGTTTTATGTTTGCAGGAAACGAAGTGCGTTGACGAAAAATTTCCGCTTGAAGCAATCCGAAATGAAGGTTATAACGCGGCGTTTATGGGACAAAAATCCTACAACGGCGTGGCGATTTTGTCGAAACATTCCATCACCGATGTTCAATATAATTTTCCTGACGACGAAATGGACGCGCCGAAAAGACTCATCGCCGCGACCGTCAATAACACTCGTATTGTCAACACTTATATTCCGAACGGGACGGAACTCTGGACGGATAAATTTACTTTTAAATTAGATTGGCTGCAAAAATTAAGGAAATTTTTCGATGCAACCTGTCCGAAAGATTCAGACGTTTTATTATGCGGCGATTTCAACGTCGCGCCCGACGAAACAGACGTTTGGAACGTCAAAGCGTGGGAAGGAAAACTGCATTTTTCCAAACCCGAACGCGCCGCGATGCACCACGTCAAACAATGGGGTTTTACTGATGTTTTCCGTCAAATAAACGGTGATTTACAAGAATTTTCGTGGTGGAATTACCGCGAAGGCGCGTTCCAGAAAAATCAAGGTTTGCGGATTGACCACATCTGGACTTCGGCAAGTCTGGCGGAAAAATGCGTCGGTTGCCGGATTGATAAAGAACCGCGAACGTGGGAAAGACCGTCAGATCATACGCCGGTTGTCGCGGAGTTCAAGATTTGAAAGGTATTTTTTTGATTTTTGTCAATGAACAATCCAAAATCCAAGACCCAAAATCCAAAATTGCTCTGGCTCGTCCGGCACGGTGAAAGCACTGCGAATCTGGCACGGCACAGAGCCGAAGCGGAAAAGGCTTTGACGATTGAGTTTGATGAACGCGAGGCGGACGTGCCTTTGTCGGAAAACGGTTCGGCGCAGGCAATTTCCGTCGGGCATTGGTTTAATTTGCAAACGGAAAAGCCGACCGTGATCTTTGCTTCGCCATATTTGCGGACGCTTGAAACTTCACGTTTGATCGTTGAAAATGCTAAGTTTGAAAATGTCGAAATCCTGCAAGACGAACGCCTCAGAGAACGCGAATTGGGAATTTTTGATCGCTTGACAAAGCTCGGCGCGATGCAGAAATTTCCCGAAGAATGCGAAAAACGCGAGCATTTCGGTAAATTTTATTATCGTCCGCCCGGCGGTGAAAGTTGGGCGGATATATCTTTGCGTTTGCGTTTCTTTTGGCACGATTTGTGTTTGAATTTTGCTGATGGAAAAGTTCTAATTGTTACGCACGAGGTTGTTATTCGTGTTTTTCGCTATGTTGTTGAAAAAATGAATGAAGAAGAAATTATGGTAGTTGATAAGACTTGCGACATCGAGAATGGCGCGATTTCTTCGTATCAATTCGACGCGCAAAGTAATAAACTCGTCTTAAAATTGGATAATTATTTGCCCTGAAAAGTTATGAAAACGTCTGCTGAACAAAATTTTATTCCGCTTAAATTTCAAAAAATTGAAAGCGATGCCGAGCAGTTAAAACTCGCCGAAGAATTTTATGAAAATTTGAACAGACGGCGCACGGTGCGCGATTTTTCCGATGAAAGCGTGCCGTTTGAAATCATCGAAAAGGCGATTTTGACGGCGGGAACTGCGCCTTCGGGCGCACATTTGCAGCCGTGGCGATTTGTTGTTGTTAAAGATGTGAAAGTAAAACGCAAAATCCGCGAAGCTGCTGAAAAAGAAGAGTTTGAAAGTTATCACAAACAAATGTCGGAAAAATGGTTGCGCCGGCTTGCGCCGCTCGGAACGAACGAACACAAACCGTTTCTCGAAATTGCGCCGTATTTGATCGTCGTTTTTCGCATAACTTCGATCATTGAAAATGGTGATTCCGAACCGACATATTATAGTCAAGAATCCGTTGGAATTGCCGTCGGATTGTTACTTGCCGCTTTGCATAATGCGGGACTTGCAACGCTGACGCACACGCCTTCGCCGATGAAATTTTTACAGGAAATTCTCGGAAGACCGAAAAACGAAGTTCCGTTTGTTTTAATTCCCGTCGGCTATCCGGCGGAAGGTGCAAAAGTTCCAAATCTCAAACGCAAATCGCTTGAAGAAATAATGAAAATCGTTTAAGTATCAGTTTATGAAATTTGGTTTAATTGCCGGCAACGGCGAATTTCCTTTTCTCGTGGTTGAGGGTGCAAAAAAACAAGGTGTGCCTTTATATGTGGTTGCCATTCGTGAAGAAACCGATAAGCGCATCGAAGAAATTGCTGAAAAAGTCGTTTGGGTGAGCATCGGTCAACTCGGCAAAATGATCTCGTTTTTCAAAAAAGAAGGTGTAAAGCAAGCTATTATGGCAGGACAAGTTAAGCACGTTCAAATATTTTCGGGCGCGTTGCCCGATTTGCGGATGATAAAAATGCTCTGGAATCTGCCGCAGAGAAATACCGATGCGCTTATCGGCGGCATTGCGACGGAGATGCGGCGCGAAGGCATCGAATTGATTGATTCTACTTATTTTATCCAAGACCACTTGGCTCAGACAGGCGTTTTATCCAGGCGCAGCCCCGATAAAATCGAGCAGGGAAACATTGAATACGGTTTGCAAATCGCCGGTGAAATCGCACGTCTCGATTTAGGACAAACGATTGTCGTGCGGGCAAAAGCGTGCGTGGCGATTGAAGCAATGGAAGGAACCGATGCGGTGATAAAACGCGCCGGTGAACTCGCCAACGGGAAATTAACGGTGGTCAAAGTTGCGAAACCAAATCAGGATATGCGCTTCGATGTGCCGGTCGTCGGTGTGCCGACAATTAAAACAATGATTGAAGCGGGCGCGACATGTCTTTGTTTGACGGCGCGGAAAACTCTCATTTTTGACCGCACCGAAATGCTCAAACTCGCCGACGAGAAAAAAATTGCCATTATCGCCGTAAACCCTAAATAATCGGCAGGGTAATTTTGAAACTCAAACTCATTTATTAACGTAGAAAATGCAGGAAATCATCTAACTTATCCAATAACTCTTTCGGAGAAAAAATGAGAAAAAATTTATTTAAGCAAAATTTACTTATCTTGGTCTTAGCCTTTTCGGTTGTATTTCCGTCTTTTGCGTCCGCGCAAACCGCGACTAAGGCGAAATCGCCGGCGATGAATGCGGCGGAAAATATCAAGGCGGATCAATTAAAAGATTACCTGTATTTTGTTGCATCGGACGAAATGGAAGGACGCGATACGCCTTCACGCGGTCTTGATACGACGGCGAAATTTATCGGCACAATGCTTGCGCGCTGGGGATTCAAACCGGCGGGCGACAACGGAACTTTTTTTCAAAAGATCGCTTTAACCCGCGATTTGATTGATGTTGATAACATCAAACTCGAAGTCGGCG
Source organism: Acidobacteriota bacterium (assembly GCA_031359215.1). Classification (GTDB taxonomy): domain Bacteria; phylum Acidobacteriota; class Blastocatellia; order Pyrinomonadales; family Pyrinomonadaceae. The sequence goes on along the minus strand of JANMAA010000237.1, from coordinate 3,055 downwards.
ACCAAAAATTCGTGTTTGGTGAAGATTTTTTTCGTTTGGGCGGAAACGCGACGGCAAACGCACCTTTGGTTTTTGCCAAAGACGGCTGGTTTATCAAATCGAAGGGCATCGACGCGCTGAACGGTGTTGATGTGAAGGGAAAAGTAGTCGTTATTTATGGCACGGGTTTTAATCGCAACACGCTGACTCCATTTCCAAAAGGCATTATGCCTGCCGATATTGCCGGCGAAAAAGGTGTAGATTGGGCAGACCCGATGACAAATGCCAGACAAAAAGGCGCGGTCGGGATTATTTTGGTTTCACCACCGGAATTACAGCAAAATTGGGATCAGGTCAAACGCTTTTTATCACGCGGCGGACTTTATCCTGAAAAACTGCGTGATGAAAGTGCGGGTAAAGTTCTGCCGACACTGCTCGTTTCAAATAAAGTCGGTGAAACGATTTTTGCGGGAGAATCGGGAAACAATAATTCCACTACGGCTTTTGATATTAAGAAAACCGTAAATCTAAGCGCAATCAGCAAATCTGAAACCGTGATGACGCAAAACGTCGTTGCGCTGTGGGAAGGGAGCGATCCGCTACTCAAAAGCGAGATGGTCGCTATCGGCGCACACTATGATCACGTCGGAATGAATCCTAATGCGAAAAGCGACGACAAAATTTGGAATGGCGCGGATGATGACGGTTCGGGAACGGTTTCCGTCCTGTCGATTGCGGAAGCGTTGGCAAAATCTTCTGTGCGTCCGAAGCGTTCTATTTTGCTCGTGTGGCATTGCGGCGAGGAAAAAGGCTTGTGGGGAAGCGAATATTTCAACAAATTCCCGACCGTTCCGATCGATAAAGTTATCACGCAACTCAACATCGATATGATCGGGCGAAGCCGCAAAAGCGATGACACGAATCCGAAAAACAAAGACTTGACAGGCGAGAGTGAAGTTTATGTGATCGGTTCGGAAATGATGAGTTCAAAACTCGGCGAGGTTACAAAATCGGTTAATAATTCATTTATGAAATTGAATTATGATTACCGCTATGACGATCCGAAAGACACAAATCGTTTCTTTTTCCGTTCCGACCATTTTAATTACGCGGTCAACGGCATTCCGATTGTTTTTTGGTTTGACGGTGTTCACGAAGATTATCATCAACCGGGCGACGAACCGCAAAAGATTGACTATACCAAAATGCAAAATATTGCCCGAACAATTTTCTTGACAATGTGGGAATTGGCAGATTTGAAAGAACGTCCGAAAGTTGACAAACAACTTCCGCCGGAATTGACGAGAAGATAGAAAGCAGTGCGAATAATGCGGAGATAAGCACGAATTAATCGGGCGCGTTTCTGCGTTATTCTTCTTCAAAACCTCCGGCGGCAACTTCGCGCATTTTGTCGCGCACCAGATCGTATGAAAAACCTTGCCGAAGTAGAAAATCGTAAAACTTTTTCACGTCCGTGCGTTCCGCCGGTTTGCCTTTGACGCGCAGACGTTTTTCGATGGCGCGGTCAATAATTTCTTCTTCGGGCGTTTCCTCGAAGGCTTTTTCGATTGCTTCTTCAACCGTTTCTTTGTCGAGTCTTTTTTGTGATAGTTTTTGTTTCAAAACCCTTTTACCGATTGGCTTTTGGCGGATTTTGGCGGAAGCAAAGTTTTTGGCAAACTGCGCGTCGTTCAAATAGCCGTAGCTTTCGAGTTTTTTGATAACTTCTTCGACAATTATGCTGTTTGTCCATTCTTTTTCCATCAAACGCGTCCGCAATTCCATAATCGAACGCGGCTTATATGTAAGCAAATTAACGGCACGGTCAAAAGTTTGCTGTCGTGCTTTCTCAACATTCTTGATGACACGATCCTTATCTTCTTTTATTTCTTTCCACTTTTTCCACATTGCTTATAGAAAATTTTAACTTCTTAACTTGCAAATCCGAAACCCGAAATCCAAAATCCAAAATATGTATGACGGCATTTTAATCATAGACAAACCCGAAGGAATAACTTCGCACGACGTTGTGGCGCGGTGTCGCAGAATATTAAAAACGAAACGAATCGGACACACGGGGACGCTCGACCCGTTTGCTACCGGCGTAATGGTCGTTCTCGTCGGCAAAGCAACGCGTCTCGCACAATTTCTCGATAAAGACTCAAAAAGTTATGAAGCAATTGTGCGTTTCGGATTTGAAACCGACACCGGCGACCGAACAGGCAGTCCAAAATCCGAAGTTCAAAGTCCAAAGTTTGTTTCGATTGATGAAATTGAGAATATCTTGAAAGATTTTCGTGGTGAAATCAAGCAAACGCCGCCGATGTATTCGGCAAAAAAGGTTGACGGCAAAAAACTTTATGAATTAGCCCGACAAGGCATCGAGATCGAGCGCAAACCTGTCAAAGTTATGATTTATCAACTTGAAATCTTAAACTTGAAACCTGAAACTTTGAACTTGAAACTTAAAGTTGTGTGTTCGGCAGGCACATATATCAGAACTTTGGCGCAGGACATTGGCAGAAAACTCGATACGGGAGCGCATCTTGCCGAATTGCGAAGAACAAACGCGGGCAAATTCGAGATTGCTAAAGCCGTAACTTTAGAAGAATTGGAAGAGATTACCGCAGAGGAAAAACTCGATGGAATTTTAATTTCGATGAACGATGCCGTCTCGCATCTACCCGAAATAAGACTCTCGGCTGAAGAAATAAAAAATACGAAAAACGGTATCAAATTAAATATCGAAGCAGCCGAACTTGCCGACAACGATTTTTGTCGAATGACTGACAAAGACGCAAATTTGGTTGCTGTCGGAATTTATGACGCTGATGGAAAGAATATTCAACCGAAACTGGTTTTGGTGTAAAATGTTTTGCAAGAGGAAAACGAATGAAGAAAAGATATTTAGTAGCAGGAACGGCGACGGGTGCAATCGGCGGTTTGATTGCTTGGAAGTTTTTGACGCGGAAGGGCGAAATCAATTGGAAAGATTTTGCCGAAAATGTGCATCATCCTGAAAATTCGCACTTCGTCGAGGTTGACGGCGCGACGGTTCATTATCAAAAATTTGGCG
>JANMAA010000195.1:0-10484 GCA_031359215.1 Acidobacteriota bacterium | reverse complement strand
CACACTTACTTCGTGCGTGTTTCTGCATTTAACCTGCATTTAGCATTTACTTTGGACTAAAGTGAGTTCACTATGGAGCAAAGTGAACTTGATATGCGGTAAAGTGAACTCACTTTGCGACAAAGTGAACTTGAAATGGAGCAAAGTGAACTTGAAATGCGACAAAGTGAATTCACTTTACGGCAAAGTGAACTTGAAATGGAGCAAAGTGAATTCACTATGGAGCAAAGTGAGCTTGAAATGGAGCAAAGTGAATTCACTTTGCGGCAAAGCAGATTCACTTTTGACAATTTCTACGACGAACCAAGGGAAGGGCAGAAAAATAAATTTAGTTTAGGAGGATACTTACAATGCCGGAATTCCCGAAAAAGGAAATGGACATCATCGAATTGGCGAAAAAGATCGCCAACGGAATCACCAAAAACCCGACCGATTTTCCAAACCCGCCCGTTTTACCCGCCGTTATGGAAACTTCGATCACCGCTTTTTTTGACAAACTCGAAGCAATTCAACTTTCGAGAGCCGCCACGATGGGCTTGGTTCAGGAGAAAAATGACCTGCTTAAAGGTATTAGCGGCGATTCGAAAGCTAACATCGGTTACGCCGAAATTGTTGCCAAAGGCGATAATGCAATGCTCGAAAAGATCAGTTGGAGCGTTCGCGCCGACCCGACGGCGTTGCAACCGCCCGCGCAATGCCGCTTTTTAGAGATCATCGGACAAGGCGACGGTTGGGTGCATATTGACTGGAAAGAACCCGTCGGCGGCGGAAAAGTCGCCACTTATGTCGTTCAACGCAGTCAAAACGGCACGAGTTTTACCGATGCTGCCGTCGCTGTCGATAGCGAAGCCATTCTCAATAACCAACCGGCAGGCAAATATATCTTTCAGGTCGTCGCCCTCAACAAAGCCGGTCGCGGAATGGCAAGCAACACCATCAGCATCACGTTTTAACTTTAATTTCAGTTTGCAGTTTCAGTTTAGGTGTTTATGAACAGAAGCCTTTGCATATTGCAAGGGCTTCTGCCAATTAGAATATTGTTCTGCAAAATACCTTATTTCAAAAATTTGTTGACGCAAGCGATAAATAAAGGCTAAAATCAATGTCGGACGGTTTGCATTTTGCAATTTCAAGGATAAATCTTTCCACTCGAAACTAGAAAATTTCTTAAAACCTTTATTTATGCCGAATAGAATTGATGATTTATTACGGATGGCGATGAGTTTTGGCGCGTCGGATCTGCATTTACGGGCAGGAACTGTTCCGGTTATTCGCGTTAATGGCGAGCTTCGCCCGGTTTCCGGCGTTAATCGTCTGGATCAGGAAGAAACGCTCGAACTCGCGTTTTCGATGATGTCCAACCGCCAAAAAATGCACTTCAAAGATTGCTACGAAGTTGACATCGGTTACGGCGTTTCGGGTTTGGGACGTTTTCGCGTCAACATTTTTCAGCAAAGAAACTCCATCGGCATCGTCGCCCGCGTTATTTCCGACGTTATCAAGAATTTCAGCGATCTAGGACTTCCGCCGATTCTCAGCAAGATCGCCGAAGAACAGCGCGGCTTGGTTTTGGTTACGGGAACGACCGGCTCGGGTAAATCGACGACGCTTTCGGCAATCGTCGATTACATAAATCAAACACGAAATTCGCACATCGTAACCATCGAAGACCCGATAGAGTTTCTGCATAAAGATAAAAAATCCTACATCACGCAACGCGAAGTCGATGTTGACACACGCTCTTTTTCCGAAGCCTTGCGCGGTTCGCTGCGTCAAGACCCGGATGTTATTTTAGTCGGCGAAATGCGCGATCTCGAAACGATTGAAACCGCACTCGTGGCGGCGGAAACAGGTCATCTCGTTTTGTCAACTCTGCACACTTTGGACGCTTCGGAAACGCTGACGCGAATTCTCTCGGCATTTCCGCCGTTTCAACAAAAATCAATCCGCATCCAACTCTCCGGGCTTCTAAAAGCCGTTATTTCACAGCGTTTGATGAAATCCGCCAAAGGAAACAGCCGTGTTCCCGGTGTCGAGGTTTTGGTGTCAACGCCGCTTATCCGCGATTATATTCTGCACGAGGAAAAGACTTCGCAGGTGCGCGACGCGATTGCCGCCGGAACTTCGCAATACGGAATGCAGACGTTTGACCAATCGCTCTTTTATCTATATCAATCGGAACTTATCACGCTCGAAGAAGCCTTGCGCGGTTCGACCAATCCCGACGAATTCCGTCTGCGTCTTGCCGGTATTCAAAACACGACTTCGCAAGCCAAAGAAGAAATGGAAAGAATGAGCGGTGTCGGACAGGTCATGGACGTTATAACGAGAAATTGATGGATTTTGCGGAAACACGCACGAAATAAGTGAGAAATCTCACTTACTTCGTGCGTGTTTCCGCATTAGAATTCGATTATTATTGTTTAACTCTAAAGAAAAAATCGCTGCCGGGTTCATTGTCTAAGAATTCGCCGGAAAAAGGTGTCTGACCGGCGATGTTTTTTATTCCGGCGGCGATCTCATCAAAAGTCAGCAAGCCATTCCCGTCTTTCAGCACATCTTTTCGCAGAATTTCCAAAAAACGATACGCAAACGGTGAATTTCGACGGCTGCCGTCCGACGCATATTCCATTCCGGCGGAAGTAATATATTTTCTCGACTTGCGCCCGATGACTTTGGAAATCAATTCATCCGCCGTGATTTTACGATAATCGCTGCCGGTTTCTTCGCCGCCTCTTTTACCTACCTGTCCGAAATATCCGCCTTGACAAACATCTAAAACAAGCAGGATGTGCTGACAATCGATGCCGTTGACCATCTTTGCAAGATCGGAAAACGATAGATAAATGCGTATCGGCACACCGTTTTGCGGCGAATCGTGCGCGATGATGTAACCCATATCATCCGGTTTCGGTTTATAAGTTCCGTGTCCGGCAAAGAAGATCAGTAATTGATCGTTCGGTTCAAATTTTTTCTTTTCCTGATATTCCAATAGCGTGTTAAAAACGTCCTCCAACTTCATATTCGGGCGAATATCAACCTCGAAACCGTAATCTTCGCGTAAAGTTTTACCAAGATCTTCGGCATCGTTCAACGGATTTCGCAGTTTGTCATAATGCTCATATTCATTGGTGGCGAATATCAGCGCATAACTCTTTCCGAGTTTTGTTTTCGGCTTTGAATCGGATTCGCTGACGACGACAACAGCGGTTCTTTTCTGTTCAGGAGTGACATTTGACTTGCGGCTGACGGCAATGTTGAAGTCTTCGCCCTGCGAAAAATTACCCAATCGTTGTTTCCCGTGTGAAAGTTCAAGACTTTTGCGGCTCAGATGACTTTCAAGTTCAAAAACACTGATCAAACCGTCGCCCGTTACATCAATATCTCCCCCGACAGACAGATCGGTCAAAGCAGTTGCCAAAATCCCCGGCGCGTCAACGGTTGCCGCACTGCCGATGGATGTCCAAACAATCGTTTGTTTATCGAGCAGTTTTTGACGAACCCGATTGTCTTCGCGGAACTGATCGGCAATCGATCCGAATGTGGCGGAATCGGTTTGACTGTCAAAAATTAAAATTTGTTTTTTGGCACGAATTTTATCAAACCACGTTTGCAGTAATGCGCCGGAAATTTCATTTCGGTTTGCGCCGTTTATCGTTAAATTGAACGAAGAACCGGCTTTTTGCGCGACATCGCCCCGGTAATAAAAAACGAACGTATCTTCCGGCTGTGCCTTTGCGATAACATTTTCAAACGATAGTTGAATTTCCTTCGTGTCGGCAAGTTTATCGGTAAGTGAGATTTTCTCGGTTTTGGCAAAATTCGTATTTTTCTCAAAAGCATTTATTGCCGTCAGCGCATCTTTTGCCGCCTGACTCGTTACTTTATTTTCTTTTCCGCCGCCGATAGCAACCTGATATAAAACCGGCGATTCGTTGTTTTGAATTTGAAACCTCAGCGAAGCCGTTTTCCAATTGACGTTGGCATCTTGAAAAAATTTGCGTGAGTAAAGATTTACGAGTTCCGCATCGTCAGCATCTTTTTCAAAAATTTTCAAATCAAGCGGTTTATCGGTTACAAAGGCTTTATAAACCTCCAAACCGAATGGCGGTGTAATGCGATAAACTTCGTTCGTGCGCCTGATCTTTCCCGGTGGAAAGACTTCCGGTTTCGCGTCAACCGGAAATAATGCCTTGACGATGCCGCCCGAATCCAAATCGAAAATTGTAACGTAAGCGGGAATTTTGCCCGTGTTCTTTATTTCAAACACAAAAAAATCGCCTTCTTTCAGTTGACCGTGCGCCACGCCGTCGGGAGATTCTTCGTCGTATTTCACTTCCCCGTCTTCCATTCGCGGATTTTTTATCGGAACGACTTTTAATTCGACACTGAGATTGTTATCACTTCCGACATTTTCCAAATAACGGAGCGATTGCCAGCGGTATTCGCTTTTGATAAAGTCTGCAATTTGTTGTAAAAATGAAGTTTCCGAAAGCAGAAGTTCCTTTATCGGCGTTTCGCCTTCGCGCTCGACGATTATTTTATCGGCATTCTTTTCATCGCTGCGAAAACGCAAATCCCAACTTTCCGCATTATCAATTTCTCTAACGGTAAACGCTGATTCTCCGACAATTTTAGCAATGATCTTTTTGATCCCGACATTTATCACACGGCTTGCATCAACCCGAATCAAATGCCGATCGGTTTGTGTTCGGGAAATTGAAAAAGTAACATTTTTTTCGGCAGATACTGGCACACAAATAAGTTGCAGGACGAGACAATAAACTAAAAATAAAACCAACCGATGTTTTTTTTTCAATTGACTATTGTTTGGATTATTTCTCATCATTTCCCTCTGCAAATCACTTTTTCCGTTCAAATCATCGGACAATCTCGATGTTTAAGTTCTTGGTTGTCCAATCGCTGACCGCAAATTTCATTGTGCCGGTTCGTGCGCCGGTTGCCGCTTGCATCAGTAGTTGATTGAGCGGCGAACCGCTTCGGCTGTTTCTGGCGATGGACGGCTGTTCCAGCATTTTGCCCGGAAATTCCTGCGTCGTCGCAATGATTTTCAAGGTTTCCATTCCCGGCGGCGAAATTTCCGGCGGTTCGATATAAAAAGCTCCGCAGCTTCCGGGCGCAAGGTTTTCGAGCGTGCTGATCGTTTTGCCGCGCAAAAGTTTTTCGCCCGCCGCCGAGCCTTCGGACGGATAGAGCAAACCGATTTTCCCGCTGGTGCTTAGTGAATAAAGATATACATACAAATCGCGTTTCGAGGTGTTGGTAATTTTCAGATAAAACTTATCGTCCGCTTTAAATTGCGGAATACCCGTTTGATCTTTTTCCTGTTCGATTTGCGAAACAGGTTCCGATTTGCATTGAAGCGGATTTTGACTGATAACATCGAACGATTTCAATCGAACTAATTCGACATTGATGCCTGAATTCAAGGTAGAGCCGTCGCTGGTCAGATTTCTTAAATTCTCGATTCGGGCGTGTTTTTCCAAAACGTCCGCCAAACATTGCGCTGCATTTTCGTCGGTCGCGCTATACCAAAGATTGTAAAGCGGCATTCCGATTCGATTGCTCAGGAAAAATCCTGCTTCGTCGTCCTTCGGTTCAAGCGGTTTGTCGCCTTCAAACCGCTTTTGACTGCACTGGTCGCTATCGCTTCTGTCATTGCCTTTATTACGATTGGCAACATCTTTAACATCGGGTTGTTTATTGCCGTATTTGAAGTCTTTATAAGTTCCGCGCACCACCGCCACATCCCAATCATTTTGGGTGTTTTTGCTATTGAATGTTGTTAAAATGTTCGGTATTTGAATTGTTTCGAGCAATGAATCGTCCCTTAATTTACTTTCGATGCGACTGATTATGTCATCCGAAGAATTTGCGCTTTTAGAATTACTTGACGCAACTGCATCGAGCGCAATTTTTCGCTTATTTCCATTCTTAAAACTCGGCGAAACGATAAAAACCGTTGCATCCTTCGGAATTTCCTTCAAACTTTCATCAAACAGCGCAACTTCTGCTTTAGAAGTAAATGCAGTGGCAGAAGTTATCGTGCCGCTGCCGATCTGTTCACGCGCTTTTTCATCGCCTTTGCGACCATAAACCGCTATTGCCGCACCGTCTCCGGCACCGACGATTGTTCCGACTTTTAAACTAATTTCATTGACTTCAACTTCTTTCTCATCAATCGTTTTTTTCACGATCTTTGCAGAGTCAATAAAAATCGGCGTTCTGCCGCGTGTCAATGCCGAGCCGAAAACAATTCGATCAACATCGCCTTCCGCCTGCGGAGTTTGATTCCGGTTCATATCCACGACCTTTGTTTGCACCTGATTCATTATTTCGCGGTAGGTCGCATCAGGGTTTTGACGTAGAAGATGAACTAAACTATAAGTCAAAGCACCGTTCCATTGTTCTTTTTTGGTGTCGGGATCGGTAAATAAATCTTCCTGCGATTCCTGTGTCGGCAAACTGCCCGAAATCGTCACGTAACTGTCATTGCGCGACAAACTCATTCCGTCATTCAGATTCTCGCCGCCGCCGCGTGAGTTGTTTGCCAATTTGAAGTCGCGTCTGACACTTTTTGAAGTGCCGCCGCGTGTTATCGTTCCCGAATGACAGCTATCGAAGATAAAAGTGATGTTGGTCGTGTATTGCCTTAACTCTTCAAAAAATTTATCAAACTCATCATCCCGAATATCTTTTATGCCGTTCGTGTCCGAATCCTGCGCGACGATTGTTTCGTCAATTCCGTCTGACTCATCGCCGTTTTGGTCGGGTAATTTCGAGCCGTGTCCGCTGTAAAAAAACACTATCGTCGCGCCTTTATCGGGCGAAACATTTGCCTGTTCTTTATATAATTTGGCATTTGCAATCAAATGATTTTTGAACGCGGCAAGGATTCCCGCCTGCGTTGCCTGAGTGTTCAGCAAAGTCTTGACGGGCGATTTTTCTGAGCCCTTGAGATAATTGAATTTATAAACATCGACCAGCAGATTTTTCATCAACTCGACATCATTATTCGTGCCTTTCAAATCCCGAATTTTAGTTTCCTTAAAATCTTTGTAAGTGTTTATTCCGACAAGCAAAGCAAATTTCGGTGCTTCAGTTGCAGCCAAGACTTTGTTCGCGTTCTGTTTTTGCATTAAACCGTGCGGCTCGAAATACAGAGCGACACTTAAAATAATGATTACTAAACTGAAAAATGCGGGTTTTGTTTTCATTTCATCCGATCTCCTTTTGGATTACAAAAGATATTCCATAAAAGACGAGAGCAGAAGCCCAAGCGTTAGTAAAGGCGCGTTAAAAAGCATCTTTACGTTCTTACTGACGCGCCGGCTTCTGCCCTTTTTTCCGGTTAGAAATGAATATGCCGAATAATTTGCATATTCACTTCTTTTTCCAGATTACGGATTCATTTTGAAATTTATGTATTGATTAGAACGGCAATCATAGCTTGACGGACCCCAATACAAATACGAGCCGTCATCAAAATCCGCCCGCGCATAAACCACGGTATCGGAACTTGGCGCGACATATAAATAAGCGTCGTCATAACCGCCGACCGTTCCGCGATAAACGCCGTTAACATACAACTTGATGCGCCAATCGGTATAGTTGTCGAAAATCACCTTACAACCGGCTGCGCCTTTTGAATTTCCGCCTTTATTTGCCGGCGCATTTTGCCTGTTAGCCATATTATTCGGCAAATCTTCGGTCGTGATATTCGGATCATCAGCCGTTCCGCTGCCCTTGTTCGATTTCAATTCAACAACCTCTTGCTTTTGCGAATTGGTAGTTTTAGGCTTTGTTTTGTTCATCATTTTGTCTTTATCCTTTTTTTGAGCAAAGACATTGGTTGCTTGCAATGGCGAAATAATAAGCATCGCCGCTACAAAAAGTAATACTGCCATCAATTTTGATTTCATTAATTTTTTACTCCTTCATTCCTTATTTTAATTTCTTATCCCGGATCTCTCCGTTTCCATTCTTCCGATTGGGGAGATTTTTTCTTGCGGATAAAATAATGATGTTTTCTCTATTTTACCCGACAAAACTTTTATTTGCCCGTTTTCTTTCGGGCAAGCGGTGTTGCCAAAAGAGCCGCCGCCGGATCGAGCATTCCGTAGCCCCACTGCGGATTTGGCACTGCACCGATCAAGCCGCCTTTTTTCGCGGTCTTTATTAAAATTTGCCTGATTTGCTCGGCATCCAGACTCGGATTTTTTTGCAGCATCAAGGCAATTACGCCCGCTGTGAACGGCGACGAAGCACTCGTTCCGTCCCAGGCGATATGAAACTTATCGGCGGTCAAAAAATTATTGCCTAAACTTCCCGCCAAACTGCCGCCGTCGCAGGTTTTTGCTTCCGGCGTTGCGGTCTGCGAAAGTGGTGAAATCGTATATGTCGCCGGAGCCGTAATGTCAGGCTTAAAAACACCGTCAATTCGTCTTTTCCCGCCCGGATTCGAATAATCGGCAATAGCACCGATAGCTAAATTAAACGCTGTTTGCTTGCCCTCACTGTTTAGCCAACTGGAACGAAAATTATACGCCCCGACGGTAATAACATTGGCGGCATTACCCGGATTGCCGATCATTCCTGTTTTGGTCGTGCCGATACCGAAATCAGCAGCACCGTAATTCGGCAAATAAAAATCGAAATTGCCATTGACAACGGTTTTCGACGCGCCGAAACCAAAAAGTCGATATGATCCGGGCGCAAGCCCGATTGCCAAAATATCGTTTTTCGCGCCGATTTCCGAGTTTGTCAAAAGTTCCTGCATATATTTATCAAACCAATCAGGTTTGTTCAAACCGTCGCCCAATAAATAATTAATTGTTCCTTCAACTTTATAAACGTAATACCACAATGGTTTGCCGTCTTTATCAAGCAACGTGGTCGTGCCGGTCGGTTTTACGACTATGCCCCAATCATCGCGCGTATCGAAAACGCCCAAAAGTAATGTTCCTTTATCTTCCGTTCGCTCTGCCGGAATCGTCAAAGTTATCGGACTGCTGATTATATCCGCTTGTCCGGCAGTTCGCGCGCCGAAAACGCCTGAAGCGTGCATACTGAAACGCCCTTCATTTCCCGCCGACACGGTAAATGCAACGCCCGGAATTCCCTTGCCTGTCAAGGTGTTGAGAAATTGTTCTTCGCTGTCCGTTCCATTGTGCGCGGTCAGATGTCCACCGAAACTTTGGTTGACGACGACCGGGCGATTTAGAATTTTTGCGGTTCGCACAATCCATTCCGCGCCATAAATATAAGCGCGAACTAATCCGCCGCAATCGCCGGCTTTGACGATAATCAAATCGGCTTCGGGAGCAACACCGGCAAATTTTCCGCCCGTGCTTCTGCCGTTTCCTACGGCTGTGCCGGCAGTTGCCGTCCCGTGACCGTTGTTATCCTGTGTATTAACCGTTCCTTTTCCTTTTAACGCCGCATTTATTTGAGTATTTGTATAAATCGTCCCGGGCAGCGGATCACCGTCATCAGCCAGCGTCGGTGGTGACGTGCCGATTTTACCGCCTGAACCGGCGAATGATTCGTCAAATAAATCCCAGATCGCAATGATTCGCGAAGTCCCGTCAGCCTTCAGAAAATCAGGATGCCGCCAATCGATCCCGCTGTCGATAACGCCGACAATAACACTTTTTCCCGTTAAACTTCCCTTCGGAAATTCGTTGGCAAGCGGTGCATTTTTTGAATCCGCACCTTTTGAGTTACCCAAAGTTTTCGGAATCGAAGGTTCATCCGTTTGCGGAACATCGGGAGTTTTTGCAGATTTTGTTGCCGAGATTTGCAAAATGCTTTTATCATCTGCGATTGTTTCCAGAGCCAACAATGGAATTTGCCCGTAAATAACATTATCTTTTCGCAGAAAAATCTTCATTTCCGCATCTTTGAGAATATCTGATTTCGCCTGTTTTTCAGTTTTGACAGCAATACTAATTAACGGATTTTCGTCTTCCAGATCGGTGATGCCAAAAACATCGCGCAATTGTTCGTCACTAAAAACCGTTTCAACCACACTCTTATTTTTATTAGCATTTTTATATTGTGCCAATAAAACGCGTAAATCGGGAGAAAGTTTATCGGTCGCTGAAACACCTTTCGAGTTTCTGCCGCGACCCTTTCCCAAGTCGGGGAATTTTATTTTCGTGTCTTGAGCTAAGACATTTATTTGCGAGCCTATAACGCAAAATCCGATTATGAAGGCTATTATTGTTTTTATCCTATGTCGTTTCATCACTTTATGTATTTTTCACCAAAGCACAAACTGCTGACGTTAAAGAAAACACTTCTTTGCTTTCTTATTGTCCGGTGTCGAAAAATTTTAATAAGTTAAAGTAAATTTGCAAAAAATTTAATTGAATATGGAAGAAAAATTGTGCATATAAACTATAGTGTTTTTCAGATAAAAATGACAAATAATAATCTGCATTTTTATGTGTCGATATTAT
>JANMAA010000170.1:0-13928 GCA_031359215.1 Acidobacteriota bacterium | reverse complement strand
ACTGGTGCAAGAATATCTTGAGCATCATCGGTCAACAAGCAACAAAGATGGAGACACGTTCATCCTTGAAGATTAGCTGGAAATCGGACTTTCAGTCCACAGACAACCTCTGCACTTCCAGTGCAGAGTGGTTTAGTTTTCCTAACCCGATCAAAGGAACTGTTTTCCCACCCCCGAAAATGGCTTTCATTCATAACTATCTCAGGCGATCAAAAGGCAGTCAGTCGCGCTAGTTTTTCGGCATCTGTGATAATCGCGGCAAGTTTTTCTTTGAGCCGAACCATTCCAAGCATTTTCTCGCGTGTCGGAACGCGGTCGGCTTCTGCGAGGGAGATGCTGATTGACTCGCTCGACATCGAATAGCCGGATGCACGGTCATAACAGCCGTCGTTGTAGTCGTAGCGAAATCCACTCGGTTTGTAATACTCACAAGCGATTTCGACAAGTTCGCCCAAACGAGTCGTATAATAGCTGCAATCACTGATTCCCGCCACGTCAAAATCAGTTTCAGCTTCGACGACCAGATAATCTTCATTAGAAGAAATAATTTCCCTTTCGGTCAGAACGCATAATTCAAGAAATTCGATGAATTCATCAACCGTGCCGCGTTCACACCGTAATTCTTCGCCCCCCTCTCCGTCATCATAAAAAGAACGAAAAAAAGGGTCTTCGAGTATTTGATTGATTTCTTCCCAAAAAACATCTTCGAGCAACCCGGAAGTTATTTCACTGCGAATATGTTCAATCTCTAAAGCATCAAGTGTGTTCTGCGGCAACCGCAAAGCGATTTCAGACTTGATTGCTTCTTCAATCTCGCGGGTGAGCTTTTCAACTTCGACTTCATGAAAGAAGTCTTCCGAGTCATCTCCAAAGTCGGAGTAAAAAATATCGCCCGTTCCGTCACTTTTCAGCTTAAATTTGTAAGAACTGTCACCGGATGAAAAACTACCTTCGAGAACTGTCAAATTCGCTCCATCATTGGTTTTGTCGCACCCGGCAATTTTAGATAGCGATTCTTCACCGCAGACAACATCATCAAACATATTTGAAACTTTCGCTGGTTATTCTCCTCTGAGCGGCATCAGAATATAGCGGAAACCGTCGCGTTGCTGCGGCAAGGACAATTCGAACGGAGTGTTCTCGTCGTTAAAGCCCAAAGAAAACGTCGGACTTCCCGCTTTCGTTACTGCTAGCAGAAAATCCTGAAGATAGCGGCTGTTGAAACGCAAACAATGAACGGAATTTTCGCCTTCACCATTGAAAGCGGCAAGCATCTCTTCCTGCGCTTCGCCTTCAGGCGTTTTTGACTTCAGCACAATGCGTCCCGGCTCGATTTCCATCGTCACCGAATAATTTTTATTGTCTGCCGTCAAAGTTACGCGCACGAGTGATTGCCGAAAATCTTCCGTGCATATTTCCGCCGTATGTCTGAGATTTTTCGGCAAAACCATTTCCCAATTCGGAAACGCGCCCGATAATTTCCGCGAAAAAAGACTGTGTTTGCTAATCAAAAAACTTAACTGATTGCCGGTGTCGCCGATTTCAACCGTGCTTTCCGCGTCGCGTTTGATTTCGCGGTCGAGAAGCTCTTCAAGCTGGGCAAGGGATTTTCTTGGCACGAGCAAATCCAATTTTTGACCTGTCTGATTGACAATCGGAAAACGCGCGAAAGCGAGGCGATGACCGTCGGTGGCGACCATTGTCAAATAATTTTCGTCAACCAGAAGTTTCGCGCCAGCGATGGTGAATTGTTTTTGTTCGGTCGTCACCGCAAACACCGTGCGGCGAATCGCTTCGCGCAAAATCACCGCCGAAAGTTTAACGCCCGGTTGTTTATTCACCGGCACTTCGGGAAACTGCGAACTTTCGATTGTGCCGAGCTTGTGCCGTCCTTTTTTGTAACGGATTTCGATTTGCCCATTTTTATTTAAGGCAAAATGAATCGGCTCGTTTGGAAGTTCGCGGCTGATTTCATAAAGTTTTCTGCCTTCGATTAAAACCGAGCCAATCTGCAAGACATCCGTGACTTGAACTGCCCGCATCGTCACATCCAAATCCGTTGCCGTTAGTGCCAATTCGCCTTGGATATTCGTTTCCAACTTGATTTTACTCAAAATCGGAATCGTTGCTTTGCGCTCAATGACTGGAGTTAACAGCCCCAATTCTTCCTTCAAAAGTGAAGGGTTAATGATAAATTCCATAATTTTAATTTTTGTTTTTATTTTTTCTCGTGTTTTGACTTCGTTCAATTAAAATGTTCAATGATTCCGTTGCGGGCTTTCATCCATTCGTAAAACTCGAATTCCCGCAACGCTCTTGTGCCGTCTTTTTCGTAGAGATGTTCGCGCTCCGGGAGTTCCGCGCGGATAAGTTCTTCACTCTGCCGATATTCAATCTCATCGTAACCCGATTTTTCAAGTTCGCGGCTGATTTCCTTGACCTTTTCAGCGAGATACGATTGAAAATCTTCACGCAATACAGGTCGCGCAATTTTGAGTCGTGCTGGAATTTCCTCATCGGTTTCGCATTCAAGTTCGACTTCAACGGTCATCGAATTTGGGTGGTGATAATGATTATTTTCGCCAAAAATTCCGATGCTCAAATAATCACCTGCTCTTTCAAGTGCTTCGATAAACTTTTTCGCGTTTGGGTCTTTCTCCATCAAATCCGTCGGATAAACGCTGCCATAAAACGCTACTCCGTCGCCCTGACAATAGCCCAAACTCCAAAAAACCTCGACATCAGGGAAACCACGCTCGGCAAGCTGCATCTTAAAATCTTCCGTCAAAATGCCTGCGTCATCCCAGTCGAATCTTTCTCCAACTTCGCGTTCTTCCTCTATTGCAGCGTCTTGTGCCGATTCGCTTAATTCCCAAAAAAAGCGCAGTTTTTTCGGACGCGGTGCAGCCAAATATTTTTCGCGCAAAATTGATAATTTCAATTTGTTTTCCATAAACTCAAACGAAAAAACACACGGTTTGTCAGCCGCTTAAATTTATTATTGGAATGAAATGAACGGATTAACATAAAGTTTTGATTCGGAAATCTTTATTTCAGCTTGATTTGCTCGCCCCACGGAGCGTTGCCGCAAACTCCGTGCGTTGCCCAAATTACCGGAAAATCCGGCTCATCGCCTGTTTCGCCGTAAAGGTCTGTCAGATAAACGAGCGCATCGGGCGTAAAATCTTCAGCGGCTTTAATCAACGGGCGAAAATCCGTTCCGCCTCCGCCCGTGAGTTTAATTCGGGCAAGCTCATCAAATGCGTCGCGCCAATCAATTTCCGCTACTTGATGGACAGCGGCATCACCGATAATTAAGACCAGATTCCGCTGATTAAAGGCACACAGCGCAGCAATTTCACTCAAGAATCTCCCCAAAAGTTCTTTATCAATCGAACCGCTCGTATCAAGCGCAACAGCGAGCCGCGCACCTCGTTTCTTGACTGAATCCGGCGAAAAAGGCAGAGTTACTCCAGCTTGGGATTGATAATCTCTTTCAAGCGCAAGCCATCGCCGATTGGGACGCGAGTAGTTTTTATGAGTTGCTTCCTGAAATGCGTTTTGAATCAGGTTACGAAAAATCTGTTCCCAGGGCGTTTCGACACGCGGCAACTCGCCGGAAAGTCTCTGGAAAAGCTCCGGCACAGTTCCCCGCAGAAGACCTAAACGCTCCTGCCACGTTTGTTTTTCCGCGTTCATTTCGGCTGAAGTCTGATTGTTCAGTTGGTATTTTTCAGATCGTTTAGATGTGCCGCGCAAATTTCGGCGTAAATCTCCCGAAAGCACATCCCGCCCGTCGACTTCCGCCAAAAATCCGTGAAACCGAGCTTTTGATTGAACTTGAGTTTTCAAAAAGTAATAAAGTTCCTCGCCCGACCAGCGACCCGCCGCAATAAATTCGGCGCGGGTTAAATGAGCTATTTTTCTGTTTTGGGCGGCGGCACTCCACGGATAAGATGACGAATTTTTAGTGACGGAAGAATTCGCGGCATCTTCCGCTTTTTCCAGACATTGCCAGATTTTTGCTAAACTCCACGCCTCCGGCGGAATCTCCAACCCCGACAATTTCTCCAGACCGGTGTTAATAATCGCATCGGCGGCAATGTTTAATAATTCCGGCAAAAAGACTGACATTTCGCGTTTCTCCAATTCCTGAAAACGGCTCGGATGGCACAGTGCGATATGAAGAATCTCGTGCAGACAAATAAATCGGCGTTGTTTCGGCGCGAAGTCGGCATACTTTTTTCCGGCGTAAATCGTGCTGCCGTCGGTATAGGCAACCACATCTTCTTCGGTATCGGCAAAATTGCACCACAGCGCAAGGCTCGCCAAGCCCGGCAAATATTCAATCGCCGCTTCTAAATCGGAGCGCATCCGGCTCGCGTCGCTACGGCTTAATCGGGTTTGCATAATTTTCGGTTTATTAGTTGAAGAAAGTTTTTAGGCGTTGGCAACAATAGACGATTGGGAAATCGGCACTATCGCCGTATTTCCGGCGGTTAAATTTCCGTGGCGGCGGCTTCGCGCTTTTCGTTGTAACGCCAGAACTCTTTCGAGTGTTCTACTTTCCAACCTTCCTTCCAAATTTTTTCGAGCAGCAAACTTCCCGCCATCGTTTGAATATCGCGCATCGGCAAAGCGGCAAATCTTTCATCCGGCAACTCGTCGAAACGATTGATTAACTCCAATAACTCGATATAGTTGTTTTCGTCGGCACTCGTAGCAATCGCAAAAGAAAGCGCATACAAACCATTGATCGTGTCCGGCAAAAACTTTCCGATTCTCGACGGCGTTTTTCGTTGAATCTTCAGCAATTCGCCAACCAATTTCGTGTTTTTAATTTCTTCTGCCAGCAGGATAAATTCCGTCGCCGCCGCATCGCCGATAATTCCGGCAACCGCTAAATACCGGGTGCGTTTGTCCGCTTTTCGCAGGACTGCAATAATTTTCGACACTTTTTCCCATGAAGCAGGGCGCGGATAAAGCTCGTGTTTTTGGGTTCTTGCCGTTTCTTCACCCGAAAGATGCTGCGGAAAGACTTTAAGGAATGCCAAAACCTCCGGCGCAACACCGATTTTCATAAAATGCGCGAGCGTGGTTTCGAGATTCGGTTCAATGACGATATGCAGTAATCTTCTGTTTGCCGCCGCTCCCAATCCCCGCGCATTAGCCAAATCTTCCGGGCGATTGCCCGCCGCCACAATAATCCAGTTGTCGGGAATTTCGATATTGCCTTGCCGACGTTCTTCGAGGATTCCTAAAACCGCACTCTTTGTATCATCGGGCGCAAGCGAGATTTCATCAAAAAACAAAACCACCGCTTTTTTATCTTCTCGCGGTGCCAGAAAAGCGGGCGGATAAAAAACCGTCTTTTGATTGGCGTGGTCAAGCGCGGGCAGACCGCCAATATCCGTCGGCTGTTTCTGGCACAGGCGAATATCACGCAATTCGGCGTTTAATTCATCGGCAAGTTGACGCACAGCGGCGGATTTGCCGACTCCGGTTGCGCCCCAGAGCATAAAACTCAATTTTAGAGTGTGAAGTCCTTTGATTAAATCTTTGGCTTCATTCGGCGTGCAGGAAACTGTATTTATCATAATTTTATTTGATTATTAAAAGTTTAGGTGAATTACCAAAGAACGAAATGTCTTTTGTTAATTTTTGACACAATTTTACTAACCGCTTTTTTCTATCAGCAGTCTTTAAAGATTAAATCAGGCGAGAATTTTATTGTGAAGTTTTTGTGATATTGAAAAGAAAAAATATTACGGTTTGATGGAAAAACCGGTTTTTTGAGCGGCGATCGCTAATTTTGAATCGTCGCAGACAAAAATTCTTCCGCCCGGTTTTTCATTACACCAAACTAACGCGGCGGCAAGCTGAAAGGAATCCAGAGCCCTCAAACCGTAAGCATCGGGAAGATTTTCCGCTATTTTGCGAACTTTTTCGGATGGCACGATTTCTGCCCATTTACGCCGTATTATTTCGAGCCGCGCCAAGGCAAATTGCAATCCGCCCGCATCAATATAATGACCTTGATACAAACGGCTGACCGCACTTCTCACTTCGATGGTCGTTCCCCACCAGACGATAACGCGGCTCGTATTTCGCCAGAGTTGTCGCACATCCTGACTTATATCTTGTCGGACACAAAGCGGAACAATTGCGCTCGTATCCCAAAAAGCCGCATTAGTCTTCATCTCTTTCGTCCCTAATAATTTTTCTGATGGTTTCGAGTGATACATCAGAGGCAGGCAGATCGAAAAATTCATCTGATTTTGCTTCGAGCGGCAGACGCATTAAACCTGCTCCGACTAAAATTTCTTCCTCTGCGTCCAAATCCTCTCCTGCTTCAAGCGGCATCAGACGGGCGATCGGACGATTACGGTCTTTAACGATCAGTTCTTCCCCGTTGCGAACTTGCTCTAAGAATGCACTCAGATTGCTTTTTAATTCGGCGATATTGACGGTTTGCATTTTATTATTTACCTCTGTGACTATTATAGTCATCTTTAGATACCGGACGCAATATTATTCAGACCATCGTATTTTTTTTGCCTGAGCATGACTTGCATCTTGCGCTGCGCATCCAATCGGCTTCTGAAGTGCGGGCAACAATTTCCGCCGGTGAATAAACGGCTTTAAGTCGCAAGAAAATAAGGCGTTCAAACACCTCGCGCACGGAAATGAGTTGGGTTTTCTTTTCCTTATCTCGGACGAAAGTACAGCCTAAAATTCGTTCAGCAAGAAAGATCGCAAAAGAGTTGTGTGAAACTAAAAGCGCGCCCGGGTGAGTTGAATTTTTTAGCGGAAAGTTAAGAAAATCGCGGACGGCGGCACGGGTCTCTTCGCTTAATTTGAAGGCATCGAATAATTCTTGTTCACCCGCCATCGAATTGTTTTCGATTTGCCCGCGTTTTCTCTCCAACAATTGATTGAATTTGGCTTCCCGGTTCGGCAGCAGATCTCGCGCCCAATCTTCGACCGTCACGACTTTTCCGACATCTTCAATTAAATGTTCAGTCAAAAGTTGGCGGGTTGCAACGGCTTTCCCTTCACTGTTGACCAAGTTTTGCCCGAATATTTTTATGCCGAGTTCAATGCCTTCCGCGTGGTGCAGAAAAAAGCGATGTTTGAAATGAGCGCACGAGGCTTTACTTGAATCTAAAAAATTGTGAACATCAATATAATCTTGCCACTTTCCGCCGTGTTTTTTCTGACTGATTTGGGCGTGCTGAAGCGGTTTCATTTTATTTCAAGGGTTTCGTCTCAGCGAGAAATTCCGTGCGGCAATTGCCCGATTGAAATTCAATTTCTTCATTTATTCGGCGGCACTCGGCTTGCACGACCGGATGCCAAACTTCATTGATTTCGGTGTGCGGAATGTAGTTCACCCGCGCCCATTGCCTGAATTTTTCCTTTTCGGGTTCGGTTAATTGTCTAAACATTTATATCCTTATTTCGAGTTTCTAAGATTTCGGTTCAACCTCGATACAAAATTGTCCGTCCGCTTTTTCGTGTTTCTACCAGATCAATCACGCGTTGATTGCCGCTGCCCGTCCACAAACCTGCGCCCGATGAGAGCGATTCGACATACGCCCCATCAATTAAAATATCAATCTCGTTTAAAACTTTTCCGATGGTAGTTTGTGTTTCGGCTTTTTCTCGTAAAATTTCGAGCGTATAACCGCTGTAACAAACGATGTGAGGACAGTTTTGCTTACGCAATGTTTTAACAAGAGCGTTCAATCCTTCGGGTTGAGCAAACGGTTCGCCGCCCAATAAGCTCACGCCGTCGCGCTCAAAATTTGAATCCAGCAGCAAATCAGCTAATTTTTCGACTGAGATTAATTCACCTGCTTCTTTTGAATGAAGCTCCGGCACATAACAACCTTTGCATTTAAGCGGACAAAATTGAAAAAGCACCGAACTGCGTCTGCCCGGACCTTCCGTGAGAGAATTGTGGTAAAGCCCAGCAATACGCACAAATTGGCTTTCGGCAAAATCTTTGACCGAAACTGCGGGCGGTGGCGGAAGTATTTCAAGCGGACGGGCGCAGGCAATCTCCTGTGCTTCGCCTAAGTAGTTTTCTAGAGTTTTGAGTATTCCTCGGTCCAAATACTCGTTATCTTCAACTATAATTTCGCCGCGTTGTTCATCAAGAATAAAAGTTAATTCCTGCATAAAATTTTGTTTAATCGCCGCCTTTGGTTTTCACGATTGCGTTGGCGGCAAATTCGGCGGGAGTTTTACTTTCGTAAATCGCAAGACTTCGGGCGACGAATTCTTCTCCCGGAAATTCTTTGCCCATCGCTTGATTTTTAATCGCCTCATGCAATTTTTCGGTAAAATTCGGCGAAAAAGTTGTAACTCTGATAGCTTTGACGATTCCGGTAGCGGCTTCAACAAGAATGATTTTAAGCAAAATCCTTTCGGCTGGATTGGCTTGCGGCGCGGGAATTCGGCGATCTTCTTTTGCCACATTCCACCACGAAAATGCCGAATCAGACCACGGCAAGACTTCTCCAAAGCGGTAGAGCAGAAAAATAATGCCGTTTTTGCAGTAAAGCCCAAACTCGGTTTCTTCCTGTCGAACGGCTTCAATTTCCTCTCGGTGCAGGTTTTTCATTGAAAGCAGAAGCGTGTGATCGCCTGCTTGATAATTATATTCGATAGCTTCGGGCAGTTCGCGTCGCGCTTCAAAAAGCGGTTTTCCGATTGCGACAATTTGCATATTTTTTCTTGATTTGAAAACTTATTTTCCTTTGATTTGCCGCTTAATCTGCGGCTGAATAGTGTAGTCGGGCGTTTTCTCGTCACGGATGGGCTTGCCAAAGACTTTTTTGATAGCTTCGGCAGTTTTCTCGCAGGCGGAACCGGCAATGCCTTTTATGCGCGACTGCATTTCGCCTGTTTCTTCGTTAATTTCAATTTCGATTTCCGGCATATAGTTTTGACTCCTACTTAATTTTTATGTCTAAAATTTCGGGTTGATAAAGCACGGTGTCGGGAAAGATTCGGCAATAAGCGGCGATTTCATCCAAATCACCGCCGACATTAAGCGCATCGGTAATTAATTGTGAAACTTGCTCATCAAGTTCGCTAGTCCCTTCTGCATCCCACTTAATAACGATGACTCGCGTTTTTTTACCATCCGGGCGATAACCGACTGCCGAAACCGAATCAGAATAAAAAAGCGCGTCCAAAAATGAACACGCTTCCGTTTCGCTTTCGCGCACAACTTCGATAATATGTGCCATAAATTTTAATATTTGATGCGAATTTTGATGGTTGAGCCGATGCGCTCTTTGTGAAGCGTGCCGCGCAAATTACGGGCGAGTTTTTCGGCAGATTTGAGATTATAGTTTGTTCTCAAAGTCGTTAAAAACTTGCCTTGCATCATATAACGCTGATCGTATTCGCTGATGACGGGAACATAACCGTTTTCGGTTTTCCGAAAGCCTAAATCGTTCGAGGCACTGCCGATAAATTTACGCCGGACGACGATCTGCGCCGTTTCCTCTCTTTTATCACCGCGATAGCCATAGAGCGGGAGGCTATCGCCTTCTTCCGTTTCGGCGTAACCGCACTCTTGCAAGGCTTGCAAAAGACATTCGCGGTCTTTAAACGCCGCGCTCGTGAAAGTCATATATTTTGACATTGTTAGTTTTCCTCGAGATGGTTAGAATTTGTTCTTTCTAATTTGTTGCTCGCCGCTTCTTTTTTATTAAAAAGCGGGACAGATCGGCACATCAGGTAGTAAATTGATGGAAAAAATAAAAAAGGCAGAAAAAATTATTTAGCAATAAAAATGCGAATCCAATGAGCAAAAAAAGGGTCTTCAAATTTGTAATAAATGCTTCCCTTATTCTCGGCTTGCCGCAGAATGTCTTGCGCGGTCATTGATTCTAACGCCCGGCTCATACTTGAAGGAGTAATTTTGGTTGCTTGGGTAACTTTGGCTGATTGCAAATTCTGTCCGTTTTCCGAAACCACGGCAGAAAGTGCTTTTTTCTGGATGGTCGTTAATCTATTCCAAACTTGCGTGTAAAACGGATCGTTTTGGCGAATCAGTTTTTCGAGCGTCATTTCGATAAGTTGATGGGACAGAAATCCTGTTTCGGGTGAACCGACTTTAACTTGTGAGAGCCGATTCCATAGTGAATGTGCCAACATTTGGACATTATAAGGCACATCTTCGGCTAAATCCAAGATTTTTAAGGCTAAATTTTTCCGTTCTTCTTCATCGGTTTTGGGCGAGAAAAAATCTCCGAGAATAAATTTATCCAATAAAAAGCGAGAAAATTCCGGGCGCGGCAGTTCCCCGATAAAAAGCAATGTTCCAAGGCGATAAAACGGGCGGCTGGCATCGGTGGTCATTTCAGTCAACATTCGGGTTTTTGAACCCGCGAAAATATAAGCCGTATGTTGATGAGTTTGAATTGCCGAGCGAATTTGTTTTTCGGCAGTAATCCCGTTTGAAGCCAAAACCTCCTGAAACTCATCAATGACGAGCGCAACTTTTTTATCTTTTTGTTCGGAAGCCAATTCCTCCAAACCATTTAAGACATCTACTAGCAGTCCGATATTTCCCGATGTTGTCGGTGAAGTCACACCAATCGAACTTTTCCATTCGGATTGCGTGACCGAAAAACTGATTTCAGGTCTGAGAGATTTGAAGTATCGTTTAATCTGTTCGCCGGTTTTTTCCACGCTTCCTTTAAGCAGCCGGGCGGAATCTTCAATAATTTTTTTCACCAATCCATCAATCTCGGCAAAAGCCTCGGCATTGTAACGCAGGATGATATTTCCTTGTTTAGCCGATTTTTCGGTAGCTGATTTAAGGAGCGAAGTTTTACCAAATCGGCGCGGACCGATAACAAAGAGCTTTCCGCCCGATTCAATTGTTTGATGAACATTTTCTAGTTCAACCGTGCGATTAACTAATTCATCCGCGCCTAATTTTCTCCCAAACTCAAAAGGATTCTCCATAATTTTCGCTCCAAGTATAACAAACTAATGATGTTCTACTATAACACAAAATTGCGTAACGCAGAAATGCGTGATAAAAAAACAAAATAAATCAAATGCTTCTCACAACTTAAAAAAGCTTAAATTTCCAAAATTCTTCCGCCAGTCGTGTTTGCCGCTTGATTGATGCTTGGGGCGGTGCAACTGCCTTTGATATTGTTTTTCGCCCATTCGCGGATTTCGTCAATTTTGGGTTTCATCATCTCGGCGGTTGGCGTGAGTTGTGCGATTGCCGTGATCACATCTTTTGTCGCGGCGGCGCGGTTGCCGTCAATAAATGCCTCCAATACGGCATCACCCACCGCACCTTCGATTTCCGCGCCGGAAAATTGTTCGCTTTTTTGGGCTAACACGTCCAAATCAAAATCATCGGGTTTTAAGGCGCGTTTCTGAAGATGAACGCGAAAAATATCCTGTCGGTCTTCTGCGCTCGGCAGATCAACGAAATGAATATAAGAAAATCTGCCGATGCGGAATTGCTCCGATTCCAGATCACGCACGTCATTGGCGGTCGCAAAAACCAGCACATCTTTATTTTCCTGCATCCAGTTCAAAAGATATGAAATCGTCCGCGCCGTTTCACCGCCGTCGGTTTTATTCGACGATTTCAGTCCCGATACGGCTTTTTCAAACTCCGATATTCCCAAAATGCCTTTGACGGTCGTGGCAATCGAAAGGGCGCGTTTAATCGAAATCGCACTCTGCCCAATTACTCCGCCGCCTTCGCCCATAATCGAACCGAAATCGAGATCTAAAAGGGCGCGATTGGTGATCGAAGATGCGACTCTTTTGCACAAGTCTTTGCCGCATCCCGGCAAGCCGACGAGTAAAATACCTTTGCACGGTTCAACGTGCCTCGCTTTAGCTTCGGGCGAAAAAGTATGCGCCGCTTTTTTGAGAATTTCGCGCAAACTTTGATAGCCGCCCAAAGAATTGGCGGATTCGGGATGAACGTAAGTCAGGGCGGAACTGCCGCGAATGACTTTTTTCTTTTCATCCAGAATGATGGCGAGAGATTTATCGTCAAAGCCTCCGCAACTGATAATCGCTTTGCCGATGACGTTCGAGATTTCTTCATTGGTTAAACCCAAAAGTGCCTGAATCAAATTCGCCCGTGTTTCCTGACTCAAATCGGTTTTGACGTTTTGTTTGGCGAATTTTTCGAGCTGAATCTCCAGCGTATCAACGATTTCGGACTCCTGCGGTAAATCGAGTTCAACCGTCGAAACCTCCTTTTCGAGCGTTTTAATGTCGGGGAAATTCGGTCCGGTGAACAAAATCGTCGTTTTCGTGATTTTATGTTTCCACGCGATTTCTCTTAAAAGTCGGACCAGCACCGCATCTTCCTGACCGTAAGGCGAGATAAAGGGCGCGAAATCACAGAGCAGAAAAATTCCGGTCGGCTGTTCGGCGATAAATTCGAGCGCGGAAAACGGGTCTTCAGTTTCGGGAATTTTTTTGACTTCTTTGAGCGGCCCGCCGTTTGATTTTTCTTCGATGATTTTGACGATGCCTTTTGTCCGACTCCAGTAAAAAAGAGGTTTTTCGCGGTGTTTTTCAAACGTCATCAGTTCGAGAAGGACTTCTTTAAGTCTTCCTTCTTCGTAAGTATTGACCGCGATTAAGGTGTATCGCGCCCGAATGAGCGTATCGAGTTCGCTCAATAGTTTGGCTTCGCTGGATTGATTATTCATTATTTTTGCTGGTCAACAATAAAAGAAAGTTTAGATTTCCAAAGCGGCAAGTTGACTTAAGTTCAAAACGCCAATTTTTTTCGATGGTTTCTTGTCTATTTCATTCCCCGTTTGCTCACCGCTTTCTTTTTTTGAAGGTGATAAATTTTCTGCCGGTTTGAAGTCAAGAACTTTTGCCGATTCGCTCGTTACGGAATAAGACTTGGCTTCGATGATGAGCTTTTTGTAAGTCGGGCTGGTTGAAGGGTTTAAAGTATGGGAATAAGGAGTGCGTGGGTGATAAACTTTCTCATTTATTTTCGCCGAAAAACGGCTCTCCGCCAGCGAAAGTGAGCAATTTTCAATGAGTGATTTGACATTTAATTTCGTTCCGCTCCGCCCGTATTCGCTGATTACCGAAAAAGTGCCGTCCTCATTGTCAATGACAAATACATTGAAGACCTTATCGGAATTTATCGTTGGGTTGTAGTGAAAAAGAAAGGATTTTTTCAAAATAGCTGGCATAAGTTTATTGGAGAAAAGCAAGTAGATTAGAGTTCGAGCGCGTCGAGTTGGTCGGTTTTGAGCAGTTTTCTGGCACGTTTCGAGGTCGCAATGATTACCGCGTCAACGGCTTCTTTCATCTCGGCAGGAGTTCGAGTTTTCGCATCTTGGCTGGCGATTTTATTCAATTCGGCGAGGACTTTTTCAACTTCCGCATCCCGCGTGAAATTCATCAACTTAAACCAGCGATACATTTCCCGCGCCTTTTTCGCCGTGCCGCCGGGAACGTGTTTTGAATCGCTCAACTTTTCCGCCATCTCGCTCGCGGCTTCGTAAATCGTGTTGTTAAGCTGTTCAAGTCCTTCCTTTATCGGTGAAAGTCCGGCTTCAACTTCCCTTTTAACCGCTTCGATTTTGATTTGGCGAATTCGCATCTTTAGTTCCTGTTCGCGTTTTTCGTCATCAAAAGCCGATTGAATTAACATTTCGGCGACGGTCTTTTGGGCATCAAGTTCGAGCGCAATTTCGGTTTGGGCTTGATTAGTGAGTTGTTTTTCAAGTTCGAGTTTTGCGGTTTTTGCTTGTTCGGCTCGCATTTCCGAACCCAAAAGAATCACTTTCGGACGCATTGAAATTCGCATTCCGTCCCGAATTGCCGGAATGGTCGGAATCATTGCCATTGCCTTTTGAGTGGTTGTTTCGATAAATCCTTCACGGTCA
>JANMAA010000145.1:0-8014 GCA_031359215.1 Acidobacteriota bacterium | reverse complement strand
CATTTATAGCTATAATCAACTACCAATTCGTGCAATCAACTTTTCTGAAGAATCAGATGTAAAATTACATAACAAGTTGGTAAATTTAGTTGAGCAAATGTTGGAGACCAAAGATAGATTGCAAACAGCACGGACAGATAGAGACCAAAAATTTTATGAAGATAAATGCGCTATGTTAGAGAGACAAATCAATCTGCTTGTTTACGAAATTTATAATTTATCAACTAAAGAAATTTTACTTATTGAGAACGCAAGCTGAAAATTAAAACCAACCGTAAAATCGCCCAGAAGTTCCGCGTTTAGATTCAGCAATAAAACCATTTTCCGACGATGCAGTAAATAGGTCATATGCTTCTTTGCTAGTTACCACATCCATAGATAAGCTATCGTCATTTGAGCGTTTGATTACTAATGTAAAAGGCGAAGGACTTTCCGCATCCGGTCTTAAAGGAAAAGAAAATCCTTGCTGCAAATTCATAAACCGCCACATACCTTTTGTAAAGGTTAGTTGATATTGTTTAATGCCCTCATTAGTATTTATATTTAACATTTCTGAATCTTTCACGTTAGGATTTTGAGGAAGTCCGAGGAAAGGAGCTAGATTTTTCACAATATCAAGCTGATTTCCTCCACCAGTATTGCTACCGAACTCAATCCAAGCCAAAATTGAATTTCCGATGCTCTCTTCAATAGCACTTTTAACTTCACTGGAAGGAGTTTCAGAAATTTCCTCTTGAATAACCGGTTCTTTTTGCGGAGCGCGTTTATAGCGTTCTGTATATTTATCAATAATTGATTCGGTTGCAGTTTGTCCGATACTCCAAAGTTCTTCCCAGTAATTTTGAACTTTAACAACATCTCCTTTTTCCCGCGCACGAAAAACGGTGAAAACTTCGCAATTACTTTTCAATGCTCTTTCAGTTAAATTATTAGAACCGACAATTAAGGTTGCTTCATTTTTATCGTTTGAATCTAATAAATATGCTTTTGGATGGAATCGTCGTTTAGGTTTTTTAGTTAACAATTCGGCTGTGCGAGTTTCTGCTTTATGAGTTCGTAACGCTATGCGTAATGCTTCTGGGTCAGTGAATGAATCATCAAGCCCGATTAACCACCTATACTTTGCACCACTTGAGCCGGAGGTCAGTCCGCGAAGCAACGTAACTCCTTTGCGTGAAGCATAAGCAGCACAGGCAGAAATGCGTTGATAAGCAGAATTATTTATTTCTGCTTCCAGAATGGTAAGTAGATTTGGAGAATCTATAGTAAGACCTTGCGCCACAATCGAGATGTTTTGAAATTCAATCATATTCATTTCCTAAATTATTAAAATAGTATTTAACTTTTCAGTAATTGTAAATGTAAGACATATACAAAGGGCGCGGACTGATAAGGACAAAACTTATTACGAGGACAAGTGCAAAAACCTTGACCGGCAGATTGATAGATTGGTCTATGATTTATACGCGCTCACGCCCGATGAAATAAATATTGTCGAGGGCAATGCCGAAACACGAACGAAGTAAGAGCGTCTAATGCGCGGGTAACAGACTAACTTGGCGTGTGTCCTGACAACTAATTAAAAATCTCGTTCCATCCTTGCATATTCCGGTAAAATATCTTAAATTGCTTGTGAATTTTGACAGTTAAAACGTGAAAGATGTCCGTTCACAGCTAACCGGCGAAGATTCACAGCTAACTTGCAAAGATTCACGGCTAACTTGCGAAGATTCACAACCGACCGACGAACATTTACAAGTAACCGATGAAGATTCACAACCGACCGACGAAGATTCACAAGCAACCGAAGAACATTCACAGGAAACTGCCGAAGATTCACAACCGACTTGCGAAGATTCACAACTTAAAACCATAATTCACAGGAGAATACCAATATATGAAAGCCAGCCAACAACGCAAAATGGATAAATTTGAACGCGAAGACGTATTTATGACCGATAATGCCGCCGATTTTCCGCCTACGACACCCGGCGGCAAAGCCTTTGGCGACTTGTCGGACGTTATCACCGAAATTCGCAGCCTTGCCGCCCAACAAATCTCCGGCACCGACACTTCACGCCAGCAAGTCAGCGTTAAAGACGAGGATATGGACGATTTATTGTTTCAGATTCGACAGATAAATCGTGCCGCTAATGCTTTTGAAGTCGAAATTCCGGGCAGTGAAATGCTGTTTCGTCTGCCGCGCAGTCGTTCGGAACAAAATCTTTTGGCAACGGCACGATCTTTCATTAAAGATGCCGAGCCTATTTCGGCGACGTTTATCGATTACGGTTTAGCGGCTAATTTTTTGACTACTTTGCAAACCACGATCGATGCGGCTGAATCCCGTGGTGCTCAAGCCGACAGTGCCGAAGGTCAACAATCAGCCGCGACCGGCGGATTGGTTGACGCAACCGTTCGCGGAATGAACGTCTCGCGCCGTCTCGATGCTATCGTCCGCATTAAATACGCCGCAAATCCGTCAAAACTCGCCGCGTGGACAGTCGCATCACATCTTGAACGCCATACGCCCGTGCCGCGCACACCCGTTATACCGCCGGCAAATTAAAGGAGAAATAATTATGAAATTAAGAATTTTTGCGACATTTTTATTGATGACTTCGGTATTGAGTTTAGCGTCGATCACTTCGGCGGACGGCGTTAGAAAACGGTTGAAATTTGCTAAAGGCAGAAGCGCGGCAACTGTTTCGGGTGCGGTCATTCGCGGCGATCAGGATACATACATCATCGGCGCACGCAAAGGACAAACGATGCGCGTGAAGATAACTTCGCTGGAAAACAACGCCGTTTTTCAAATCGCGGACGCAAACGGAAGTTATCTGTCCGACGCAGGCGAAGGCGACGACACAACCAATTGGACGGGCGAACTACGTTCAAGCGGCGATTACGAAATCAGCGTCGGCGGAACGCGCGGAAATGCTACTTATAAACTAACCGTTTCGATAAAATAATCTGCTTGCAGAGACACGCACGAGGTAAGTGTGAAATGAATGGACATTTACTTCGTGCGTGTCTCTGCATTTATATCCTTTTCAACTATTCAAAGCAAACGATTATGTGCTATAAAATTGTTTGCTTTTCATTAATTTAAATTCAGATCAAAACTTAAATATGTATCGTAAGTCAGCCGTTTTTTTATTGGTTTTATTGTTATCGCTTTGTCAGGTTCAACCTGCAACTGCCCAAACACCGGCAAGCGATAACTTGATTTCATTGCTCGGAAAATCGAATGCGGTGATAACCGTCGATGTCAAAAAGATGTTGGCGGAAACTGCGCCCGATATTTTTAATAATGAACCTTCGGCGATGGAAAAGTTAAGAGTTGCAATGAAATCCATCGAAGCCGAAACGGGCGTTAATCCATTTAAGGTGAACAAGATCGCTTTCGGGTTAAATATCACCAAAAACACCCCCGAAGATGCGATTTTCGTGATGCAAACCGATTCGTCAGCCGCTGCAATGGCGGACAGTATCTTTCAAAATCAGGTTGCCAACGCTAAATTTTCGATGGAGAAAAACCCGATCTCCAATCGTTTGGACAATCTGAAGATCAAAATGACGAGTCAATTACCCGAAGTCTCCGATGAAGAAGTAGCGGACTTGTCCGGCAAATATGAAAAGTTGTCCGCCATTATGGATTCAACCCGAGCTATTGTTGACAAAATCAAACCGTCAAAAACAAATGCAAAGGTGGTTGAAAACCTGAAAAAAGCATTGCAGGAAACCAAAGCGACACTTTCTGAATTCGACGAAACAGGTCGGACAAATCGAAAATTTGATGATCTGATCGAAAGACGAAACAAATTGGAAAGCAATTTGGAAAAAATCGAGATAACCGACGCGCAACGGCTTCAAATAATTTCCGCCGTCGTCAATGATGTCGATAAATTGGAAAAAGATTTCGCGCCTCGTTTCAAAAACCTGAGAATTTTGCGTGAAATAATAAATGCCGATGCAAACTATGCTGATGATTTTGAAGTGTATGCCGTCGAGGAAAGTATGGAAAAATTATCTGCCACCGAACCTCGACGCACGCAGACATTAAAAAAAGAACTCGAAACGCTGACGACATTTCAAAAAAATCGTCAAGCAAGTCTGGACAATATCAAAACAGGTGAACCGTCCGAAAATTTAAATTCCGAACAAGATGCTGTCGGCGCGATTGCGATTCGCCCGTTGTATATCGATGTCAGCCGCCGTGATGAAAATATCGGTGGTAAAAAGTTGTTGACAATCATTACGAAAACGAAATATAAAGGCGAAAAAGGTGCAGATGCCGACCTCGACGGCACAAGCGAAAATTCTATCGGATTAGCCGACGAAACAACGCTCGTTTATGGTAAAAGCGAATCCATAAAACAGATATTGGAGAACAAAACGGCACATCCGCAAACAACGATGATGACTAATTTAATCAATCGTTCGCCAAATTCGCTGATGGCTTTTGCGGTTGATCTGCAAGCCGTCGATTTGTCGAGTTTGGGCACTTTTTTGGGAGATAAACCGACCGTCTGGCAAGTATTCGGTTCGCTGACGAGCGCAAACAAAGAAGTTTCTCTGACCGCAACCATCGAAAAAACCGATATTCCACTAAAAGTTTCACCTATAAAAGCGCAAACCGATAACAGTTTTAAACTTCCCGTCGTCGATAACAATTCCGCCGCCACCGATATTTTGGATCTACTGGCAAAAACACTTACCGGAGTCGAAGGCAAGCTGACTTTTAAGTTCGACAAACGAAAAACCGCCGCTTTGATCGAAGAAACGCCCAAGCTATTCGGTGCGCTGATGCGAAACGAAAAAGGACGGCGAAAATAATAAGGCAGAAACACGAATGAAGTAAGTGTGCAGTTTCTCACTTACTTCATTCGTGTGTCCGCAAAAAGATTATTCTGCGGAGTTTTTGTTGTTTATCTCGATCAATGACAAACGCTTGACGACATTTCCCTTTTCGAGATGTTCTTCAACGATTTCTTTAACATCTTCGGCGCGAACCTGGGCATACCAAACGCCTTCGGGATAAACCAAAACCGCTGCGCCAATCGAACAAAAACCGACTGAACTACAATCGGTCAAAACGATTTCGCCATTTGGATTTCTGCCTTTGGCAGCTTTGCCAAACCTCAGATTCCGCTTCTGTAATTCTTCTTCAAAGGCGGCTTTAACCTCTGCGCTGCCAACTGCGAGACAGGAAGTTCCGTTACAAACAAAAACCTGCCGGTTTATCGGTGCTAAAGCAACCGGCGCAAGTTTTTCGAGGTTCTCTCTATCTTCGATGAATTTCGGTTTACTCATTTTTCGCTTAATTTTCCTAAAAAGCATTGTTTAAATTTAACATTTATCGTATTTTTACCAAAACGTAGAAATTTATCTGCAACCCGAACCGATTCGACAACCTCAAACTCAACTTAATTTTCCGTTTGTGTTACTATTTCATTTGTCGGAAATTGTGCATCGAGATTTTATTTTTAGAAGAGAATGGCTGTCGGTATTATCATTCACGTTACGGTTGGTGCTGAAAAAAGAACGGAGTTATTTTCGGAGGAAAATATCCGTCTCGGCGCAACCGAAGCAAGCAATTTACAGATTCACACCAAAAAAATTAGTGATGGCGGCGTGTGGCTCGAATTAGCCTTGGAGAACAATGTTTATCGCGTCATCAATTTTCAAAAGTCATTAAATTTAATGCTCAACGGAAGTCCGTTGCGCCGTTTTGTCGATATTAAGGACGGTGATTGCGTTGAAATTCCCGATACTGATGTTTCTTTTTCGTTCTTTTCGCTGGAATCGAAATCATCTCTCATCACGACCAACCGCGAACAGCCGCACATCGCGCAATTTATCGAAGAAGCCGCACTAGAATCTTCCTTCACGCCGAAACGCGACGATGCCAAAGCCTTTTTGCGAGAGTTTGTCCGCGAACTTTCGCGCGAGATTTCGTGGACGACAAAACTTATCGTTCTGGTCATCGTCGTCGGCTCGATCAGCGGACTTTTTTATCTCGGATTTTCCTATAACCGTGAATTGCAAAAAACGCGCCAACTTGCCGAACAGCAAGGCGAGATCGTCCGCAAACTCGAAGAACAACTCGTTCAAAACAACGAGCAACTCGGACAAATAGATAAATCGAACAAGGATAT
Source organism: Acidobacteriota bacterium (assembly GCA_031359215.1). Classification (GTDB taxonomy): domain Bacteria; phylum Acidobacteriota; class Blastocatellia; order Pyrinomonadales; family Pyrinomonadaceae. The sequence goes on along the minus strand of JANMAA010000145.1, from coordinate 1,853 downwards.
TATCAAAACAGTTTCACTTGCGCCGAATCTGCGTGTCGAATACGGCAACGGCATTTGTCTGATCGTCGGTGTTTATGATTTGGTTGACCGCAAAAACGGTAAAACCTTGCGTTATCCCGATCCGCAGGATTTTCAGCCGAGTCAATTTGAACCGACACCCTCCGAAGAAGGCTATCAAACCTCTCAATTACCGATGAGTTTAACCACCGAAGGCAGTGGAACACCGGTCGAGTATGATTTTATCGGCACCGGTTTTCACGTCGGCGGCGGGTTTATCATTACTAATCGGCACGTTGTTCAACCGTGGGCGGAAGATGATCTGGTAAAGCAAATGATGAAGGAGTCTAACGGGCGCGCGCGCATCAAACGGCTTGTTATCTATTTTCCAAATTTTCCATCACCATTCCAGTTAAAAGTGCGCGAGATTGGCGGACGCGAAGATTTGGCAATCGCGTCAATCGATCCGAATGCGGTTTCGCCGGACATTCCTGTTCTGCCGTTAGAATCAAATTCCGAAGTCGTTTCAGTCGGTAAAACCGTTGTTACGATGGGTTATCCGAACGGACCGGACAGACTTTTGGCAATGGTCGATGATGCCGAAGCCAAATCAATCAATGCAAAATTTGGCGGTTCGCGGCAAGCCTTAATCAATTTTCTGGCACAAACTCAAAAGATCGTTCCGCTGACAACACAAGGTGCGATTACCGATTTAGACTCGCGCCGTATTGTCCACGATGCAAAAACGGCTGAAGGCGGTTCAGGTGCGCCTCTTTTCGGACAAACAGGCAAAGTTATAGGTGTAAATTTTGGCGTGTTCACCGAAAGCAACGCCGCAAATATGGCGATTCCCATTCGGTTTGCTCTCGATTTGCTTAAAAAAGCGGGATGGAAATCACCTGAAGAATTAAAAAATGAGGCAATAACTCAAAACCAAACTGCCAGCGCAAACACCAATACCTCACCTTCGCAAGGCAAAACTCAATAAAAGCATTGTTAATAAACTTCTGTGTTTAGTTTAACGTGATTTCGACATAAAAAATTAAATTTTGTCCGTTAAATTGACGTGACTACTCCCCGCTACGCCGCCCACGATTTGCATCATTAGTGTCTGCACAAGTTTTTAATGCATATTTTTATCGGCTTTTATCCCATTATGCCTTTCTTTTTCGGTCGCCGAAAGTGACAAAAAGCCGATTTGCATTTATGTTCTTCGCCTTCAGCGACAGGACGTGTATTTCAGATTACCCGGCGATTCTCGCCAGACTATGTTGTGTGTCGGCTTTGGCGATAAAAACACGAATTTTGATTTCCGACTTTTGCAGAATCTAACGATAAAAATCGTGGGAATAACCATTGAAATTTAGACAAAGCTATTAAAAGTGGCGGCATAATTGATATATCGCGGCTATTGAACCTCTTGAGATTGTATCGTAACTGTTCCTTGCGTTATGGGCTACAAATATTTCACCGTCTTCAGCGGCTTATTTCGCACTCACGTTAATTTATCTCAAACTCATTGTAAAAAAAGATATTCAGTTATTCATCCTCAACAATGTCCTCGAATTTTACACAAAGAAAGGTCGTGGACATAAATTTATGTCCACGACCTTTTTTTTCTATTTTATGCCAATCCCTTGCGGTTTTGGGCGACTCCTTTTATTTCTTTCCTATTTCCGGTTTCCCTCCATTGCTCACGCTTTTGTTCAATCCGCTTCGTATTGGCGGATTTTCTTCGGCGGGCGAGTTTTGCAGTTGTTCCGCATCGTCGCTGATCGCTTCTCCGGCAATCGGCGGCGGCGGAGTTCCGCATCGCGCCCGGATATTCGCCGCGTGGAACGTGCTTGCCGCTCGCA
>JANMAA010000120.1:0-42136 GCA_031359215.1 Acidobacteriota bacterium | reverse complement strand
GATACCTTTGTCTTCCAGGTCCCTCTATACGGCCTTTGAATAGCCCTCACCATAACCATAAACCTTTAAATCTTGATCGCTGCCTCCATACGGCCTTCGAATGGCCTTTATCATTCATTAAATCTTTAACTCCCAATCGTCGCTAATGAAGCGATTTTCTATTATGATATGATTGTTAACTTTTTTGGCACACTTTTTCTATTTATCTGCAGCATAAAGTGCACCGCCTGCCGAGCGGCCGCTCGCCGGCGGTCCATTTGTCCCCAAATCGTCTCCAAATCGTCCCCAAATCGTCACCAAACAGTCCCCAAATAGTCCCCAAATAGTTCTAAAATAGTTCCCAAATAGTCCCCAAATAGTCCCCAAATTGTCCCAAAATCGTCTCCAAATTGTCCCAAAATCGTCCCCAAATCGTCCCAAGTAGTCCCCAAACGGTTCCCAAATAGTACCCAAATAGTTCTCAAACAGTCTCCAAATAGTCCTCAAATAGTCCCCAAATAGTCTCCAAATAGTCCCCAAATAGTCCCCAAATAGTCCCCAAATAGTCCCCGTCCACAATTACAACAAATGGTTTTTACTACAGTCCCGGACTTTATAAGGCTAGATTTGCACCAAATCAATCTGGAACTTGGAATTGGAGGGCTTCTATTACGGAAAATAATGGAACTCCGAGTATTCAAACGGGAAGTTTAGTTGTTGGTCAGCAAATTTCCGACGGTTTTGTAAAAAGAAATCCAACGAATAATTTCCGATGGCTAAACGATAATGGAACACCGTTTAATCCGATGGGAATAGCCGATTGTGTCAAAGAATATCCGGCAGTTTATACAGGAATTGTAATGACAATGGAAAACGGATTTCCATTACCCGGATTTCCTCAGACGACTCTTTTTGTTGACCTTGATACATACTTTTCGGCGTATGGTAACGGATCGGGAAATCTGAGATTTAATGTTTTTAGATGGGGTGTTAGGAATTGTTCGTTTGATTTAAAGAGTTCCATTAGTGATTCAGGAAACTTTTATCACGCCGGGAACGGGATTTTGGGAGATACCTTTGTTCGAAAAGTAAAGCAATATGGAATGAAACTCCAAATGTCTTTATTTAACAATTCGACCACTGATGTCAGTCCGGGCGGATTGCGATATATTCAATATTGCATGGATCGTTACGGTGCTTTTGTGGATCTTTGGGAAGTTGCCAATGAATCGGGTGATTCTGATGCTACTGTAACCGCTGCCGCCAATTATATGAAAGCTAACGATCCTTACGGACATCCGATTTCGCATAGTTTTATATATAGTGTTACACCGCAAGTGCATGATATTCCGGCACTCGATTTCACTTCTCCGCATTTGTATGAGCCGACGATTTCCGGAAATGAATTTATAGCCGACGCAATAATTGCCAATCGAATATTGGAAGAGGGTAAGAAAACCTTTAATAAACCGATTATTTATGGTGAATGGGGCAACAACGGTAACAATTCAGACCCGTTATCAGCATTGCGAATGAGATTAACTGCGTGGTCGGCATTCTTTAACGAAGCATCAATGGTTTTTTGGAATACGACAGATATTACTCCCTATCCGCTAAATATTTATTTGGGACCGGAAGAGAGAGGTTATATACAGGTTTTTCAAAGCTATATTCGTGATTTTCCGGCAGCACAACCTATTTCGCTAACTATTAACAATCCGAATTTAGTGCGGGGTTATGCGTTGAGTTCGCCTGATATTTACGGTGCATATCTTCATGCTTATACAAACCACGCCACGTCAACAAGTGGTATAAACATAACGATAAATGTTCCAAAATCAGGAACAGCGACATGGATAAATCCTTCAACCGGAGCTATTCTCGCCACCCGAAATGTTACACCCGGCGTGCAGACATTAAATGCGCCGCCATTTTTAATTGATGTGGCTTTGAAGATTTTTTAATAGTTGCAAAGTCTGCAAAATTTGCACTTTATTAATTTTGCCAAATAGAAACCGAGCAAGTTTTTTACAAAATAGTTTTATACTGTTTTTGTGAAGAACTTGCTTTTTGATTATGTAGGGCAAGACGGATTATTGTAATATCTGTCCTTTGGGTTGAAGAACAAATTGAATCTAATGGCGGAATTCAAAAAAATGAAGCGTATTCATCTTGCTAATGCCAAAAAACTTAGTTTCCCGACTCGCTACGTCGGCATCGGCGAACAGGTTGATGATTTGATGGTTTTCGACGCGGAAAATTATGTGAATGGACTTTTTAATTAGGAGGTTGAAGAAAACAATGCAAACGATTGAAGCAGTTTATCAAAACGGAATGTTCAAACCGCTAAAGCCGATGTCGGAAGAAATCGAAGAAGGCGAAACGGTTGAAATAATAATCAAAGAAAAAAGGCTTTCGCCTGATGAAATGTTGGAGCTTGCGGGAAAGGTCTATGAAGGGCTTGCGGAAGAAGATATAAATGAAATCGAACGCATCGCGCTTGACCGTTCAAACTTTTTCGGAGATAGAAAAATATGAGTTTTTCTGCCAAAACTCTACTCGATTCGGATACGCTTTCGTTTTATTTCAAAAAATATCCGAAAGTCGTCGCCGAAGCCCAACCATATTTGCAACAGCATCAGATTTTTACTTTTTCAGCCATCACGCGCTTTGAACTTCTGCGCGGAATGAAAGTCAGAAACGCAACAGCCCAATTGAAATTTTTTGATTTATTTTGCAGACAAAACGAAATCATCAAATTAAACGATGAAATCATAGTTCGCGCTGCCGACATTTACGCTGATTTATACAAACGAGGCTTGCTGATACTCGATGCGGACATTTTAATTGCGGCAACCGCTTTGGAAAATAATCTGCCAATCGTTACAAATAACGAAAGCCATTTTAACCGAATTTTAAGTTTGCAAGTTTTGAATTGGAATAAATAGAAGTTAGAGATTTAATGGTTTTCGACGCGGAAAATTATGTGAACGGATTGTTTAATTAAGAGGTATAAGATGTCCACAAACACATTAGAGGAAATGGTTCAAAAAACTAAGAAAGAGATTGAAAATCTAAATCATCAACTTGCTAGTGAATCGAACAATGAAGCCATTAATTCTCAAAAATTAGTTAAAGTAGTTAGAGGTATTGGCTCTTCTACAACGGAATTTTCTCTAAGAAATAGGTTAGATGATATTGGTAGATATGGAAATGGAATTGTTGTTACTCAAAAGCGAAAAGCAGAATTACAAAAAAAAATTGCAAGTAAAATTTCACAATTGTATTTGTTTGAAAAAAGACTTAATGATGAAAAGGGTAAGAACTCATTAGGAATAAATTTTGATTTCCCAATAGAACTGAAAGTTTTCTGCAAACAATATCTTGAATATTTTGCCCAATTTCTTCAAGATTTAGGAATAAATGCAACTTCAAATTTGAAAGAAGAAGCCGGAAAAGTTCTTTTTTCAGTTACGCCGACCGATGATGTTGAAGCATTAGACAAAATTCGTGAAGCACTTGCCGTTTATTTGAATTTACCGGCGAGTCCGATTGTTTATGATGAAAGTTTTGCGGCGATGCGCCTTCATCAGCAAATTGATAATCTTCAACATTCGCAAAAAATGGCGGTCAGAGAAATCCGTTCGGCTGAAAGGGAATTGCGTTTGGCGCAGACAGTGATTGAACATCAAGACAAAATAATCGTTCAAAAAGATTCGATCATCGAACAGCAAAACAAAGTCATAGAGAAAATCAAGAGCAAATCAATAATGATGGATTCGCTTGAAAATAAAGAAGAACTCGAAGAACTTTACGACGGTTTGAAAATCGGTGAAAGCAAATTTTTGTGGGAATATCTTGGAATTAAACTCAATCTTGTGAAAGTAATAAAAACAGCCGTTAAAAATACATTTGGTAAAGTGGACGAAAGTAAATCAGTTTTGGGTTTGGATGAAGAAACGGTTAAAGATGATTAATTTAGAAACTGCTTGAAAACTCAGTTCAAGTCGCCAACGGCGACAAACATTATAGCCTAGCGAGAATCGCTAGGTGCTTGATGAATCCGATGTTCAGACGCTGAAAGCGTCGAACAAATCGGCGAGGATTGTTGCTCACTTTCAGCGAGACGTTAAATCATTTACCGCGTTCCTAGCGATTCTCGCTAGGCTATATTGTTTGTCATCTTCGATGACAAGACAAAATGACTGAGTTTTCAAACTACATTCTTTCAAATTGGCAAAGCAATTTTGGATTTAGAGATTAAGAATTGAGCAATAATTTTTCAGAATTTGATAAAAAAATGACGCGGCGCGCTTTGGAACTCGCGTCTTTCGGTGTTGGGCAAGTTTCGCCGAGTCCGCTTGTCGGTTGTGTGATTATTGATGAATCGGGCGAGATTGTCGGCGAAGGGTTTTTTGTTTATGACCAACTGACACACGCCGAAGCGATTGCGCTCAGACAAGCGGGTGAACGGACAAAAGGCGGAACGGCTTATGTTTCGCTTGAGCCGCACAATCATTTTAGCAGAACTCCGCCATGCACTGACGCGCTGATAAATGCGGGCATCAATCGCGTGGTTGCGGCGATTGAAGACCCGAATCCGTTGGTCGCGGGGAAAGGTCTTGAGGTTTTGCGGCAAAACGGCATTGAGGTTGTAAGCGGAATTATGGCGGACGAAGCAGCACGGCAAAACGAAAAATATATTCATTGGCACAAAACGGGCAGACCGTTCGTGCATCTGAAAATGGCGATTTCGCTGGACGGGCGGATTGCGACGAGAACGGGCGATTCGCATTGGATTACGGGCGCAGAATCGCGGGCGCGGGTTCACTATTTGCGCTTAGAATATGACGCGATTTTGGTTGGCGCAAATACGGTGGTGGTTGATAATCCGCTTTTGACCGATCGTTCAGGAAAGACGCGACGACGAAAACTCGTGCGCGTTGTTTTGGATAATTCTTTGCGGGTTTCGCCGAATTCACAACTTGTTTTGACAGCTAGAGAATTTCCGACAATTATTTTTACCGACAGTTCCGACGATGAACAAAATGCTCTGCTAAAAGACGAAGGCGTTGAAGTAATTGCAATTGCCGAAGGCGGAAGAAACTTGTTCGGCGTATTGCAGGAACTTGCCAAACGAGATATTCAAAGCGTCCTCGTCGAAGGCGGCTCGGAGGTTGCGGGTTCGTTTTATGATGCCAAACTGATTGATAAAATCTCGCTTTTCATCGCGCCTATCGTGATCGGCGGCAAAGATGCGCCGACAGCAATCGGCGGCAACGGCGCACAAGTTTTGGCAAGCGCAATGCGTCTGCAAAATGTTGAAATCAAACATCACGGCGAAGATTTGGAAGTTATAGGCTATCCTTTGAGGAATGAAGGATGAAAAAAAAACGAAACCCTTTTGCTAAAAAATCTTTCGGGCAAAACTTTCTCATTGATCAAAATTATATCAACAAAATAATCTGTGCACTTGATCCGCAAAAAAGCGAAACGATTATCGAGATCGGTGCCGGACGCGGTGCGTTGACCGAAAAGTTAGTTGAATCAGGTGCAAATGTTTTGGCAATCGAGCTTGAAAGAAATATGATCTCCGTTTTGCGAGAGAAGTTTGCTGATTTTGAAAACTTTCAACTGATAGAGCAAGATGCGCTTCAAACCGACTTTCACGAATTAATAAAAACCAGGGGAGAAAAAGTAAAATTAGTTGCTAATTTGCCTTATAATATTTCAACCGCCATTTTGCAGAAATTAATCGAGCAAAGAGATTGTTTTTCAGAAATGATCTTGATGTTTCAACGCGAAGTCGTCAGCCGCATTACGGCTCAAGTCGGGAATTCGGAGCGCGGATTTTTGAGCGTTTTAACCGAAGCCTATTTGGAATCGGAAAAACTTTTCGATGTTTCTCCAAACGCTTTTCGTCCCGCACCAAAAGTCTGGAGCGCGATTGTTCGCCTGTTGCCGAAGGAAAGCGGGATTGAAAATGAAGATTTGTTTCGGGAAATCATCAGCGTCTGTTTTGTCCAAAAACGCAAGACGATTTTGAATAATCTGAAAAATGCTCCGGCAGATTTGCGCGAGAAGTTTGGTGATATTACCAAACTCCTCGCATCCTGCCAAATTGAACCGCAAAGACGTGCGGAAACTTTGACGATTGATGAATGGAAAAATTTAACGAATGCCTTTTCATCCAACAATTAACTTAACTTTCCATTTTCCGGCAGATGTTTAGCGGGGAAAATTAACGAGACAATTATTGATAAACCGATCACGCCCAAGATAAAGCCTAAACTGTAAGAAATCGGAAATTTTCCACCATAAAAATCGTTCAGCCAAACCATTTTCAGACCGACAAAGATCAGCACGACGGACAATCCGTATTTGAGCAAATAAAACTTGTCAATCGCGCCTGCCAGCATAAAATACATCGAGCGCAAACCTAGAATTGCAAAGATGTTCGAGGTGAAAACGATCAACGGTTCTTTGGTCAGCGCGAAAATCGCCGGAACTGAATCAACCGCGAAAATTATGTCGGTCGCTTCGAGAAAAAGCAACGCGATAAACAGCGGCGTGGCGTGTTTTACGCCTTCTTTTTTGACAAAGAATTCTTTACCTTCGATGGTTTTTGTAACCGGCATAAAGCGTGTGAAAATGCGGATGAGAAAGTTCTTTTCGGGTTCGATCTCGGTTTCTTTGGAAAACATCATTTTGATTCCCGTGATGATTAAAAATCCACCGAACAGATAAATTACCCAATGAAATTGCATCAAGGCTGAACCGACGGCAATAAAAATCGCTCTAAAAATCAACGCGCCCAAAATTCCGTAAAATAAAACGCGGTGTTTATATTTGGCGGGAATCGCAAAGTAGCTGAAAACGAGGACGAAAACGAAAATGTTGTCAATCGAAAGCGAATATTCGACAACGTAGCCCGAAAGAAATTCTAAAGCTAACTGTTGTGCCGTTTCCGCACCAAACTTGCCAAGTGTGTATTGATAAAAAAGAAAATTGAAAACGAGCGAGAGAACAACCCAGACGATGCTCCAAATTGTCGCTTCTTTGAACGAAACGATATGCGCCTTGCGATTAAAAATGCCCAAATCGAGCGCAAGCATCGCAAAAACGAACAGTAAAAATAAGCCGTAAAACCACCAGTAGTCGGCAAAAGGGAATAGTGTCATTAAAATTTGATCCTCCAAAATCAGTTTGAAATATCTAGTTTGATAATTTCATCGAAAAAGGAAAATCGATGCGGAAACATAATCTTTTCTGCTAAATTGCTGAAAAAGTTAGGTAAATCACTGAGAATTTCACCAATGAGCTCAAAAACTATTTCAAATAAAATTTGAAATATCGCTTCAAATATACCTTCCACGTCCTATCTCCTTTTCCGTTTGTGGTTGCAAAAGAAAAACCTTCTGCAAGCAATAAAATTTGCTTTACAGAAGGTCTCGATACTTGCGCTGACGAACCGGATTTTCCATCGGGAAAATCGTGTTGACGATTTCGTCAGACCGTTTCAGGTTATCTACTCCCCTTCAAATTGTTAAATCAAAATTATCATAACCTTCAAACCAATAGCAAGTGCGAAGATGGAAAAAGTAAACGGGTATGTTATAATCAAAAGTTTAGAAAGATTAGGCATTATTGAATTTAATAAAGGAAAATACTGTGGAAAAAATAGAGATTATACCTCTCGGCGGAATCGGTGAATTTGGGATGAACTGTATGGGAATTCGTTACGGGGACGAAATGATTGTCGTCGATGCGGGTATGGGTTTTCCCGAAGAAACGCCGTTCGGGGTTGATATTTCCATTCCGAATTTCGATTTTTTGGAGCAGCATAAAAATGATTTAACTGCGCTGATTTTAACGCACGGACACGAAGACCATATTGGTGCGCTGCCTTATTTTTTGAAAAAATTTAATTTGCCGGTGTATGGCTCACGCTTCACGCTCGCTTTGGCGGAGAAACGGCTTGAAGAACATAATCTGCTCGATTCGGTTTTGCTTCACCGGGTTGAAGCTAATGATGTGGTGGAAATCGGCAGCTTTAAAATTGAATTTATACACGCTTCACACTCATTGGTAGATTGTTTTTCGTTAGCGATAAAAACGCCGCTAGGAACACTGATTCACACAGGCGATTACAAAATTGACGACACACCTGTTATCGGCAAACCATACGATCTAAAGACGCTGGGGAAATATGGCGATGAAGGCGTTTTGGCGTTGCTTTCCGATTCGACAAATGCCACTGTTCCGGGCAGAACACCATCCGAACAGGACGTAATTCCGGCGTTTGAAGAGATTTTCGCTACAGCGGAAGGCAGGATATTTGTCGCCACATTTTCTTCTTCGATGCATCGCTTGCAAATAGTTTTCGATGTTGCCAGGACTTACGACAAAAAAGTCTGTGTTTTAGGACGTTCGATGCAGAAAAATGTCGAAATCGCTACTGAACAAGGACTTTTGGTAATTCCGCATAATACGATGGTTTCGCTCGGCGAATCACGCAGTTTGCACGATGATGAAATTGTTTATCTCGTAACGGGTTCGCAAGGCGAATCGCGCGCGGCACTGGCAAATTTGTCGCACGGAACTTACAAGGGAATGGAGATCGAGAAAGGCGATACGGTCGTTCTTTCAGCAAGAATTATTCCGGGCAATGAAAAATCGATCTCACGGCTAATCGGACAACTTTATAAACGCGGCGCAAATATCATCGAGGAAAAACGACGGCTTATTCACGTTTCGGGACACGCTTCGCAGGAAGATATAAAAATAATGACGGAAACGGCACGACCAAAATATGTTGTGCCGATTCACGGCGAATATCGAATGTTGTTTCGCCATAAAGAGTTCGTCAAAAATCACGTCGAAGGCTATACGGACGACAATGTAATTTTGATCGAGAATGGCGACACTCTCGAAATTGACGAACTTGGAGTGAGAATTTCTTCACATACCGATTACGGAAAAACATTTATTGACGAGGGCGGTTCGGACGAAATTGATTACGAAATCGTTCGTGAGCGCAAAAAACTTGCTGCCAGCGGAATGATCTCGTTAGTCGTAACGATTGACAAAACTACCAAAGAGTTAAAACAAGAACCGCAAATCACCGTTCAAGGCGTGGCGGGAATCGATTTGCTCAATGGAACATTGAAAAACGCCCGCCAATCGGTTGGCGATGCGGTTTTGGCGATGAAACGCGAAGATTTCAAGGATAAAAATTGGGCGGCGGAAAATTTGCGCGTTCATTTGAAAAGATTTATCCAAAAACAAACCGGCTCAAAACCGGTAATTGTGCCGACGATTGTGGAGGTCTGAAACGATGAGGAAAAAATGTAATTATTTACTTGTAGCTTTGTTTTTTTTGCTGCTTACCACCTTTGTTCAAGCGCAAAATGTTAACAAATTTGAAGTGACCAAATATTTTTCAAAAAATCGGGAGTATTTTGTTAAAGTTACGCCCGATAAAAAAGCTGTTCTTTATCGCGGCAATAAGAAAGTTCGGACGCAGATTCTGCCGGCACTACCCGGAAGTTTGTTGATTACAAATGACGGCAAACGCTTAATAATGATCGAGAATTATTTTGGTAATAACAATGACCGAAAAACTGAAGTTTTAATCTTTTTCGACGAAAAAGGAGATAAAATATCCGGTTTTAATCTGGAAAGTCTGGCGGATTTTGATAATGTTCTGCATACAAATACAGGTTCGAGTTGGCTGGACACTTTTGAGATAAATCAATCGAAAAACGAATTAATTCTGAATACCATCGTGCTTACTTGCCCTTTGGTCGAAAATAGTCCAAAAGCCGTTGATTTGAAAAAGGTTAATGAGTGCAAGAAGCCGAAGCCGAAGGAAAAAATTACATTTTCAACGGTTGACGGCAAATTGATTTCGCGGACAGATGTTGCAACTGCCGCAAATTGAAAGCTAATCGTTTAGAGAACTCTTTTCATAAAATTTTACAACATCACCGGCTTGAAAAAATGTCGGAATTTCATTGTCCGGTGTAAAAAGTTCGACATTTGTTTTGCCGATAATCTGCCAGCCTCCGGGCGATGCAAGAGAGTAAATTCCTGTTTGCCTACCTGCAATGCCGACGCTTCCCTTTGGAACAATGAGTCGTGGAGAAATTTTGCGGGGTGCAAAGATTCTTTCATCAGTTTTGCCCATATAAGCAAATCCGGGGAGGAATCCTAACATATAAACGCGGTAAGTTTGAGCGGTGAAAATTTTTATTACTTCTTTCGGGGTTAAGTTATTTGTCACCGCAACAAACTCTAAATCAGGCGCAAATTCTTTATCAAAACTTACGGGAATTTCAATTAAACACGGCTCCTTTTCAGGAATATCATCCAAATTTTGCAGGGCATTTTCAACAAAATTATTCACGACTGAATAAGCGGCTGAAACATCGGGGAATTTTTGTCTGACAACTAAAACGTCATAAAAAATCGAAAGCGATGAGTATGTAGGAACTGTTTCGATAAAGCCCGCGAATTGATTTTGCTCGAAAAATTGGACGCACTTTAAGACCACATTATTTATTTTAATTGAAATTTCATTACTGAACTGAATGGTTAAAGCATTATCGCCAAGCGGAAAAATTTTGTAGTTCATATTAAATTTGCCCGAAGTAACCAAGTTTTTCAGAAACTTTTTGTGCTGCGTCTTTGACAAGTTCAACCACTTTTGGCAAATGTGTTTCGTCAAGTTCAAGAATTGTTGAAGAAGTTCCGAGTGCGGCAATTGTAATGCCTTGTTGATTAAAAATCGGCGCGGCAAGACATCGGACACTCAGACTGTTTTCCTCATTGTCCATAGCAAAACCGTATTTTCTGACTTTTTCAATTTCCTGTAAAAATTTTACTTGATTCGTGATAGACCTGCGTGTTTTCTTTTCCATTCCGCGCAATTCCAAGATTTTTAGCACTTCTTCATCGGATAAATTCGCCACCAAGATTTTGCCGATAGCCGTTGTGTGAACCGGTAATCGGTGTCCGACCCAAATATCCATTTTGATAAAACTGTTTTCGGCTTCGACTTTTTCGATATAAACGGCGCGCCCGTTATCCAGCACGGCGAGATGCGCTTCGGACATCCGGCTTTTCCGCAGAAATTGGTTAAGAATCGGTTTGGCAACTTCTCGCACGTCGGTTTGCGACAAAATCCCTCGCGTCAAACTCAATAATTTTAAGCCTATCCGATATTTGCCATCGTTGCGAATCAAATAACCGCGTTTTTCCATCACCCGCAAAATATAACTCGCTGAACTTTTCGGCAATTTCAACCGTCGGCTAATGTCCGAGTTTGATAATCCATTCGTGCTTTCGGCAACTAATTCCAAAATCGAAAATGTTCGCTCAACGGCGTTGGCTGTTTTTTCGTCTGACATATTTTTTACAAGTTTAAAATTAAGTAACCTATTGTGTTTGTTGCTGCTTCTCCCACAAATAGTGTAACTTGCCGGACAACTTTTTGTAAAGTTTTGTGCGGGATTGTGAAAAACTGTTCAATATATCGAACAAAACAAAAAATAATATTTACAAATTAAAATAATCGAATGTAAAGTAATTCCATAAACATATATTGGAACAATCGTTCAGTATATTGAACAACTGTAAATTATGACAACACAAACAAAAATGGAAAAGAGATTTGAAATACACATTAACAGTGCGCCGGAAAGTTTTGACGCGGAAAAGGATTTGCCGGCGGGTTTTTATGAGTGTTTAGAATCATTGCACCGGGAATTTACGCCGCGTCAGCAGGAATTGGCGAAAAAACGGGCGGAAGTTTTGCAGGATTCACACGCGGGAAATTTGCCGAATTATCTTGCGGCATCGGAAGCGACGACGGGCGATTGGAAAATCGCGTTGCCGAAATATATTGCCGATCAGCGTAATCAAATGACCGGACCGGCGGATGACACGGAACTCGTCGTTAAAATGCTGAACAGCGGTGCGCCCGGCGTGATGATTGATCTCGAAGATTCGATGGCGAATGTTTGGGAGAATCTTGAAACGGGAATTGAAAATTCTTTGCAGGCATTACACGGCGAATTGAGCTATTTCGACAAAAAGCGCGACCGCGAAGTTGCAATAGAAACGAGCGCAACGGTAACGATGATTCGCGTGCGCGGTTTGCATTTGAATCAAGCGAATATTTTCGCGGATGAACTTCTTTCAGCTTCGGTTTATGATGTGGCGCGAATTGCGTTTGGCGTTGACAAAGCAAGGTTGAAACATAATTTGACATTCTATATCCCGAAAACCGAAGCGGCGGAAGAAGGTTTGTTTTGGCGCGATTTGTTTCAACAAATCGAACAGAAACTAGGCTGGGAAAAAGGCTTTATCAAATGTTTCGCGCTGGTCGAAGCGCATCCGTTGGTCTATCAACTCGAAGAATTTATCTACAATCTGCGCGAACATATTTTGGGTTTGAATCTTGGGCGTTGGGATTATATGGCGAGTTTGATTCATTTCAATATCGAAAATCCCGAATGGGTTTTGCCCGATAGAAATACGATTCCGTCGGACGTGGCATTCTTTCAAAAATTGCGCGAACTATTGGTTAATACTTGTCACAAACGCGGAATTTTATCGATTGGCGGAATGACTGCGCTGTTTCCGAGCCGCGCTGACGCGGAACTCAACGAACGCGCGCTGAAAACTCTCGCCGCCGATAAGAAAAACGAAGCGACCGTCGGAATGGACGGCGCGTGGACGGGACATCCCGATCAAAACGAGATTGCCGTCGCTCAATTTCCCGCACCGAATCAAAATTTCATTGAACTCGCCGAATGCGAGCGTTATCCCGATTTGCGTCCTGCGCCGATTGGTGTTGGCAAACATACTTTGGACGGAACGCGGGCGGCGGCGCGGACGGCGATTCGTTATCGGCACGGCGTTTTAAGCGGAAAAGGTGCGTCTTTGCTTGACGGTTATATGGAAGACCTTGCAACCGACAGAATTTATCGTCTGATGATCGCGCAAAGAATTAAACACGCTGAAACGGTGAAAATTGTTGACGGCGAAGGCGCGGAAATAAAACACACGCCCGAATTGATAACCCAAATTTTCGATGAAGAATTAGCAAAGATTTTGCAGGATTTGCCAACTGAAATTTTGGAAATCGAAAAAGATAAATATACAGAAGCACGTCGGTTGAGCGAAGAGCTGATCGTAAAAAAATGGCACGATCCAATTTAGTTTTGGATTTTAGATTTCAATATAGTTTGTAAATTAAAGGAGGAAAAATATGACAAAAGATGAACAAATACAACAAATAAAACGGGATTGGGCGGAGAATCCGCGATGGAAAGGAGTTAAGCGAACTTATACGGCGGAAGACGTTTTGCGGCTACGTGGTTCGGTAAAAGTTGAACATACGATTGCGAAAATCGGTGCTGAACGGCTTTGGGACTTGATGCACACTGAAAAATACGTCAACGCGCTTGGCGCAATGACGGGCGGACAAGCCGTGCAACAGGTTCAAGCGGGCTTGCAAGCGATTTATTGTTCAGGTTGGCAAGTGGCGGCAGACGCGAATATCGCGGGACAGATGTATCCTGATCAGAGCCTCTATCCCGCGAACAGCGTGCCTGAACTTGTCCGTAAAATAAACAATTCGTTGCAACGCACAGACCAAATATACACGACCGAAGGCAAAAATGGAACTCATTGGTTTGCGCCGATTCTTGCCGATGCCGAAGCCGGGTTCGGCGGAAATCTGAACGCTTTCGAGTTGATGAAAGCAATGATTGACGCGGGTGCGGCGGGCGTTCATTACGAAGACCAATTATCGTCGGCGAAAAAGTGCGGACACCTGGGCGGAAAAGTTTTAGTGCCGACGCAGGAAGCAATTCAAAAATTGATTGCGGCGCGTCTGGCGGCTGATGTGTGCGGTGTTCCGACGGTTTTATTTGCCCGCACCGATGCAGATGCAGCGAACCTTTTAACATCCGATGTTGACGATAATGACAAACCTTTCTGCACGGGCGAAAGGACGGTTGAAGGATTTTTTACCGTCAAAAACGGTATGAAACAAGCGATTTCACGCGGACTTGCTTATGCACCGTATGCCGATGTAATTTGGTGCGAAACTTCAAAACCGGATTTGGAGCAGGCAAGAGAGTTTGCCGGAGCAATTCACACACAATTTCCTGATAAATTGTTGGCGTATAATTGTTCGCCGTCGTTTAATTGGCGGAAAAAACTCGACGATACCACAATCGCAAAATTTCAGGCGGAACTCGGCAAAATGGGTTACAAATTTCAATTCATCACGTTGGCAGGTTTCCACGCGCTCAATTTGACGATGTTTGAACTCGCCAAAGATTATCGTGAAAAAGGAATGTCGGCATATGCCGATTTGCAAGAACGCGAATTTGCGTTGGAGAGTGACGGTTATCGGGCGACGAAACATCAATCGTTTGTCGGCACCGGTTATTTCGATGCGGTAACACAAGTCATTGCCGGCGGAGCTTCCTCAACGACGGCGTTGAGCGGTTCAACTGAAGCCGAACAGTTTGACGAGGTGATTCTTCAAGAAAGAAAAGTCGAGATGACTGTTTCTGTTTGATTAAACTGGTTTCAGGTTTCAAGTTTTGTCTTTAACCTGAAACCTTTTATTCGTAACTTTCCAAAACATCGAGGAGCGTTGCATTTTCGGTTTCAATATCAAAAATTCTCGCTCCTTTTCGGGTTAAAAGCGTAATTGTTTCGCCCAATAATTCGTCTTCGATTTGGCGTATAAATATTAATTTCAGAATGTTCGGGTGTTTTTCGATGTCAAATTTTTTTGAAGGTAAAATGTCTCGTAATTCGGTTTCGGTCAAATTGCCGAAACTAATTGTAACGGTTTGAGTTTGTTGGTGAGCGCGTCGAAGATGTTCCGTCGTATCGAGCGCGCGAATTTCGCCATTGGAAATAATTGCCACACGATTGCAAAGTTCTTCGATTTCGGCTAGATTGTGCGAAGTCATCAGAATCGAAACGCCTTTTAATGAATTAATCAAACCCCGAAGTTGCGAGGCGGCAAGCGGGTCAAGTGAGCGCGTCGGTTCATCGAGCAGTAGAATCGGCGGTTTTGGAAGCAATGCGCGGGCAATCGCCAGACGTTGTTTGTTGCCTGTCGAAAGTTCGGAAAAACGACGCTTTGATAATGCGGTTAAATCCAATTCTTCAAAAAGTTCGGCGATACGCTTTCGGGCTGATTTGTCCTTTATACCGTAAAGCCGTGCGAAAAATAGCAGATTTTGTTCCGCCGTCAAACGCCAATAAAACGATCTTTCTTCCGCTGTTGCCAATCCGATCAGGGAACGAACCTTTACCTCGTCTTTAACCGAATCGAAACCGTTGACCAAAACTTGCCCGCTTGTCGGTTGAACGAGCGTGGCAATAATTTTGGTCAGCGTCGTTTTCCCGGCACCGTTTTTTCCAATCAATCCGAAAATCTCGCCTTCATCTATGTCGAACGAGATATTTTTCAAGGCTTCGACCGGGGGTTTGATGCTGAGATGAAAAAATTTCTTGAAACGCGGGAACGAAGGCGGGTAAGTTTTTGAAAGATTATTTATTGATATAGTAGTCACAATATAGAGTCTTGGATTCAAAAAGGAAGTGCCGTCCTTGATGAAAATTATACATTTTTATCTTCTGCGTTGTTTCGGGTCTAGGTATTCACGAAGCCCGTCGCCGATAAAATTGAACGCCAAAACGGTTAAAGCGATAGCAATAGCAGGGAAAAATAAGACGTGCGGCGCATTATATAAAATATCAATTCCACGGGCTTCCTCGATCATCGTTCCCCACGAAGGCGAGGGCGGCGGGATTCCTAAACCGAGAAATGAAAGCGATGCTTCCGACAAAACCGCGCCTGCCATTCCAAGACTTGCCTGCACAATAAGCGGTTGAATTGCATTGGGTAAAATATGTGTAAATAAAATCCGCATATTGCTTGCGCCGAGTGCGCGTGCGGCTTGGACAAAATCATATTCGCGCACTTTCAAAACTTGTCCGCGCATTACCCGCGCATAACCGACCCAACCGATAACGCACAACGCCAAAATCAATTTGCCAAGTCCGGCACCGAGAAAAGCTACCAGCGCAATAGCCAGAAGCAAACCCGGAAAAGCAAGAAAGACATTAAAAATATAGCCCGATAAGAATTTATCAACCCAACCGCCGTAAAATCCGGCAATCGCACCGGCGAAGATTCCGATAACGGCAGAAACCGTAACGACTATAATGCCGACTTCCAGAGAAATTCTCGCCCCGAAAACAACCCGCGAAAAAACATCGCGTCCGAGTGCGTCGGTCCCGAACCAATGTTCAGCCGAAGGTGCCGCGTAACGCAAAAATAAATCTTGTGCCGTTACGTCTTGTGTGGCAATAAATGGAGCAAATATCGCCGTTAAAATAAAAACGACGGCAATGGCGAGTCCGATGTAAGTTAAACGATTCATAGATAGTGAAAAACTAAAAGTTAAAAATTAAAAACTAAAAGATTTTCACTTTTAGTTTTTAACTTTTTCACTGTTTCGTTGTTTTCACGGTTGCAACTAAAATTTTGATTAATTCAATACAGTCAACTGATATACTTTGAAACATTTTTTCACTTAAATAGCCTGTATCCTTAATTGCGAAAATATAGCTTTTCTCTTTTAAGATTGACTTCCCCATTTTTCACTTTTAGTTTTTAGTTTTTCACTTACGAAATGCGAATTCTCGGGTCGAGCCAACGATAAACCAGATCGGTCAGTGAATTTGCCAAAATATATGTAACGCTGATGACCAGAACACAGCCTTGCACGAGACGATAATCACGTTTACCGATTCCGTCGTCAAGCAGAAGAAGTCCCAAACCTTGCCAACTGAAGATTTTTTCCGTAATGATCGCACCTGCCAAAAGAACGCCGAGTTGCAGACCTAAAATAGTAACTACCGGGATAAGTCCGTTTTTCAAAACGTGTTTATAGACGACTTTTCTTTCGCTCAACCCTTTAGCGCGAGCCGTTCTGACGTAATCTTCGCCTAATTCTTCGATCACCGAAGAACGAATCATTCGCGTCAAGATCGCTGAAAGTGCTGCGCCCAGCGTTACTGCGGGAAGCACGATGTCTTCGGGATTTGCGCTTCCGGTCGGGGAAAACCAGCCGAGTTTGACGGCAAAAATATACATCAAAAACGGTCCGATAACAAAAGTCGGCAAGCTGATTCCCAATAGTGCGATAAACGAAGAAAAATTATCGATCAGCGAATTTTTATTCTTTCCGGCAAGCACACCGAGCGGAATGGCAATCCCGACGGCGACGACCAAAGCGGCAAGCGCGAGCTTTATGGTTGCCGGATAACGGTCTAAAATCATATCTAAAACAGGTCGGTCGGTGCGAAAGGAAGTTCCCAAATCACCCGTCAAAACGCCTTTCCAATAATCGAGATAACGATTGTCCGCGCCGTGCCAATCGAAACCTTTTTCGCCCGAATACGAAAATAAAAACGCCGGTTTATTGAGACCGTGTTTTACATTAAAATTGGCGATTTGTTCGGGAGTTGCCAAGTCACCCAAAATCGCCGTTGCCGGATCGCCCGGGACGAGTTCGATCAAAAGCGTTACTAAAGAAACGACCGTCCAAACTACCAGCAAAAGCAACCCGGCTTGCCGTGCGAAATTTTGTATTTTGTATTTCATTATTTAACCGTCAGAAAGCGCATTTTATAACGATTACGGTCTAATGACAATTATTAAAGTTTTGTTCCGAGATGAATAGCGGCAATTCCGCCGGTCAGGTTTTTATATTCTACTTCCGAAAACCCCGTTTCAAGCATCATTTTCAGTAAACCTCTCTGGTCGGGAAATCTGGCAACCGATTCTGAAAGATATTCATACGCGCCGCGCGAACCGCTGACAACTCCGCCAATTTTCGGCAAAATCTTGGTGAAGTAAAATTGAAATGCTTGACGAAATCCAGGAACGATCGGCGCGGAAAATTCCAAAATCACGAGCTTGCCGCCGACTTTCAAAACTCTTTGCAATTCGCGCAATCCGTCTTCCCAATTGGAAAAGTTTCTTAACCCGAAAGCGATTGTAACTGCATCAAAAGTTTCGTCGGCGAAGGATAAATTCATTCCGTCGGCTTCGAGATACGGAATTGTCAGGTTTTCCGGCGCGTTCTTTTCCTTTGCAATGGCAAGCATCGGTCGGCAAAAGTCTGTGCCGATAACTTTTGCGCGTGCGCTTTTTTGCAATTCTAAAGCCAGATCACCCGTTCCGCAGGCAACGTCTAAAACGAGCGCATCTTGATTATCCAACACGCTTTTAAGTTTTTTTGTAACTAATTTTCGCCAACGCTTATCAATGTTTCCTGAAAGAAAATGATTCAGGAAATCATATTTTGGCGATATGCGCGAAAACATTTCCCGCACGTCTTTGGCGTGTTTAAGTTCGTTGGCAGTTCTTTCGTTTGACATCCGATTATTTTGTAGAATTATTGTTTTGCCTCGCCCGATTTTTTGACAATGACACGGACAAACGGCTGTTTTTGCACATTTTCGGCAACCCGTTGAACATCCGTAAATGTTACATTATTTGCCTTTTGTATTTCATCCTTCACTGAAATAAGTTTATATGTGTCAACATCAAGCCACAAATCCGCTAAATCTGAAATTGATGAAGTTCGTTGATTAAGGTTCTCGATGACTTTAGTTTTGGCTTTTTCAAAATCTGCCTGTGAAATAGGCGGATAAACTGTTTTATTATTTTTTCCGTCTGCTATTTGAATTATCAGTGAACAGGAATTTCCGGTCGTTAACGGTAATTTATCTGATAAGGCATTTACGCGGATAATGTAAGTTCCGCGCAGTAAATTCGGTTCAAACGACGATTTACCGAATTTTGATTCATCATTCAAACAAAATTGATTTCTCCAAATTTCGGTCAAAATATCGGTGGCGTAAAAATCTTTATCGCCGCGAGCCGGAACTACTAATGCCAAACGCTGTAAATTATTTTCCGCATTCGGGATTTCTAGCGCATAATCTTTCGTGTCCGGTTCATCGGGTTGGCGAAAGTTGGCGGGAATTTTTTTATCGGATTTTTGCCATGCACCGAAAAAACGTCGGACGGCACGATAGACCAAATCCGGTTTGGTATTGCTGATGATGGCAAGCGTGGCATTGTCGGCGGTTAAAAATTTTTGGCGGGCAAAAATCAAATCGGCAAAATCAATTTTGGAAAGCGAATTGATCGTTCCCATATTTGCTTTGCCGTAAGGGAAATCGCCGTATAATCTCTGGGCAACCGCACGATCAGCGACATATTCGGGGTTTTGTTCAAATTCTTTAACTTTTTCAAGCCGCACCATTCTGACCTTTGCAGTAATTTCTTTATCAATGTTCAGTTTGGTAATTGCGGTGGCGATAGTGTCCAGCATTTTTATGAACTGGTCGGAATCGCTGGAAGCAGTAATTTGGATGTAATCATAATTGCTTGTAATTTCAAGACTTCCGCCCAGATCTTCTTGGAAAAATTCCTTTGCCGCTTGGTTGGGAAACAAAATATCGCCCAAAAGTGCCATTGTTCCTTCTTTGTCTTTCGGGTCAAAAGCTGATCCTGAATGAAGGCGAAGTTTGACCGTCGCTTTTTGAGCCGTCGGCACATTCCAAATTAATACTTTCAATCCGCTCAGTAATTTTTCCTGCTGTGGATTTATAAGTTTAGTCGTTTGAGCAAAGGAAAAATTTGCAATAAAGAACAAAAACAGGATAATAATCGTGATATTTATGAAATAATTTCTAGTATTCATTGTATTTATAATGTAAACGGTAAACGGATAAATGTTAATTGTTAGTTGTTAATTAGCCGTTTTTCGTTGTAGCGGAGCGAAAAAGTTTAATCCGAATATCCATTAATGATTACCGTAAATGATAAACAAGCTACGAAATGAAAATTTTAGATGCCCGTAGGCATCGCGTCAAACGCTTAAAGCATCTATGAGGTTGATGCGTATTTTAGAATGTCGAGCGAAAAATTCCCGCAAAATTTAACATTTTGTAAAATCGCGTTATAATACGGGTAAATGGGTTAAAGGCTAAAACAAAAAGCAGAATATTTGAGAGGATAGTGAAGATGGGAAAAATAGTAAAATACTGTACCGCGTGTGAAGAAAGTTTTGCCGAAAAGTTTGGTTTTTGTCCAAATTGCGGTCAACCGATGAATGCTTTTGAAATGAATCCGTTATTGCACGAATTAAAAAATTCCGTGCCGGAAACCAATCATCTTGAAACGGAAGCACCTGTGTCGGATTTTTATGAAACAACTCCAAAAATCGAGGAACCGGCAGTTTCCGTGGTTGAAGAACCAAAGGTTTCCGAAGCGGCGGAATATTCAGCCTTTGAAACGCAGCCTTTTTTCGATGAAGAAGTTGCCATAAAAGCGAAAGAACTGGAAGTTTCCGACATTGACGATGAAGTTGTCGAGGAAGAAGAAATACCTGCTTTGGCGTCAACGGCGGCAGCGGGATCAAATTTTAACAACTATGAAGTCCCGTCCACCAACTATGCGTATCAAACGCCGAAGCATTTTCAATCCGATGACGCATATCGTGTAACGGTAATCGAGGAAAAAAATGTCAAACAACGCAATTTGCTGCTTCTTGGCGCATTTGTATTGATGACGAGTTTGGCACTTGGCGGCACGATTTATTCGCTTTTCAATCACAATCTTTTAGTCGGTGCAATTAACGAAGATTTAAGAGCCCTTGTGCCGGTGATCGATGAAGTCCCGATGGATGTTGAAGAACCCGTCAAGAAAGATAAAGATAAAGGCGGCGGCGGCGGCGGCGGCGGACGCGAAGAGGAAACGGAAACTTCAAAAGGCAGACTCGCAACTCAAACCGAGAAACCGCAAATCAGACCGGACGTTTCAATTGTCCAATTAACAAATCCGACGATTCCTATCATTGCCTCAACTCAAGGCAAAAAAGAAATCAAACCGACCGATGAGAAATACGGAAATCCGAATGCTTCGTTGTCAAATATCTTATCAAACGGCACTGGCACAGGTGGCGGACAAGGTAAAGGAAACGGTGACGGACAAGGCACCGGGCGCGGAAGCGGTGCCGGTTCAGGGAACGGTTCGGGCTTTGGCGGCGGCGATGGAGACGGCGATGGAAATGGTAAAGGCGATGGTGATGGAAACGGTAGAAATGCTACAATTAAACCGCCACCGCCACCGCCACCGACAGGCGTAACCGAAGGGCTTAAAATTACATCGAAACCAACTCCGCCATTTACCGATACGGCACGGACACAGCAAATCCAAGGTGTAGTTCGCCTTCGAGTTACTTTTCTCTCCTCAGGACAAATTGGAGCCATTTCCACAGTTCAAGGTTTGTCAGGCGGTTTGACCGACAACGCAATCGCCGCCGCCCGTCGAATCCAATTTCAACCGGCAAAGAAAAATGGTGTGCCTCAAACGATTATCAAACAAATTGATTATACTTTCACTCTCTACTAAAATTTAGCTGAATAAATTAGTTTCGTGAGTCGGAGAAATTTGACTCACGATTTTTTTTGTAAAAAAGCTAAAAGTAAGTGACATAGCATCAACTTTCCAAAAAATACGTTGACGCTGTTTCTGGAGCGATAACGTATGAGTTTTGACCCTTGACGCTGTTTCCAGAGAGTTGACCTTCGCCACAGAGCGTTGACGCTGTTTCTAGAGGGTTGAACCTTCGCCACAGAGGAAAAACATACCATTTGGTATGTTTTTCCTCTGTGGCGAGCGTTTGTATCATTTTTTGATCTAATTCTTCAAGCCGAAAAATTTTTTAATAGAATTAAATACGCCGCCGGGATCGGCTTTTTGATCGGTTTTGAGTTCGGATATTTGTTCGATCAAACCAACGCGTCGTTCTTCGATGATCTTGCTGAAACTTTCAACGAGTTCGGGGTTTTCTTCGAGAATCGATTTCAGACAGAGATGTTTGATTTCCAAAACTTCGGTTTCTTCTTCAGCAATTACCGTTGCAGTGCGCGGTTCGCCGGTAAAAAGTCCCATTTCGCCGAAGAATTCGCCTTCGTGGAGCGTTTTAATTTTTTTCGGTTTGCCATCTTCCCTGATCTGTATAAAAACCGAACCGCGATGAATCACGAACATCGAATTGCCTTTTTGACCTTTACGGACGATCTTTTCATTTGGCGCGAAAACCCGCACCAGACTCGCCGTAGCAATTGACTCGATTTCGGCATCGTCCAATGGCGAGAAAATTGAAACATTGTTGAGCCGTTCTAAAATCGCGTTGTCGGTTTCGACGAATACATTTTCCTGAGGTTTGGTTTCAACGTGAATAGTGCGTGTCGGGTAAGCAAATTCGAGCTTATCGCGCTGAAACGCATACCAAATACGCTCACGAATCAGCGCATCCGTGTCGTTATATTTGGAATAATCTTCAATCCAATATTTAACTTCCCAATCGATCCCGTTATCGCCGAGATTTCTCACGCGAACTACAGGACGAATTTTCGGCGAAACATTTTCGCAATTACGGACGACTTCGCGGACGATTTGAATGGTTTTCGTCGGGGAATTAGCGTAAAGCGTATTGAAAAAAACGATGCGCGCATTGAGATTATCGCTCGGCGCAACCTCGATCGCTTCCTTGCCTAAAACGCTGTTGCTGATAACGAGCAGTTTGTTTTGAAAAGTGCGGATTTTTACGCCGCGCCACGAAACGCTTTCGACCACGCCAAAACCTTTGTTCGGCACATTTATAACGTCGCCGACCTGAAAAGATTCGTCGGCTTGAAGCGCGATCCCGGCAAAAAGATTGCCGAGTGTGTCCTGCAAGGCAAGACCGATAACGACACCGAGAATGGTCGAACCGGTAAAGATCGGAGCCAGTGGAACATTCGGATAATAGCCTTGAAAAACGATGAAAAATGTAACGATATAGAGAATAATAGAGATGACGTTTCTGATTAAACCGGACAGTTCGTAAGTGTTGGAATTGCGAAGTGCCGCGCCGAATATCAGGTAATTAATCAAGCGAATGATCGAGATTATCAAAGTCATCCATAAAATAATTTTGACAATGCGAAGTATATTTTCAAACAAACTGAGGGCGGTTGCGCCCATGTTAGTTACCGTTGAAACTTCATCCGTTGGCTTAACGGTTGAACTTTCGTCTGCCGGCTTAACTGAATCTTCACCCGTTGACTTGATGGTTGAAGGCATGATAGAGGATACATATTCCTTCAAGGGTGGCTCGATAAACGGAATACACAGCAAAATAAAAGAAATTGCGGCGATGACAATCACAAACGGAACGAGTCTTTTTTGCAATTCGGAAGAAGCCATAAAATTTAAGTTGCGATGAACTTTTCTTCGAGATTAAAAAATACCAATAATCGTAGTTCCAATCAATAAAAGGGACAACAAAGATACGATAATTGTTATGCACCAAGCCAGACAATTAAACAAAAAGGAATTTTTATAATCACCCATTATCTCACGATTATTTGAAAGCAGAACAATCGCCACGAGAATAACCGGGAGCAGGAGTCCGTTAATCGATTGGGTGAATACCAATAATTTGATTTGCGGAATTCCCGGAATCAGCGCGACGGTTGCACCGATTAAAATCAACGCGGTAAAAATACCGAGAAAGATCGGTGCTTCACGAAAAGAATGCGACAAACCTTTTTCAAAACCTAACGCTTCACTCAATGAATACGCCGTTGCCAACGGCAAAACCGCCATCGCCAACATTGACGCGCCGAAAAGTCCGACAGCGAACAAGTATTTTGCGTATTGACCGACAACCGGCGCGAGTGCTTGCGCGGCATCGGCGGCATCATTGAGTTTTATCCCATTGATGTGAAGCGTTGCGGCGGTTGAAACGACGATAAAAAACGCGATCAGGTTAGCGAAAATAACACCGATAATCGCATCGGCGCGGGCAATCGGATAATCTTCCTTGTCCATTCCTTTTTCGACCACGGAAGATTGCACGAAAATCTGCATAAAAGGCGTAATTGTCGTTCCGATCAACGCCATAATCGTGAACAAATAACCGCGTTCAAAGCTAAAACTCGGTGAAATAAACTCAGTCCCGACGCGTTCCCATTCGGGTTTGGCAAGAAAAGCGGAAACGATATACGTCAAAAATATCAGTGACATCAGCAAAAATGCCTGTTCCACTCGTTTTGGCGTGCCTCTGACAATAAGCCACCAGACGACAAGTGCCGTTATCGGGATTGTGATATAGCGCGAAATGCCGAAAAGTTCGGAAGCCTGCGCGATCCCGACAAATTCGGCGATAATAATTCCCGTATTGGCGATCAACAGGGCAAGCATCACGAGAGCCGTCCAGCGCACACCAAACTGTTCGCGGATTAAATCGGCTAAACCTTGTCCGGTAACTACGCCCATTCGGACACACATTTCCTGCGCGACGATAAAGCAAATCGTCATCGGCACGAACGCCCACAAAAGCGTGTAGCCGTAATCCGCACCGGCAGAAGAATAAGTGGCGATGCCGCTGGCTTCATTACCGGCATTCGCGGCGATAATCCCGGGACCTAAAAGGGCGAGATAAGCAAAATATTTATTTTCTGAAAGACTACGACGAACACGCGCAGAAAAACGCTTGAGGTTTTGCAGATATGTTTTCCGGGAAAACCTTGGAAGATTCATTGTTACTAAAGCCTTCGTCCTTCATTTTTATACCGCAAATCGTTATTACGATTGCTCGAATAACAATCAAACATTTAACGATTGACAAATGTTGAATATAACCCGATTAGGCAAAAGTTAAAAGCGCACAGAAAGTATCCGAAAATATTTTGCGTAAACTTGCCTGCTAATAGCTTACACGATTGCGCTTTGACTGAAAATGATTTTTTTGATGCTTGAGTTTTTAACGGTTGGCTCTTAAACTTAAACTATTGAATTACACGCGATCTAACATCATTTGCTAACAATTTCGAGGGAAAAAACAATCTATGACGCACAATCTTTTTAACACCAGACAAACATTCAAAACGGGAAACGGCGAAGACGGCACGTTTTATTCGCTGCTGCAATTGGAAAAAGAAGGCATTGCCGAAGTTTCCAAACTGCCGATTTCGATTCGCATCGTTCTCGAATCGGTCTTGCGAAACTTTGACGAAGGAAAAAAAATCAGCGAAGACGACGTAAAACGATTCTCCAATTGGAGCGCGAACGCCGACCGCACGGAAGAAGTTCCGTTTGTTGTCGCGCGTGTGATTTTGCAGGATTTTACGGGCGTTCCGCTGCTCGTTGATCTTGCCGCGATGCGTTCGGCGGTTGAAAGATTGGGCAAAGATGTCGGTGTGATCGAACCGCTCGTTCCCGTTGATCTGGTGATTGACCATTCCGTTCAGGTTGATTATGCAGGCAGTGATACGGCGTATCAAAAAAATATGGAGATGGAATTTAAGCGCAACGAACAGCGTTATCGCTTTCTAAAATGGGGAACGCAGGCGTTTAACGGTTTCCGCGTCGTGCCGCCGGGAATCGGCATCGTGCATCAGGTCAATCTCGAATATTTGGCGAAAGGTGTGTTTGAAAAAGACGGCGTTTATTACCCCGACACGCTCGTCGGAACGGATTCGCACACGACGATGATAAACGGTTTGGGAATCGTCGGCTGGGGCGTTGGCGGCATTGAAGCCGAAGCCGGAATGCTCGGACAGCCCGTGTATATTTTAACGCCGGACGTGATCGGCGTTCATCTGTCGGGCGATTTGCCGCAGGGCGCGACGGCGACCGATCTCGTTTTGCGCGTTACCGAAATTCTGCGGGCAGCAAAAGTCGTCGGTAAATTTGTCGAATTTCACGGCGAAGGTGCGCGAAAACTGCACGCGACCGACCGCGCGACGATTGCAAATATGGCACCCGAATACGGCGCAACGATGGGATTTTTCGGTGTTGACGAAAAAACGCTCGATTATTTCCGCGCCACCGGCAGAAGCGACGAACAGATCGAAACCATCAGAAATTATTACACCGCGCAGGGAATGTTCGGCATTCCGCTCAAAGGCGAAGTTGATTATACGAACGTCATCGAACTCGATCTGGAAAGCATCACGCCCGCCGTCGCCGGACCGAAACGCCCGCAGGACAGGATCGAACTCGGCAGCCTGAAGGAAACATTCAGCAAATTGTTCACCAAACCGCTTGCCGAAGGCGGTTACGGGAAAGAATCGGAAGACCTCGAAAAACAGTTTATGGTCACGATGGGCGCGAATGTAACCGCCGTTGCCGTCGGCGGCGGCGAACAATCGCCTGCGAACATTCCACTGCCCGTCATCAGCGGCACACAGCAGATTATAAGCAATACAACACCGGAAAATACTAATGTTACGACCGAGATGGAGATGATTAACAATCGTCCGACTCCCGACCGCGTTGAAGATCACGCGGAACACACCGAACAAAAAACGACGGCAATCGGACACGGCGATGTGCTGATCGCAGCGATTACTTCCTGCACGAATACGTCTAATCCGGCAGTGATGCTCGCTGCCGGAATTTTAGCGAAAAAAGCCGTCGAAAAAGGCTTAACAGTTCCCGATTATGTCAAAACTTCGCTCGCGCCGGGTTCACGCGTCGTGACCGAATATCTCGAAAAAACCGATTTGCAGCAATATCTCGATAAATTGGGATTTGAACTCGTCGGCTACGGCTGCACGACTTGCATCGGAAATTCCGGTCCGCTCGACCACGCGCTCGAAGAATCGGTCGTTGAAAATGATCTAATTGTCGCATCAGTTCTTTCTGGAAATCGTAATTTTGAAGCGCGTGTCCATCAAAACGTCAAAGCAAATTTCCTGATGTCGCCGCCGCTCGTCGTCGCTTACGCGCTGGCTGGAAGCGTCACCAAAAATCTGACGGAAGAACCGCTCGGACAAGACGGCGACGGAAACGATGTTTATCTAAAAGACATCTGGGCTTCGCTCGATGAAGTAAAAGAACATTTGCAGGCGGCATTCGATCCTGAAACTTATAAACAGCTTTACGGTGATTTCGCCGAGAGAAATCCGTTGTGGAACGAGATTCCGACGGTTGTCGGAAAAGTTTACGAATGGGACGCGGATTCGACCTATATTCAAGACCCGCCGTATTTTGAAGGATTTACGATGGAAACCGGCGAATTTTCCGACATCAGCGGCGCACGCGCACTGGCGATTTTCGGCGATTCGGTAACGACCGATCATATCTCGCCCGCCGGTGCGATCAAACCGAGTTCGCCCGCCGGACTTTATTTGCAGGAACACGGCGTAGAACCGATGAATTTTAATTCCTACGGTTCGCGGCGCGGCAACGACCGCGTGATGTTGCGCGGAACATTCGCCAATGTTCGCATCAAAAATCTGATGGTCGCGCCGAAAGAAGGCGGTTTTACCTGTTTTCAGCCCGACGAATGCGATATGACGATCTACGACGCGGCGATGAAATACAAGGAACAAAATACGCCGCTGATGATCTTCGCCGGACAGGAATACGGCACGGGCAGCTCACGCGATTGGGCGGCGAAAGGCACGGCGTTAATGGGCGTGAAAGCCGTTGTTACGCAGTCGTTTGAGCGTATTCACCGCTCGAATTTAATCGGAATGGGCGTTCTGCCATTGCAATTTAAAGAAGGCGAATCGGCGCAGACATATAATTTGGACGGAACCGAAACATTCGATCTGACCAGTCTTGAAAACACCGATATTAAACCGCGCCAGAACGTAACGCTAAAAATTCATCGCGCCGACGGAAGCGAAGATGAAGCTACTTTGACTCTGCGGATTGATACGCCGATTGAAGTCGAATACTATCGCCACGGCGGAATTCTGCCGTATGTTCTGCGTGAACTTTTAAATTGCAATTAAAACCGCTAATCAACAAAAAAGCATCCGTGAACTAATTATCGCGGATGCTAAAAAAAACAAATTTTTCAAAAAATCAAATCTGCATAGCCGACTGCATTTGCGGACGACTTTCTAATTCAAAGAATCTGACCGGAACTGCGCCGTTCACCTTTTCTTTTTCCTTACTCATTTCATACCATTTGTCACACTCCGAACAATAGTAAAACTTCACCCAATCCGTCGCTTGAAAATTAAACTCAAGTTTGTTTTCACAATGCCAGCAATTCATAACCACAAATCTCTCCTCTTTTGAATAAAATTATTTTAGCACATATTCTATTGTAAAAGCTATACTTTTTTTTATACTGACAACACGCCTTTAGCCCCGAAAAAGTTGCATTTTATTAGCTTTATTCAAAAGTATAAAATTAAGAGAAAATTTTTTTTACGATGAAAATCAAAAAATGACGAATTTATTCTGGACAATTAAATTGATTTTCCGACATATTTACAGGCTAAATCTTTCGCCCAAATAGAGTCGGCGAACATCTGCATCTTCGATCAATTCTGCCGGCGCACCGCTTCGCAAAATTTTCCCTTCGGTCATAATATATGCACGGTCGGTAATGCCGAGAGTTTCGCGGACATTGTGATCGGTGATTAAAATGCCGATGCCCTGTTTTTTGAGATAGAGAATAATTTCCCGAATGTCATCAATCGCCAACGGATCAATACCCGCAAACGGTTCATCAAGAAGAATAAACTGCGGTTCGGTTGCCAAACACCGCGCAATCTCGACGCGCCGCCGCTCGCCGCCCGAAAGCGCATCGCCGCGTGTT
The DNA here is from genome assembly GCA_031359215.1 of Acidobacteriota bacterium. GTDB lineage: Bacteria > Acidobacteriota > Blastocatellia > Pyrinomonadales > Pyrinomonadaceae. The sequence continues at coordinate 13,418 of JANMAA010000120.1, read as the reverse complement.
TTGCGGACGTGCATAATGCCGAATTCCTCAAGTAATTCTTCCAGCCGCGCAAATCTATCGGCACGCGGCATTTTCATCGTTTCCAAAACCGCCAGGATATTTTGTTCAGCCGACATCTTGCGAAAAATCGAAGGCTCTTGCGGCAAATAACCGACCCCGAGCCGCGCCCGCAGATACATCGGCAAACTCGTCACGTCCTTCCCATTCAAAAAGATCGCACCTTTTTCAGCCCGTTCAAGCCCGACCATCATATAAAACGTCGTCGTCTTGCCCGCCCCGTTCGCGCCCAAAAGCCCGACGACTTCGCCTTGTTCGACAGACAAACTAACATCATCAACCACGCGCCGCCGCCCGTAAGACTTCTGCAAATTAAACGCCGCCAGCGCGTCATTTGGAAAACTTCCATTCCCGTTTGAATTGTGTGAGTCAGAATTTGTCATCCTAAATTTAACTTAAAGATGAATTCTAAACTTCGCAAGTTGTAATAATTGATTTTTTTGACTTTGATTCTAAGTTTTTGTTTATAAATAATAAGCTAAAGAAAGGTTGGTTTTAATTTTAAAAAATCACTGTATGCTTGCAATGTAATTATTTTTATTCACCCTGAAGGGGTACAGTACTTGTTCTTAGAAAATTCGTGGTTTTGTAGCGTGGTCAAAATTTCGAGCGACTACCACTCAAATTGCTGTAGGATCGTCCGAAAACTAATTTTCAATTTATTCCAGCTCTTTCCTCTTTGATCGTAATTAACGAAAAAGGAGCAATTTCTTTTTCTATTTCTTCCAAAACATTTTTTTTTGATTCATCCGGTTCTGCATCAATGTAAATATTTAAAGAATTTGTTTTACGATGAACGGCAATAGCATGAATACCAAATTTACCCAAATACTTTTGAGAAATATTTTCCTTAACTTCATCAAGCGATTTGCTCATAAAATTCCTACAACAACTGAATTTCCAATTCATTTATAACATTCGTAATATGATTTGCATAGCCATAACTTCCATCTTCAGGGGCGGCAAAAAACAACCCAACCGCTTCGTTGGTTTCCTTATTAACAATCAAAGAACCGCTATCGCCCCCAATTCCAAAATAAGGATAAGCAGGGATACGGTCAATCCGCATTTGATTAACAAATTTTGCGGTAAGGACTGGATTAAGAACATCCATTTGAACGGTGACTACTACATCTACAGCTTCGTGTCTGACAAATCCTTCCGTAAATCCACTCATTGCCCCGTGTTTACGAACAATCATATCCTCTAGAACCTGCCCGATGCCGGTAATTGATCCAATTTGGCAAATGCTATTCTGAGTTACAACAGTTGACAATACTTCTCCGATAGCTGCATCAACCCTATTACTGCCATATTGACTAAAATTAATCGGAACAGCTCGGTGGAATTTTGCCGCAAAAGTGGTATTAGAGATTCCGCCATCATTTGGTCCCGGTTGGTAAATATTGTCGCCTATGAAAGCACTATCAACATTGGCTAAAACATGATTATTACTTAATATGTATATTTTATTCTGGTCATCGCCTGCTTTAGTAGATCGGCAAAAATAGCCGATAGTGCCAAACGTAACGTCCTTGTGACCAATGCTGATACCTCCTATCATTGGACGTTGAATTCGGTGTCTGTCATTTGTGCAGGCTTTTAAAAATGCCGGAGGTGCTTCGATAATATCAGTTGGAATACCATTAATCATTTCAGGCAGACGGGCTTCTTTTGGCAATAGTGATGAATGAATCTTTTTTGTGACATAAATGCAAATAGCTTGAGTTTTGGTTACTTTTCCATCAATAATTTTTTTCCCCACACCAACCGCATGAACATTATTATTGGCATTTTCAATCGCCTTATTTAACCTGTTTGTGAAAACCGGGGCAAAGAAGTTACTATCAGTTTGTTCTCCAACCTTCAGAAGGCTGGCACTTAAATGATCTTTGGCTTCCATTAAATCCGCAGAAATAGGCATATTTTCTCCTTTAATAAATGATTTTTGTTATTTCACTTATTTGTTATTTCACTTATTAATGACTTTTTTCTTCAAAACATTGCAGACAAATACCGCAAAAAACTGTTTTGGATGAAATCAAAAATAAGTGACAGGCTAATGACCTATAACTCATTCAAATTTATTCTTGATATTTCTCTTCTTAAAGGATTAGTCAAGTCCCTCAGGTTTACTTATTCTTACAGTGTCACAAATATGAGGAGGAGGGCTTGTAATAATTTTAATAATTGATTCTTCCAATGAACGCTCCAGATTCATTTTTTTAAGGTTTGATACAGATTCTTCATGGTTCCCCTCAGACAAAGGATTGATAATTGAAATCGCCTCAAATTTTAGATCAGTTTTCTTGCCTGAGTATATCTTCTGATACAATCGGAAATCGTTCGTTTCTGTCGGCAAATGACAATCATTATCAATGTCGAAACTATCTCCTGCTGAAAGTTCAATTGGTGATTCTCCCTCAATTTCTATTGTTACGTTTTTGTCGTCCTGTAATTGAATTGAACCGCCAACCAACATTGTAATAAGTTGAGGATTGCCCACTTTGTCTTTTAATAATTTGATGTCATCAGGAGTATCAAAAGGGAAAATATAAGTCAATCGCCCCTCTCTGGGTACTAAAGAACGAAGAGTAGCGTGCTTAATTTCTAATTTTGTTTCGCCAAGCCCTGATGCTGTCGGATTTTTCTTTATCCCTTCTCTATAAAGATAATCACCTGTTAAATCTAAAACGAAATCTCTAAAGCTGGCATCCTCATATTCTGCCGGTTCTTTGGAAAATGGTGATAAAAAACTGACACTTTTCCCACCAAGCTCAATCGGAGGATGTTTTGCCCCGTCTTTGATATAAGAAAATTTAATCCTGTGCGTATCGTCTGTGGGAAAAATGATGGTCCAAGAATCACTCCCTTCTTTATGGTAGCAGGCTGCTAGCCCTCTTAATGCAAAATTAACTGTTGACATATTTTTTCTCCTCGAATTTATTTATTTGGTAAAACTAAAATTTTGAATAGCCTCCAAAGACGGCAAAGGCTGACCAATAATATGGTGTTTTGAACTCTTTATCATTTAACATTTCTAATTGTGCCTGTCTCAGTGCAACCGCCGTCGGTAGCTTTTGTTCACGGCGAAGGCGATGAAACTCTTTCATTAATATTGCTGTTGCCCCGGAGTCAACTTTCCATTGACTGGCAACAACAAGCGGGATATTAAGGGCTAAAAATGTCCGGGACAGCCCAATCATGCCTTCCCCATTTAGATACGATTCAACCCCGGTTTCGCACGAGGAGAGAACTACGAGTTTGAGCCGTTTCAAACTTTCAATAGATAATTCCCGGTTAGTTAAAATACTCTGTTCAGGATCATTCCCGTCTTTGGCAAACAAAAGACTGGAATATGACGGCAGTTCCGGCTTGACCAAATAGTGTCCGGCAAAATGTAGAACATCTACTTTCTCAATATCTTTTTGAAAGGCTGTTTTAGTTGCAGTTTTATCCAAAAGAATTATTGATTCATCATATAATCGGGCGATGCTTTTTGCTTCGCCCTCGGCAGCCTCTAAATTTGGAAGGTCTGAAAAAGCCGACATATCAAATGCCGGATTCCCCACGCTTAGAATTGTCTCGGGTGATTGAGAATCTTTTTTCGCGGCATTTTTGGTACAATGAATAAAAATATTAGCACTGGGGGCATAAGAGATTACAAATTCTTCCAGAAATAGTTTTCCCTTCTCAGAAAGCAGAGCCGAAAAAGGAAGAAAAAATAAGACTTTGTTTGGGACCAGACAAATTTGTTTGTCTTTGTCCAATTCCTGATAAATCGGCTTTATTAAAATCGAAAAAATTTCTTTGGAAAGTTGAGTCGTCTCTGCGGATACCTCTTTTTTATCTTCTAAGGTAAGCCGAATAAATTGTTCGACCTTATTTTGTAAATCTTCCGAAGACATTTGGACTTTTTTTACGATAAATTTGTCCTTTGAGACTAACCAAATCAAGACTTTATTGTCTAAAACTGTGTATTGTAAAAGCTGAATATTTTCCGGTATGTTTGGCTGGATTTGGGCAAACTTTAAGGGTTTGGCAATAGCAAAAACCTCTGGATTTTCATTGGACTCAACTGACTTTTTGCTCCTTTTTACTAAATCTAATAATGACCTCGCGCTTGCTTCTTCATTATAATTGTAAGATTCCTCATAGTTTCCACGTTCAAATTCCCACTCAATCGCTGTTTCAAATATAGTGTTTTCATTATGGAAAAAACCATTACTTTGCTCTTCTTCCAATATCTTTTGACGATTTTCTTCGGCTATCTGAATAGTTTTAGGAATTTGCCGCTCAAGTTCATTATTGTTTCCCGTGGCTAAAAAAGACCTTAAGCGACCTTTTTGAATCTCAAGCTCGAAATAAGGCGAATCATTCATTTTAAAAGATTCGCTATAGAGACGGGCAGATTCTTCATAATTACCTGTTTCTTGCTCTAAATCGGCAAGTTTTAACAGAGAATAGGCAACGAGGTTCTTTTGAACTTTTCCAGTAGGTAAGTTTTCTGCATTTTGCCTTCCTTTTGTCAGAAAATCTCGTGCTTCGATAAAATTATTGTTCTTTGCAAAAATAATTCCGGCGTGAGTTTGAGATATTGATAATAGGCTTGTTTCGCCAATTTGTTCTGCGAGTGTGGTTTCCTCTCTTGCGAGAAGTTTTGCCAGGTTCAAATTATTAACCGAAACAAACAAATTAGCCATACCAAAATACTCCCTCAATTTTTGTCTCAAACTATTATCAGGATCATTTATTTTGTCCCAGACTTTTTGGGTGTAATTAATTGCCTTTTTCTTATTTCCTAATTGAGAATAAATAGAAGCTAACATAACTAAAGTTCTTTGCTCGTCATATGAATCTTCAGAATTCTTTGCTATTAGATAAGCCCTTTCCGCATTTTTGATGGCACTGGAATATTGAGTTGCTTCGTTTTGAATACTTGTTATCCTTAAGAGTCCTAATAACTCCAACCACTTATAATTTCTCTCTTGAGAAAGTTTTAGAATTTGATTAATAATTTTAACTCTTCTGTCATCAATCTCCTTTGATTTATTGTCCGAATAGCCAAGACAATTGGTAATATAGTTGTTGCTAATTTCCTTTTGCAGTTCATTTCCCGCTTGATGAAAAAGCTGTGAAGAGGACTCAAATTCACTCAATGCCTTTGTAAAATCCCTTTTGATAAATTGCTCGAAACCGTTAAAGAGAGATTCATGTGCTTTTTTGAGAAGAGGAACTTTTTCAGGGGAAATCTCTGCATAATATCTTGCCAAATCCCGCCAAAACAAATCACCCGATTTTTCTTCTTCTAATTTTCCCATATACACCAACGCATCCAAAGCTTTTTTAGCAGTTGCTTCATCTCGGTTTGTCTTACTATCAACAAACAAAAAAGCAAGTTGCTGCGGAATCAACTTGCCTGTAATCATTTCACGATTTCTGCTCAAAGTCTGCCATGCTTTTTCCGTGTCGTTGGCTTGTTTGGCTTGTAAAAATTCTTGTAAAACTTCTTCTTTTGTTTTGCTGACAGGTTTATTTGTTTCGAGTTTTTGTAGATGTTGGCGGGCTTCGTTTGCCCATTGGGAAGTTGAGTCTATTTTTAGATAATTTTCCCACGCTTCTTTGGCTTGGTTTGGTAAACTTAATGATTCAATGACAAGACCGCGATTGAAAAAGGCGGCAGTAAGGTTTTTATCTAACTCGATAGACTTTTCGATTTCTTCATTGGCTTTGGCAAAAAGTTCTAGTTTTCCTTCTTCTTTTTGCTTTCCTTTCTCCATCAAGGCAACGCCTAAATCGTTGTGTATTTCGGCGATGTTCGGGTTTTTCTTGATGGATTTTTCAAATTGTTTGATGGCTTCGTCAAAGTTCTTTTCGGCTAGAAGGACGCGACCGAGTTGGTGCAGATTTTCGGCGGTTTCATCTTTTAGGACAGCTTCGGTGGCGCGGGATTTTGCGGAAACGAGGTTGAGGTCGGCGGATTTATCTGCGTTTCCGCGTGTGCCTTCGGATTTTGGGGCGTAGTCAAAACCGGTAATTCTGGCTTCTGTCGGTCGGTCGTTTTTGAAGGATTTGTTTAGTAGAATGCTGATTTCCGAATTACTTGAATAGTTCGAGTAATTTTTCCAGCCGAGATAGCTTATAAATCCGACTGTCAAAATCAAGGCTAACGAGCCGAATCCGAACGCAAATTTGCGCGGACTTAGAACAGAATTTAATTGCTCAAAAAAACTCGGTTTGGTTTCTTGTGTTATGACAGGTTTTTCGGCAGAGTTTTGTGCATAATCAGTTATCGTTTTAACGAAGCGGACTCTTGCCCGACGTTCTTCCGTAACTAAAAATTTTTCATTAAATGCACTCATTTCTTTAGGTTTTAATTTTCCATCAAGATAATCTTCGATCAAATCATTTTCGGCTTGAAGCAATTCTGCTTCTGATTCGTCATTAGACATTATTTGCAGTTCGAGTGTTTCGACATCTGCTTGTGACATCAAACCGAGAAAATAATTTTTATAATCTTTCATTTCCATCACTCAACTATAATGAGAAAAAATTGCATAATCTTACAAATTAATTTTCAGCCGCACATTTTTCGATACATTTACGCAGAATTTTTTTTAACCGGTGAATTTTGGTATGGATTGCACCCATATTCATTTGCAATTTTTCGGATAATTTTCTCCGGTTTTCAATTTTTTCGGCTTTTTCCGAGCAAAAATAGGAAATCATCAAATTTTTATCATCAGCCCCAAGTTTTTCCAAGCATTCATTCAGGCATTTTTGATCTGTATCTTCAGGGTCTGACGAGAATTCTTTAGCTGTAAATTGATGATGAATATCGGGATTGAATTCTACTTCCTGTTTTTTTATGCGGTTGAAATATTCGAGATAAATTTTTGAAGCGAAGCCATAGAACAAGTTTATCGGTTTCGTATTGGTGGATAAATTAAGAACGGGTAATTTAGTCGCTACCCGATTGATAGCTTCGTCGGCGAGGTCTTCTGCGTCCGAGCATCCTTTGAAGTAGAAAAAACGAATCAGCCCATTTCTGATCTCTTCATATTTTTCCCCGGCTGTTTCCCGATTGTCTGAAAACCAACTCAGCAAATCGTTGAAATTTTCCGGTAGTAAATCGGATTGTCTTTTCATTGAATAATTGTGAAAAAAAACGTCTGCTTTAATATAATACAAACCCTTATTTTTGCAATCTCCGAGAAGTGAATTTTATTATTTGTAGAAATATAGCAGAAAAAACCTGAAAAGTTTAGCAATTTAACGAACTAAAGTGAGATTTTTTTGGTATTTTAGACAGAAATAGAGAATTAGGTCGATTAATTTTGGATATGAGAAATTATTGATTCTTGATCTTATACACCGTTCGAATTCTTCCGGTGTTATTTTGCTCGGTTTTGCTTTCGCCGACAATGCGTTTTTCGCGCAAGAAAACCGTAACTTGTGCGCCTTGCGAAGAACCGTTTTCGGTATCTTCGATAGTTGCCGGATTTCCGCGTAAAACAACTTTTTCGTCCGCTGCCGTGTATTGTGCGTAATCGCCTACGGCTTTGCGGTTGGGTTGCGTGATGATGACGTTATTTTCGGCAACGGTATTTGAAACCTCGTTTTTTTCGTTCAGAATAACGCTGGCGACACCGGCAACAATTCGGTCAGTGCCTTGCCGGATGTCCACATTTCCCTCATAGCGAAGCATATTTTTGGCTTGCTCGTAAAACAATTTGTTGGCGGAAGCAAAAACCGGGACGATTGATTCTTTGCCGTTTTCTTTTTTCTTCGTATCGTAAAGCAGGCTTTGCACCGCGCCTTCACCGAAAAGCTGACCTTGTTTTTGCTGTAAAATTAATTTGTCAGCACGGACATAGTTGTTTTCCTGCCAGGCGCGGGCGTTTCCCGTGTAGGTTGCGATCTCGGATTTATGGTCGAAATTAGCATCTTGCGCCGTGATAAAAACAGGGGAACTGACGTTGCTGAAAGGAGTTGAGCCGCCTGTTTGTTTTTGGCTGTAATACGTCGTGCTGACGCTGCCGCGCAAAAATGATTTCTCATTGCGGGTGTCCCAATCGATTTCGTTTGCTTTAGCCCGCGCCCGCGAATCAAAAACGGTCGGTTCGCCGCCGCGTAAGCGGACGATCTCATCGCTTGCCGCAAAAGTTATGCTTCCGGCAATTCCATTGCGGTCGAGTTCGGTAAATTTCGTGTTTCCAATCGCGTCAAATTGCTGAACATCCTGCGTTTGCCGATTGAAAGCGGCATTTAACTTGTCGGCTAAGAGGGTTTGATTGCCGCGATTTTCGCTTTTGACCGTCGGGACACGAAGGATTTTTGCTTTCCCGGCAGCGGAACAATTTTTTGCGTTATTACCCGTTTCAAAAAATTCACAGTCAAATCTCGGCGCGTTGATCGTTGTTTTATAATTTGCCGGTGCAGATTGCAGCGGTTCGATATAAAGTTCGGCATTACCGACTGCTTCGGCTTTTGATAAATCCTTGCCGTTAGCATTGAAAACGGTTTTTATCATATCTGCCGTCAATTTTTTATTGGCGGCATCGGGTTTATTAGTCGGCGCATTCATCAAAATCGTCGTGCGTCCTTCGGTTTGCATTTGATCGAGAAGACCGGCTTGAAAATTTAATTTAACGGCATTTGGCGCAGAAAGCGTTACTTTTGAGTATTCATTTGAATTAGCCGGAATCAGAACCGCGTTCGCTGCGCCGACAGCGTTCGCATTTTGCAGAAGTTGGTCATTGCCGAAAATTACGTTCAATTCATTTCCCGAAACTTCGGTCGTTCTTTCACTCGTAATTTGTTTCAGATAAGCATTGCCTTTGACAAAGGCGTTGTTTAATTTTTTGTCGGGAAAAAGCTGTGCTGTCAGATTATCGCCTTTCAGATAATTGTTTCCCTGTGTGATTTCGGCGTTGCCATAAAGAAAAATCTTACCGTTTGTTTGTTCATAAATCGCATCGGTTGATTTTATGGTTGTCGGCTGATTGTCCTCGACCGTGACAATTTCAACACCGTTCTTTAACTGAAATTTGTCGGCATCTTTTTCGTAGAGTGCGTAGCTCGTCTTGATTTTTGTGGGTTTGGCATCATTCGTAGTCGTCTCGATCGTTACATTGTCAAAAAGTTCAAGCTGTTTCAACTCCTTGTCAATCTTGGCGACGGCACGATTAGCTTTGGTTTTTGTCCATTTTGCGTTGGCTTTGGTCGGCTTTTGATAAACGTCAACATTGCCTGTTAAATTGATCTGTTTTAATTCTTTGTTGGTAAAAAGAGCCGTGGCACGATCTGATTTTACATCGGTTGGTTGTGCTAGTTCGTCACCATTTTTATTGGGTGTTACGTTAATAATTACATTTTGATCAAACTCGATTTTTCCCGCCGGTTGATTTACAAAAGCGTGTCCCGAAGTGATTTTCGCACGTTGGAAATCGGCGTTCTTAAATTCCCCCGCTTCGTTGCCGTAAGCATTTATCTCGACATCTTTTAATAATTCGAGAGTCTTTTCCTGCATTTTGACAATCGCGCCGAAAGATTTGCCTGATACATTCTCGCGGGAAAATTCAATCAATTCTTCGGCATTGGCAATTTCCGTTTCTTTTTTATAGGTCAATTGATCGGTCTTTACATTGAGTGCATCGCGGGTTTCGATATTCACATCGCCTGCAAAATAGGCGGTAAAATTCTTATTTTCAGCCGGAACATAGATCGCTTTTTGCGCCGTCATTTGGTCGAATTTTTCGCCGAGATCATCATAAACCTGTAAAAATACGTTTTCTAACTCCTGATGATTATCCGTAAAAGTCGTGGCTTTGTCGGCTTTTATGTAATATTTAATAACATCGCCTTCGGTTTCGCGTCGTTCATATCCTTTGATTTCCGCCAAGACATCTTTGGAAAGCTCCGCCGGCAGACCTTTCATCCGAAATTCTTTATAACCGTAAGCACGATAAAATCCGATGATGACGGCAATAATCGTGGCAACAAACGCTAAAATCGCTAGAACGCGGAAGATTTGCGGCATTCGGGCGCGAAGTTCGAGATTTTTAATGTTTTTGCGCTGAATATTTTCGGACATCACAAATAATAATTTAGACCTTTAAATCCTGAACGACCAATTGTAAGCGGGTATTTCCGTTCCAAGTATTGGCTTCGGGCGTATAGGCTAGTTCGATGCCGGTTTGCGGTTTAAGAGTTTGCTCTTTTGATTTTTCAACGCCGTCCCACCAAACGGCTTCAAATCTTTGATTTTTTTCATCGCGCAGTTTTAACTTTAAATGCTTTTCTTTCATTACATACGGTTCATCTACGAGCTGCAAATTCCTTGTAACAAAAACGGGTTTCGGGTTTCCCATACCGAACGGTTCGAATTTTTTCAAACTTTCAACCAATTCGAGATTCAAAGATTTCGATGAAACGAGCGCATCGATTTTGACTTCGGGAAGTAAATCTTCAGCCGAAAGATTTTGGGCAGCGTGTTCGTTTAATTTCTCGCGGAGTTTGTCAATATTTTCGCTTTTAATGGTCATTCCCGCCGCTGCCGCGTGTCCGCCGTATTTCTCGAATAACTCGGCACACCCGTCCATTCCGTTTAAAAGATGATAATTTGAGATGCTTCGTGCGCTGCCGTGTCCGATACCGTCTTCGATTGAAATGACGATGGAAGGACGATGGATTTTTTCGCTGATTTTTGATGCCGCCAGTCCGATCACGCCGCGATGCCAGCCTTCACCGGCGACTACGGCAAAATGTGCCTGTTTCGCGCTTCCGCCATTTTCGACGTATTCAAGCAGTGCCTTTTGCAAAATGTCGATTTGAACCTTTTGTCGTTCACGGTTTTTAATATCGAGATATTCGGCTAATTCACGCGCTTTTTCAAAAGTTTCGGCTTCAAAAAGTTCGACGACGTGGCGTGCCGCGTCCATTCTGCCCGCCGCATTGATGCGCGGTGCGATACGAAAACCGATGTGATAACTCGTCATTTCGCTATTACATTCGGAGACTTCCATCAAAGCCCGCAAACCGAAATTATGAGCTTTTTGTAAATCCTTTAAGCCGATTGAAACAATGGCGCGGTTTTCACCCGTCAAATTCATAACGTCGGCGATTGTGCCGATAGCAACGACTTTAAGAAAACCTTTGACAACATTTTCGCGTCCTTTTTCTCTAAGAAGCGCGTGAGCTAATTTAAAAGCAACGCCGACACCGGCAAGATTTTTGTCGGGATATTCGCAACCTGTCTGATTCGGATTGACCATCGCCACACATTCGGGATTGCCGCGAACCTCGTCCGACAAATGATGATCCGTAACAATTACATCCAAGCCGTTTTCCTTTGCCCACGCTAACGGTTCAAAAGAGCGTGTTCCCGTATCAACGCTGATGACCAACGAATAACCTTTCTCTTTTGCCTTTTCGAGATATTCCTTGTTGAGTCCGTAACCTTCACTGAAACGATGCGGAATGTGAAAGCCGGTTTGTGCGCCGAGAATTTCCAAAGCCTTTCGCAAAACTACCGTTCCCGTCGTTCCGTCAACATCGTAATCGCCCCAGATCAAAATCTTTTCACCATTTTCGATGGCTTTTAAAATTCGCGCCATCGCGTCTTTCATTCCCTTTAAAAGATTCGGTTCGTGCAAATCGTCATAAGAAGGATTTAGAAATTTATGCGCTGATTCTTCGGTTTCGTAACCGCGTGTGATGAGCAAAGCGGCAACTATGGGCGAAACTTGCAGAGAATTGGCGAGTTTAATAACTTCTTCGCGGTCGTGCTTTCGGATTGTCCAACGCTTGTTCATTAACTTTTATCGGTAGTGTTTCAGACTTTATAATGGTTAAAAAAACTTTCGGAATAGCTGAAAACTGAAAGCTGATAATTTTTTGCGTTTTAGTTATCAGCTTTCAGCTATCAGCTATCCCGAAGTAAAAATCTTTTCTAATTATTGAGCATAAAGTCTGAAACACTAAATGCGATTTTATCATTTTTCTCTAGGCGCATTATAACCCTTGCGCGTTCTGATATTCAGATTCGGACGCGCAACCCGAAGTTCGATTGAACGCCATTTGCCGTCTTTAGTATTGTTTGAAGGTTGATAACCAATCGTATATTGAACTCCGAGTTCGTCCGCAATATTCTTAAAAGCCTCGCGCATTGCCATTCCGCCGGGAGTCGGGATAAAAATGCCGCCCGTTTTTTCCGCAAAATTCTTTAATACACTTTTATTTTGCATTCGTTCGCCGCCGCCCGTGTCAATTGCCGACATATCGACCGTGTAAATCGTTGCATTCGAGGCAAGCGCGGCTTTAAGAGCTTTGTCGGCAGAATTACCGCTTTTGGTGTCTGCTCCATCCGACAGCACGATTATTGCGCGACGCTTTTCAGGACGACTTCCGAGTTCCTGAGCCGCTTTGTAAATTGCATCATTCAAAACCGTGTAACCGTAAGCCTTCAAATCGAATACTTTCTCGTTAATGTCGCGGCTGTTGGAAAAATCCTGCACGATTGAAACCTTAGAATCGAAATTGTAAATAGCCGTCATATCATCAGTGCGTAAACCGTCAAGAAAATTTATCGCCGCCGACCGCGCTAATGAAACCCTCGTTTCCATACTGCCGGAAGTATCAAGCAGAATTATTGCTGCGAAGGGAGTTTTTTCCGCTTCAAAAAAATCAATTTTTTGTTCCTTTCCATCTTCAAAAACCTTAAACTGGATTTGTTTTAAACCTCGTGTCGGTTTGCCGTCAAAATCAGTAATAGTTGCATTTAGAACAACGGTTGTCGAGTCAACTTTGATAACTTCGTCATCCCTTTCTTGCGCGAAAATGCCGGAAAAAAAGCAAAAAAAGATAAGTGTTAAAAGAAAATTAGTTCGGGCTATAAATCCATAATCGGGTTTCAGGTTTGAAAAATAGAACATACAATTTAATCTATGTGATTTATCGAAAAAGCAACATCAGAATTTTCATCTTCGGACTTTTTTATAAATCAAGTTTGATAAATAGGAGTAAATAACAGGTTTTGCTATGCCCGGACGCACTATTCGAACTGATCTTTAACCAAATGCGATGAAAATAATAAAAGTCTTTCGGATATATTTTATTGCAATAATGAATTTTTCCCAAGCCGAATAAACTGCACGATTTTCAAAATTGCGTTAGAGGTTTGAATCGCAGTTGCCGAAACACTGTAACGAGTGGTTTTTTTCAATTCTTCGACCAAATTTGAAGTATAACTTTGTAATGTTTTAAGCGCATTTTGAGTCGATGAAAGTTTTTCTACTTCGTCATCCTTATCGCCGCCAAGTTCATTGCGGATTTTTTTTAATGTTTTTTCCAAACGGTCG